>DASSRO010000338.1:0-6393 GCA_035701745.1 Candidatus Sulfotelmatobacter sp. | reverse complement strand
TCCTTGGTGGTCTGCCGAGCGATCAATCTGAGCCTCGAGCGCGGCTACAGCGACGGTTTGTGCCCCCATCTTGAATGGCTTGGCGCGGTGGCTGGCGCGTGCTTCGGTGACTACCAGGCCGGGTTTAGCTTCGGCAAACTTGGCTACGATCTGGTCGAAAAACGCGGACTGAAGCGTTTTCAGGCCAGGACCTATAACAACTTTGGAGTTCAAGTCCTCCCTTGGGCGAGACATTTCAAGGCTAGCCGCGATTTACTGCGTCGAGCGTTCGAGGCCGCTAACCAGATGGGCGACCTAACGTTTGCAGCGTTCGCCTGTTCCAATCTGAACACGAACCTTCTCGCGACGGGGGATCCGCTCGTCGAGGTACAGGTTGAAATCGAGCGCAGTCTCGCGTTTGCGCAGAAGATACGGTTTGGGTATGCGATTGACCTTGTCGGCATACAGCTTGGGCTGGTGCGGACACTCCGTGGCTTGACGGCGAAATTCGGATCATTTGACGATCAGCAGTTTGACGAGCAGAAGTTGGAGCGCCGTTTGGCCCGTAATCCGGAGTTGGCGCCCGCCGAATCCGCCTATTGGATTCGCAAGCTGCAGGCGTATTTCACGGCCGGCGATTATGTATCGGCGGTCGAGGCCTCTTCCAGGGCGCAAAGGCTGGTCGGGGCGTGGCAAACAGCTCCGGAAACGGCGGAGCACCACTATTATGGTGCGCTTTCCCAAGCGGCATTCTACGACTCCGCTTCATCGGGAGAGCGGCAGCAGCATCTGGATGCGCTGGCCGCTCACCACCGACAGCTCGCGTTGTGGGCTGCGAATTGCCCGGAGAATTTCGCAAACCGCGCCGCGCTGGTCGGCGCAGAGATCGCTCGCATCGAAGGTCGCATACTTGATGCCGAACACCTTTACGAGAAGGCCATCTGCTCCGCCCAAGCAAACGGCTTTGTTCAGAACGCGGCGGTCGCCAATGAACTGGCTGGGCGATTTTACGGGGCGCGCGGTTTCGAGCAGATTGCACAGCTGTACCTGCGAAACGCCCGCCAGTGCTACCTGAGCTGGGGAGCGGACGGCAAAGTGCGGCAACTTGACGAGCTCTATCCGCACCTCCGCAAAGCAGAGCCGGAGACCGATGCGCGCCGCACGATCGGCGCGCCCATCGAACACTTGGACCTTGCAACCGTCCTCAAGATCTCGCAGGCGGTGTCCGGTGAAATCGTGCTGGAAAACCTCATCGACGCGTTGCTCCGGGCCGCCATCGAGCATGCTGGCGCGGAACGCGGACTGCTCGTTCTGCCACGCGGTGCCGAGCTGCGGATCCAGGCAGAAGCTAGTACCGGCGGCAGTTCAGTCACACTCGAGCTCCGTGACGCGCCCGTCTCCAGCGCTGAATTGCCAGAAGCCATCATTCAATATGCCGTGCGTACCCAGCAGAGCGTCATGCTGGACGATGCTTCGGCTCGAGGTTCGTTCTCCAATGACGAGTACGTTCAGCGTGCGCACGCACGGTCTATATTGTGCCTCCCACTCATAAAGCAAGGCCAGCTGATCGCAGTGCTCTATCTCGAAAACAATCTGGCGGCCAATGTGTTTACGCCCGCGAGAATTGCGCTGTTAAACGTGCTGGTCTCAGCGGCGGCGGCTTCGCTCGAAAATAGTCGCTTGTATCGTGACCTGCAGGAACGCGAAGGCAAGATCAGGCGCCTGGTGGATGCCAATATTGTCGGGGTGTTGATTTCGAGTCTTGACGGGCCGATTGTCGAGGCCAACGATGCTTTTCTGCAAATGGTCCAACACAGGCGTGAAGACGTCATCTCGGGACGATTACGATGGACGGATCTCACTCCTCCGGAATGGCATGCGGCCACCGAAAGGGCGGTCGCGCAGCTGAGAACGACCGGCACTTGCGAAATGTACGAAAAGGAGTACTTCCGCAGCGACGGCAGCCGCGTGCCCGTGCTGGTGGCTGCCACCGTGATCGGGGACGCCCGCAGCGAGACCTTGGCATTCGTCCTCGACCTCACGGAGCGCAAGCGCGCCGAGGAAGAGCGCGAGAGGCTGCGTCAGGCCCAGGCCGACCTGGCCTATATGAGCCGGGTAATCACGGTCGGACAATTGGCGGCATCACTGTCCCACGAGATCAAGCAGCCGATTGCCGCCGCCGTGACGAATGCCAAGACTTGCTCTCGGTGGCTCCGACGCGATCAGCCTGATATTGGTGAAGCGTGCGAGGCTGCAGCAAGAGTCGTCAAAGATACAACGCGGGCGGCCGAGATCGTCGACCGCGTTCGCTCACTCTACAGGCGAGATACACCACAACGGGAGTTGATCGACCTAAACGAGATTATTCGAGAGATGGTGGTTCTTCTGCAGGATGAAGCGAGTCGATACTCGATCCCGATTCGTAGCGAACTTTCCCACAGTTTGCCCAAAGTCATGGCCGATCGGGTGCAACTACAACAGGTGCTGATGAACCTCATGCTAAACGGCATCGAAGCGATGAAAGATACGGGCGGTGAACTGACGGTCACTTCGAAGTCAAACGAAGATGGTCAATTGATTGTTTCAATAAGTGATTCCGGGATCGGGCTTCCGCAGAATCCCGACCGCATTTTCGACGCGTTCTTCACCACGAAATCGCAGGGCACCGGCATGGGGCTCTCTATCAGTCGGACGATCGTCGAGTCACATAGCGGCCGTCTGTGGGCGAGCCCGAATACGGGACGGGGCGCAACATTTCATTTCTCTTTACCGACCCAAGCCAAGCCAGCCGAAATGTGCAAAGGAGCAGCTTGATGCCGAACTTCCCTGGACTATGACTATTAAGGACATTTGCAATCGGCTCTTTGTTCATTAACCGATGGAAGCTACGACCGTCAGTACGACTGAAAAACTCTACGCCTCGCGCTGGGTGGTGCTTGCAATCATTGTTCTGGCGCAGTTCCAGATAATGCTAGTAACGTTTGCTCCTGCAGCTGTCGCCAGCCCCATCATCTCAGACCTGCGGCTGACCCGAACGGAGTTCGGGCTGATCATCTCGGCTCTAAACATGGCCATCATGATTTGCCAGGTCTTGGGAAGCGTGCTGGTTGACCGCGCTGGGCTAAAACTGGGTCTGTTTTCTGGGGTTGCCCTGCTGGGAGTAGGCGCTGCGATCATGCTCGTTGTGCACAACCTGGCACTTGTTTTATTCAGCAGGGTTCTTCAGGGAATTGGTATCGGTATCTGTTATCCCGTGATGGGCGGATTAATCGTGGCCTGGTTTTCCAGGCGCGAACAACCGTACATTAATACGATTTTTGCTGCGGTCACGTTCTTGGGAATCGCATCGGGAATGCTGGTCACTGTTGGTCTATTTCGCTGGTTCAATCGCTCGTGGAGGCTGGCGCTAGGAACTTATGGGTTCAGCATCCTCGCCACGGCGCTTATTTGGCTGGTCATCGGACGAAATCGGCAAGAGACACTCCCCGCCGGAGAGGCATCGGCGGCGGTCGGTACGGCCAAGACTCCCAACTCTCTCAGGACAGCGCTCAGTATGCCGGTCGTTCGTACCCTCGTGCTAGGCGCCTTTGCGATCTCATGGGTTTACAACATGGACTTTTCGTTCATACCCCTGTTTCTCGAAACCAGAGAGGGGATCTCGTTGTCAGAGGCCAGTCGCCTGGCTTCACTAATTTCGTTTAGCAGCGTGGCAGGGGTAATTGTTTTTGGTGTGCTGGCGACTCGGGCTAAGTGGCGGAAGCATCTGCTGTGGGCAAGCTGCGCGATAGTCCTCGCAGGCAGCATCGCCCTTTTCTTCGGTGAAGGTGCGGCGACCAAGGTCGGGCTGCTCGTCGCAGGAATTGGACTCTCCGGCTGGCTTCCCGTTTTGAATACTTACATTATGTCTTTGCCGTCGATGACGCCCTCACTGATGGCGGCATTCGTGGTCCTCGTGAATATGGCTATCTACATGGCCGGATTTATTTCTCCTCTTGCTGTCGGCTGGCTTTCTCAGGGGGCATTTGGATTGCGCAACAGCCTCGCCCTCTTTTCCTGGATCGAATTAGTTGCCATTCTCGCCTTCATGCAGTTACAGAACATTTCTCGCAATCTCGGAGAAACGAACGCCCAATAAACATCCAATAGGACATTCCCGGGCGGAGCCTATGTTTTCGTAGAGCCGGTTTTTCGTACCTTCGACCTTCGATTCCGCTACACGCCGCGAAACCTGTGTCGATTGTGACCGGGCTTACATGAGGTTATTGAGCTGATGGCTGTAAAAAGAAGTGAGGAAACAGTGACGCGCTTGATCGAGTTGTAGCGAATGTCACCTACACAGAAGCCCGGAAGACTTCAGAAGTGAAGCACGATCTGCCGCCCAACCGGGCTGGTCGCTGATTTCTCGGGCATGCTCCTAAGCTAGTTCTCCTCGACCAGAGTCGACGACGATTTTCCACGCAGCTGTTTTTTTCCCTAACATCCCGAACGGCGTGGAGGAAGTGATAGCCCTACGCTTTTAACGTAAGCTTAGGGTGAAGACCGCGAGACTCGCCTCATGCCCGATGGGGTTGTGAGCGATAAGATTTTGCGCCAGTTATGCCGTCGCGATACTCCGAAATCCTCCTGTCGCCCGTATACTCGACCGTGGACTTACGAAAGCGGGTGCTTGATGAAAACCTTCATCGTTGTGTTCCTGAGCATCGCCACGGCGACCGCCGCAACTCGGAGCTGATGATCGGGCGGTGGAGCTCGATCAGCTTTTCGCGATGTTCGACAAACCGGGCTCGCCGGGGTGCTCAGTCGGCGTAATCCGCGACGGCGAATTCGTTTACAAAAGGTCCTTCGGTTACGCGAGCCTCGAACTCGGCGTCCCGCTCACGTCCGCGTCGGTCTTTTATATGGCATCGGTCTCGAAGCAATTCACAGCCGCGAGCATTGTCCTCGCTGCCGAACCGGGCCATCTCTCACTCGATGACGACGTCCGCAAGTACCTCCCCGCGCTGCCCGACTACGGCCGTCGCATCACGCTTCGCCAGGTGCTTCATCAAACCAGCGGGTTCCGCGACTTTCTCGATCTCGTCGTCGTTGCCGGGCGCAATGCCGAAGACCTCGCCTCGCCGGCACCTACCTCATGGCATGGGGTGCGGTTCTGCGGCGCATCGACGCCAACAGGTTCTACGACCTCGGACCTCAGCGATCACCCAAAACCGGCCACTGGGTATCACCTGAAAACCGGCCAACGAGAGTAGCGTCCGGGACATTGATTCCCCGCGGAGTCTTGTAGGCTCCGTGGGCATGGCCAATGTCTTGAACGAAGAGAAGAAACAACAAGTCTTAGCTCTGGGACGGCTGGGCTGGTCGCTGCGGCGCATCCAGCAAGCAACCCACGTCCGTCGCGAAACCGCCAGTGCCTATCTGAAAGCGGCGGGGATTACAGTGCGTCCGCCCAGTGGCTGGGGACGGCACGCTCCAAAACCGGCCAACGAAGTGATCACCGACTCTGGCGCGGCAAAACCGGCCATTGCGGTGATTCCAGATTCTCTCGACCCTAACTGCAACCCCAACCCAGAACACCTTTCTACTAAGGGAAAAGCAACTTCAAAACCGGCCAACGAGAACGAGGTGATCACCGACTCTGCCGTGGTCACAAGCCCCAGCGCTTGCGAGTCGTACCGGGAAGCCATCGACTTGGGGATCAGCCGCGGCCGCAATGCCATGGCCATCTGGCAAGACTTAGTTTCCGAGTACGGCTTTGCCAGCAGCTACCAAAGCGTGCAACGCTTCGTGCGCAAGCGGCGCGGAATGCAAACCCCCGAAGCCCGCGTAGTGATCGTCACCGTGCCCGGCCAGGAGGCACAAGTTGATTACGGCACTGGCCCAATGGTGCGCGATCCCGAGAGCCGCAAGTACCGGCGCACCCGGCTGTTCGTGATGACGCTGGGCTACAGTCGCAAATCGGTTCGCCTGCTGACCTTTCGCTCCAGTTCGCGCATCTGGGCCGAACTGCACGAACGAGCGTTTCGCCGGCTGGGCGGCGCCACTCACATCGTCGTGCTCGACAATCTACGCGAGGGCGTGCTCGTCCCCGACATTTACGATCCTGCTCTCAATCCCCTCTATCGCGATGTGCTGGCGCACTATGGCGCGGTCGCCATGCCCTGCCGCATTCAAGATCCCGACCGCAAAGGCAAAGTCGAATCCGGCGTCGGTCATGCTCCTGAAACCAGTTCCTCTATGTTGAGCCATCAAGCCAAAGGAATCAACAAGTTCACCTGCGTTAACCTGGCGGGCGCTCCACAGCAACCTGCGGAAGGGATTTTTCTCTTAGCCGCTCTGGTTTCAACAAGTTCACGCACAGCAACCGCAGGGTAAGCGTCCGAAGTAGACCGTCTTGCTAAGTGTCCACGAATGGGT
>DASSRO010000337.1:0-19357 GCA_035701745.1 Candidatus Sulfotelmatobacter sp. | reverse complement strand
GTTTGAGCGATTTCTTTCCGAAGAACGCGGCGAATGGCCCGACATCGATCTCGACCTGCCCAGCGGCGACGAACGCGAAAAAGTGATTCAGTATGTTTACCAGAGATACGGCGCGCGCGGCGCCGCCATGACCGCCAACGTGATTACGTATCGCAACCGCATGGCGGCGCGCGAAATGGGCAAGGCTCTGGGGTTTGATCCGGAGACGCTGCAGAAAATTTCCGCCGCGGTCGCCACCTGGGAATTCCGCGACGAAAACGATGCGCTCGACCGCCGCTTTCGCGATGCCGGACTCGACCTCAACCATCCCCGCCTGCGCAAGTATTACGAACTCTGCATCGCGGTGCAGGACATGCCGCGGCATCTCGGCCAGCACTCGGGCGGCATGGTCGTCTGCCAGGGACAACTTGATTCCGTGGTGCCGCTCGAACCCGCGTCCATGCCCGGCCGCGTGGTGGTGCAGTGGGACAAGGAAGATTGCGCCGACATGGGCATCGTGAAAGTTGATCTGCTCGGGCTCGGCATGATGGCCGTGCTCAAGGATTCCATCGAACTCATTCGCGATCACTATCACGAGGAAGTGGACCTGGCGCATTTGCCGCCCGACGATCCGCAGGTTTATTCGTCGCTGCAGAAGGCCGACACGGTGGGATTGTTCCAGGTGGAAAGCCGGGCGCAAATGGCGTCGCTGCCGCGCCTGCTGCCGCGGAGATTTTATGACATCGTGGTGCAAGTGGCGATCATCCGGCCGGGACCGATTGTCGGGCAGATGGTGAATCCGTTTATCCTGCGGCGCCAAGGACGAGAAGAGGTGACGTATTCGCATCCCTCGCTCGAACCGGTGCTGAAGCGCACGCTCGGGGTTCCACTGTTTCAGGAACAACTGCTGCGGATCGCGATGATCGCGGCAAATTTCACGGGAGGCGAGGCGGAAGACCTGCGCCGGGCCATGGGCTTCAAGCGCTCGCAGGCCCGCATGCGCGAAATTGAAGCCAAGCTGCGTGCCGGCATGACTCAAAACGGCATTCCGGCAAAGGCGCAGGAAGAAATTATTCTCTCTATTACTTCGTTCGCGCTCTACGGATTTCCCGAATCGCACGCCGCAAGCTTCGCGCTGATTGCTTATGCCAGCGCTTATTTGAAGTGCCGCTACCTGGCGGCGTTTACGGCTGCCCTGCTCAATAATCAGCCTATGGGATTTTATTCTCCCGCAACGATCGTCAAAGACGCGCAGCGCCACGGGCTGAAGTTGTTGCCGGTGGACGTGACTTGCTCGGAGTGGAAGTGTACGTTGGAAGAAGTTCTCAGTTCTCGGTTCTCAGTTCTCAGTAAAGACCTAGCCGCGGAGCGGCGTCGGAATGCAGCCCACGGCGTAAGCCGTGGGTTCGACGCGAAAAGTGAAGAAACCCCGGAGGGGCGAAAGAGTATCGCGCTGCGCATGGGGCTGCGCTATGTTCGCGGGCTGCGGGAAGAGGCTGCCCTTGCGCTGCTGCGCGAACGCAGGCTGGCTCCATTCGCATCGATTCACGATCTCACGCGGCGCGTGCCGGAACTGCGCAAAGACGAACTTAATACGCTGGCGGAAATCGGAGCGTTGAATTCAGTGGGCAGTAAAACTGGCCACGGATCTTCACGGATTTCCACGGATTCAATCAATAATCAAAAATCAAAACTCAACAATTCTCGGGACTGGGGGCTCGCAACTCGCAACTCGAAGTTTCATCGCCGCGACGCGCTTTGGCAGGTGGAGCGGGCTGTGCGTGGATCGGGACCTTTGCTGGAAGCGCAGCCGGAACCGGACGCGCCATCGCCGCTTCAGCCGATGAATCATGAAGAGCGGTTGGTCGCCGACTTTCATGGCACCGGGCTGACGGTGGGGCCGCATCCCATGGCCTATCGCCGCGACTGGCTCAATGCGATGGGCATTCGCCGGGCTAGCGAACTGCGTAACATTCCCAGCGGAAAACGGCTGCGCATCGGGGGATGCGTCATCGTTCGCCAGCGCCCGGGGACCGCGAAAGGGTTCGTGTTTTTAAGCCTGGAAGATGAGACCGGCGTAGCCAACGCCATTATCACGCCAGACTTGTTTCATCAGAACCGGCTGCTGCTGGCCAGCGAAAAGTTTCTCGCCATTGAGGGAATTCTGCAGAATCAGGACAACGTGATTTCCGTCAAAGCGGAAAGAGTGCAGCCGCTGTTCGTGACGAAAGCGGCGACGGTGTCGCACGATTTTCATTGAACAGTGGCCCGTGATCAGTGGCCAGACGTCAGTGGTCAGTGGTCAGAACCACCCCAGGGCTAAAGCCCATCTGACCTCGCTGCTAAACGGCACGGCTAAAGCCGTGCCCTTCCACCAAAAGCCCAGATTAACAATCACTGAGGACGAGCGCATATATCACTGAACACTGGCCACTGCTCACTTGCCACTGATCACCGGCCACTGCCTTTTCATTTTCCGGTGTAGACGACTCTCCAGATCGAGTTCGAGCCGTCATCACTCACTAACAGTGACCCGTCTTGCGCCACGGTGACGCCCACAGGACGTCCCCAAACGTGGCCGTCAGGCAGCACGAATCCGGTAAGGAAGTCTTCGTACTCGCCGGTGGCGTGGCCGGTCTGATGCAGCGGCACGCGAATCACTTCATAACCCACGCGCACCGCTTTGTTCCACGATCCATGTTCCGCCGCGAAAATATCGCCGTCGTACTCGCGGGGAAACTTGTCGCTCTGATAGAAGGTCAATTCCAAGGAAGCATTGTGCGGCTGCAGCAGAACGTCAGGCACAATTGCCTTGTCCTTCAATTCCGGATGCTTGCCCTCATGCCGCGGATCCTGGTGCGCGCCCATATACCACCAGGGCCAGCCGTAGAATCCACCTTCTTCCACGTGGGTGATGTAGTCGGGGACGAGATTGTCGCCCAGCGCGTCGCGTTCGTTCACCGAACACCACAGTTCGCTGGTCTTCGGATTGACTGCGATCCCGCCTCCCGCATTGCGAATGCCGTAGGCATATACCTTCAATTGGCAATTCGCGGGATCGCAGGCCAGAATGTCGGCGCGATCTTTTTCGGCGGGATGAGTATCGGTATCGTCAACGTTCGAAGCCGAGCCAACGCCAACAAACATTGTCTTGCCATCGGGAGAAAATGCGATCGCCCGCGTCCAATGTCCGCCGCTGGAGGGCAGATCGGCAACGTGCTGCGATTCACCGCTCGCCTTCAAATCTCCGTTGTGATAAGGGAAACGGATCACTTCGTTGGTGTTGCCGATATAGACCCACTGCGGATCGGGGCCCGGCGGATAGAATGCGATGCCGTAGGGTCGCTTCAATCCGCTGGCAAAGATTTCGGTCTGCTCAGGCTTGCCGTCATCCTTAATGCCACGGAAGACGCGAACACGTCCAGCTTCGCTCTCGGCCAGGAAAATATCGCCGTTGGGAGCGGTCTTGAGCCAGCGTGGATTGTCGAGACCCGACGCGAACAATTCCACCTTGAAGCCGGCGGGAGCGACCGGGAAAGCATTTGGCGGACGCGCTACCACTTGGGCGCCGTTCTGCGAGGATTCGGTAGCAAACGGGGCCGGCAAATCTTTTACAGTGATCTTGCGAATGGTCCCGGGCTTCTCGTAGCGGAAATCGGTGAACGGGGGTTTGGGAGCCGCGGCACTCAGCTTTGCGCCGGCCACTTCTGCCGCGGGAGCCGCGGACGATCCAGAGGTAGTCTTCCCCGACCCCATGGCTTCGACAAAGCTCACGACCTGCCACCGGCTTGCTTCGGGCAGAGCCGCCCATGAGGGCATACCGTTGTCTTTGTCGCCTTTGGTGATGAACCAAAACAATTCGCCGGCAGATGCTCCTTTTAATTGCCCATCGACCAAAGACGGGACGTTACCGGTACCCTGCAAGGTTTTTCCGTGACAGGCCAGGCAGTTGCGGGTATAGACCTGTTTTCCGGCATCGACGGCAGCCTGCTGCCCGGCGTAAGGATTTTTCTGCGCTTTCGCCGAAGGCGGCGCACCGTGAAAGGGCTCATCGGCCGCATACAAGACGGCCACGGGAAGAAGAGAAAGAAGAACTGCCGACACGATCCTGCTGACGTGCAAACGCATAAGCATCCTCTGCAGTAAATTTAACTATTTAGAGTAGGCGAAATCGGAAAAAGATGCGAATCCAGCACGGTTATTGGATGCTAAGCCTTCTCCAGCAAGCGCAGGAGCGAGACACATCGGGCGCAAACTCGCGCGAGGACCTTGTCCCGCGCCCACCGCCAACTCCAGCCATGCGCGGTTCTCTGTCGCGCCAAAAACCAAGCGGGATGGGGCATTCGGGGTCATGATGAAAGCTTTTGCGCTGCCAGGCGCAAACAATTGCAGCTTGACTTCCGGCGCTACAGCGCGAACAATCGGTGCTGCCTTCGCAGGTTTAACGATCCCGTTATTCAAGTTCCGCAAATCGCCCGGATTGAATGAGTGAGCGTTATTCCACGAAGACGAATCGAGAAACCCATCCACCCCCGGGGTATGTTCTTCAACTAACTGATCTTCTCAGGAGAAGTGAATATGCAGAAGTTGACCCTACGCACGCTTTTGTGTGCGGCCGTTCTTTTTTTCACATTCAGCGCATTCGCAGCCGCGCAAAGCACCGCGCACATCCAGCCAGCCGGCACCACGTCGATTGGCACTTCACAAATGGGCAATGCTACGGGAGGCGTCGAGATCGACCCGGCATTCTCCTCCGACAGCGACAGCAGCAGTGACGCTGTGGGCGCAGTCTCCATCAACCGCAGCATCGCCAAAAAACATGGCGTGAGCGGCGGGCTGGTGAACGGCGCGAAAGCCAAGTCCAATCCGGTTTTAACGCAAAGTTTTGATGCGCTCAATCTGCACGCGCAAAGATATGCCAACGGCGGCAATCAGTTCACCGTCGAACCGCCCGACCAGGGTTTGTGCGTCGGGAACGGATACGTTATCGAGTCGGTAAACGATGTGCTGCGCGTGTTCGATACCAAAGGCAACGCCCTGACGGGGCCCGTGGATCTCAACAGCTTCTACGGATATCCGGACGCGATCAATCGGACTACGTTCGCGTATGGTCCGTCGATCACCGATCCGTCCTGCTATTACGATGCACAAACGCAGCGCTTCTATCACGTGGTGCTGACTCTGGACCGCGTGGGGACAACTTCCACCCTGACCGGACGGAATCATCTGGACATCGCGGTAAGCAATACGTCGAGCCCGCTGGGAACCTGGACGATTTACAAACTCGACGTAACCGACGACGGCGCCAACGGAACGCCCAACCATCATTGCCCAGGCGGGCCGTGTTTGGGGGACTATCCGCACATTGGCGCCGACGGCTACGGGTTCTACATCACCACCAACGAATTTGCGTTATATGACGGCTATTACGCTTCGCAGATTTATGCGCTTTCGAAGCGTGCTCTGGCTGCGGGCGGCACAGTGAATTATGTGCAGCTTGATACCGGCGCCTATCTGGATACAAATGGACTGCCGGGCTTCACTGTGTGGCCGTCCGTCTCCGTTCCCGGGCAGTACGACACGGACAATCACGGGACAGAGTTCTTCCTCAGTTCCGATGCCGTGTTCTACGACAGCGGCTTCGATAACCAGATACGGCAGTGGACACTGACCAATACGTCGTCGCTGGACAGTGCCTCTCCGAATCTCAGCTTGACGTTCAACTTCATCCCGGTAACCGGTTACGGCGTGCCTCCGAAATCCACGCAGAAAGCCGGCAACTACCCGCTGGGACAGGCACTGGGCGATCCTGAACCGGAGCACCTCGACAGCAACGATTCGCGAATGCAGCAGGTTTACTACGCGAATGGAAACTTGTGGGCAGCGCTCGACACGGGCGTGACCTTCGATGGAGTGAACGTGCTTGCGGGAGCAGCGTACTTTGTGGTCAACCCCAATAACCACAAAGTAGTGAATCAGGGATACATTGCCGTGCCCAACAACAACGTCACCTATCCTGCGATCGCGGCTACGCAAAGCGGGCGGGGAGCAGTTGCGTTCACGCTGACTGGTCCAGACTTCTATCCCTCGGCAGCGTACGCGGGAGTGGATCCTCTGGTGGGAGCCGGTGCTATTCAACTGGCGGCCGCTGGCGCAGGCCCATGGGACGGATTCACGGGCTATCCGCAGTACTCGGGGCGTTCACGCTGGGGAGATTACGGAGCGGCGGTTGTGGACGGCAGCAACATTTGGACCGCCAGCGAATACATTGGCCAAACCTGCACTCTGGCGCAGTGGGAGGCCGATTACACCTGCGGCGGCACTCGGGCCCAACTCGGCAACTGGGGCACTCGCATCTCACAACTCAACATAAAGTAGCGCTTACTTTGGCGCAAAGGCCCCGGTTGACCGGGGCCTTTTTTATTGCGATTAATTGCCACGAACTCGCGGGACGTGTCCCCAGGCTTTAACTTCGAGAATGCGGGCGGCGATCCTTCGATAAGTCAATGCTGATCTGCTGATCCCCTTTGCTCGCTTTGCACCATCGCCTTTTCCAACTCCTTCTGATGATCGGTAAGTAGAGCGTGAATCTCGCCGTGCGTTTGGTCGCTAATCGCGTGGATCCGTGGAGCAAGCTGTTGCCGTGACGCCTTCGGATTCCGATCGAGCAACGCTTGAATCTTGTCGTGGTGCTCACGAAGCAGTGGCCAGACCTTCTGTTGCTGCTCCGGCGTCAGCTCCAGATCTTTCGTAAGGCGAGCAAGTTCCTGGTCGATCGATCGCGGGGCGTGGATATTCTGAAGTTGCTCGCGTGCTGAAGGCTGTTGTGCTCCATGGTCTTGAGCCACGGCAAGAGCAGCCATTCCAAGCAACAGCATGGTTCCACGCGCAACGGTTAAGGTTCTATTTCGCAGAAACAAAAAAGCCTCCTTTGAAGGATTATCGATGCGATTCTCCTGCGGCGATGATTCGAGCACCACTGCGACCAGGCCGCGCCATTCCGGACACTCGCCTTTTAGCGCGCGCTGATTCGTCAAGAAACCACTTCGCAAGCGGGGTTGTCTTACTGACGAACCCCGGTCCAGGCATGATTCCCCTGTACACCCCCGCGTCCTCCCCGCCCGCCACCGCCGCCACCTGCGCCTTGAGGCTGAAAGGTGCCGCTCATTTTGTCACCATCGACGGTGCCCGTAAAAGCCACAGTCAAGGGGCGCCCTTGTATTTGCACACTGAAAGACACTTTGTTTCCCGCAATACTTCCCGTCATCTGCGAGGATCCACTCTCGTCCTGAAACGTACCGCTCAGTTTGGAGCCATCCTGCTGGACCTGCATCGTGGCTTGCTGTGACGCACCCCTACCCTGCCATGAAACTTGCCAGGACCCGGCAACGTTGGCGGACTGAGATTCGGAACTTTGCGCGAGGAGAACCGGTGCGGCAAAAAAAGAGATGAAAACAACCAGGAACAATCGTTTGATCACATAGCCTCCGTACTCCTTACATGTAAACACGGCAGGTGACTCGTGGAGTTAAGAGTTAGTAAACTTGCGTAAACCTTTGTGGCGTAATCGATGGTGCGTTGAGCAGAAGTTTTCACACCCGATGAGATCAAGATTAATACGCAGTCGCAAACCGGGGCACTTGCATATCAGAACCCGGAACGGCCTAGGGGGACTTGGTCTTTTTTTATTGGAATCCATTCACGAAGTGCGCGAGTGCTACTTTTCTCCCGGCCGAAGGCACGGGAAGAAGGAAAAAAGGGGCATGGTAGCGCTACCGGGAATCGAACCCGGGTTTGAAGATTGAGAATCTTCCGTCCTAACCCCTAGACGATAGCGCCACGGGAACGAGGCTCAATTATAACAAAGCGGAATTTTGGTTTAGCTTGAGTCGAGGCTGGTATTTGCGCCAGAAAACCTCAGTTGAGGGCAGACATGCCCCGCGCGAGAGACGAAATGGCCTTGGCATGACTCCCGGCCAGAGTTCCTAGGCGTCTTTTACTTCAGACCTCCCTGCGCTACACAATGGCCCCCGAGTTGTTTCATTTTCGGAATTCTGCAGCGTCTTATCACATTTTTTTGTGCGTATTGCAGCCATCCACAGGGTGGTCCGCGCTATATTAGAGATACGTCACCAGGGAAAACTGACCGCAACCAAACCGCAAGGTCAACTTGTATGGTGTTCCTTCGTAAACAAGTCCAATCATTCCTAAACTTAGGAGGATGCAAGGAGTATCCAATTATGGCTAAACCCAGGTTCCCGAAAAGCACGCCCGACACCAAAATTAACCCCACAACCCCAAGCCCCTTGCCGTCGCTCTCTGACGCGAAGTCCGAGACAAGCGTCGGACTGGCGGAATCGGCGGGCAGCGCACCCGAAACCAGGAAGACGGAAGCCAAAAAGGCGGCTCGCAAGCCGGAGATCGTGAAAACGGAAGGCCGCGCCAATCTCGTTCCCATCAATGTTGAAGAGGAAATCCGACGCCTCGCGTATCTTTTGGCGGAGCGCCGCGGATTTGAACCAGGCCACGAAGCCGAAGACTGGCTGACCGCGGAGCGCGAGGTTCGCCAGCGCTACCGGCAGCAATCGGCTTAAACTCAGTTCGAAACCGCCTGGCGGCCGAGCCCCGGCCGCCCTTTTGCGGCGGGTCCCGATTTTCAGTTGCCGCCCAGATTTATTGCTGCGTCCTGTCATTTCTGTCCTTTCATCATTTAGTTGGCATCCCGGTTGCCTCCACCCGCGCTTTCTGAAAAAATGACTGAGGGACCTCCCACATGGCAACCATTGGTAGTTTTGCCTTGCTCCTCGCATTGGCGTTGAGCCTCTATTCGTTCTTGGCGGGTATGTTTGCGCTTTTCTTTCCGGGCGAAACGCTCTGGGAGCGTGTGGGCGAGACCGCGCGCCGCGCGGGCGTGGTTGTATTTGGAGCAGTCGTGCTCGCGGCCATTGCCCTGGTGGTCTCCGCCTTTCGCGACGACTTCACGATCGCTTACATTTTTCATCACAGCAACCGCGATCTTCCTGCACCTTATAAATTTGCAACATTGTGGTCCGGACAGGAAGGCTCGCTGCTGTTTTGGTCGTTGCTGCTGGCTGGCTATGGATTCGTCCTGCGTTTGCGGTACAAGACGGATCCACGACTCTTCGCTTACGCGTCGGTGGTCCTCGCCGGCGTGCAGATTTTCTTTCTCGCATTGGTGAACTTCGCCGCGAACCCGTTTGGCCTGCTGGAAGGGCCGATGCGCGCAGATGGCAGCGGCCTGAATCCCCTTCTGCAGTATCCCGAGATGGTGATTCACCCGCCCATGCTTTACCTGGGCTACGTTGGATTCACCGTGCCTTTCGCGTTTGCGCTCGGAGCGCTGATCATGAAGTATCCCGGCGAAAAGTGGATTCACATCACCCGCCGCTGGACCATGGTCACGTGGGGATTTCTCACCTGCGGAATTTTTCTGGGAGCCCACTGGGCTTATGCGGTGCTGGGATGGGGCGGATACTGGGGATGGGACCCGGTCGAGAACGCGTCGCTCATGCCCTGGCTCGTAGGCACCGCGTTCCTGCATTCAGTCATGATGCAGGAAAAGCGCGGCATGCTGAAAGTCTGGAACATGTGGCTGGTCTTCGCCACATTCTGGCTGGCGATTCTGGGAACCTTCCTCACTCGCAGCGGGATCATCAGTTCGGTGCACGCCTTCGCGCAGTCTTCGATAGGAACCTGGTTCGCATGGTTTCTGGCGATCAGCATCGCGGTCTTCGTATTTTTCTTCTTCAAGAATAAAGATCACTTGCGCAGCGAGCACAAGCTTGAGTCGCTGATTTCTCGCGAATCGAGCTTCCTCTTCAACAATCTTCTTTTTGTGCTGCTCTGCTTCACCGTGCTGTGGGGCACGTGGTTTCCCAAGATTTCCGAGTTGGCGCAAGGCAATAAAGTTACCGTGGGCGCGCCGTTTTATAACCGCGTAGCAATTCCGGTCGCGCTACTGCTGCTCATCCTGACCGCAGTCGGGCCGCTGTTGGCATGGCGGAAGGCTTCTTTCGAAAGCCTGAAGCGGAACTTCATGTGGCCAACTATCGGTGCCCTTGGGGTGATGGCGTTGCTCATGATCACGCCTTCCAACTGGGGGTCGCCGTTTGGCCTGCGGCCTTGGCAGGACATTTCTTATTTCTATTCGCAGATGGCCATCGGGCTCTCGGTGCTGGTCACGCTAACTATCGCTAGCGAATATTTTCGTGGCGGCAAAGTTATTGCAGGTCACACTGGTCAGGGTATGTTCGCCTCAATGGTGCAACTTACCCACCGCAACACGCGGCGCTACGGCGGATACATTGTTCACTTCGGCGTGGTGGTGGTGATTATTGGATTCGCCGGCTCCGCGTTCAACCAGGATAAAGAGCAGGAGATGGGATACGGCGACAAGATGACGATTGGCAGCTACACGCTGGTCTGCCGGTCGTACACCGACGAAGATTTTCCCAACTACGCGGGTGAGTGGGCCGTGCTCGATGTTTTCAAAGGCGGAAAGCAAATCGACACGCTTACGCCCGAGCGCCGTTTCTACAAGGCCAGCCGCCAGACTTCGACCATGCCGTTCATTCGCTCGACGCTCAACGAAGATCTCTACGTGGTGTATGAGGGCTTGAATCAGGATACCGGGCGGCCGATTTTGAAGGCGCACCTCAACCCGCTGGTGATGTGGATTTGGCTGGGTGTGTGGATCATCCTGGGAGGCACGGTGCTGGCGCTGATCCCCAACGCTCCCGCCCCGGTGCGTGTGCCCGCCGCCAGGTTGATAGAACACGCAGCGCCGGTGGCGACGGGAGATTGAAGACGGCACGGAACTGGAATCGCTCATGACGACGAGATACAAACACGTTTTCCGCCGCCTGCTGCACTGTGGTGTGCTGAGTCTCGCCGTTTTCGGGCTGGCTGGGGCGGGCGATCCGGCGACGCGCTTCAACGAACTCGGTCACCAGATGATGTGCATCTGCGGTTGCGGGCAGATTTTGCTGGAGTGCAATCACGTGGGCTGTCCGTCTTCTGACGGCATGCGTAATGAATTGATGACCGCGGTCAGCCGTGGCGATAGCGACAGCCTGGTCGAGCAATCGTTTGTGCAGAAGTATGGACCGACGGTGCTGGCCGCGCCCACCGGCAAAGGATTTGATCGCACCGCGTGGATTGTTCCGTTTGTCGCGCTGGGGTTGGGGCTTGGGGTCGTGGTTCTAGTGATTCGTGCGTGGAAGAACCGTCCCGCGCCCGCAATCGCCGACGGCCTGCGTCCGGTGCGCGGCGCGGAACTCGAACAATTCCGCGACCAGGCGCGCAAGGAGACCGACTTATGACCTTTGAACTGGCGTGCTGCCTCCTGGCGACGGCGGCGGCGCTGTTTTACATTTTCTCTCCCGGCGCTTTCGACGTGGGGCGCGAGAAAACTCGCGCGTCGTACCTGCGCGAACGCAGGGATGCCGTCTACGAAAATCTGCGTGACTTGAATTTCGAATTTAAGGCCGGCAAGATGCCTGAGTCCGATTACCAGTCGCTGAAGTCGTCGCTCCAGGACGAAGCCGCCACACTGCTGGCCGAAATCGCGCGCCTCGAATCGAAAGCGCCACCCGCGCCAAAAAAAGCCAGACTTTGATGGAGCTCATCGAAGCGAACGCGGACACGAAAGGACCACACATTTTGCAATCCCCACCCCTTGTCATCCTGAGCGGAGCGAGTGTTTCACGAAGTGAAGCACTCGCGGAGTCGAAGGATCCCTTTGCCCTCAGAAACACCGTGCCGCCAACGACTCCTTTGAGCAACTCCCCCAAGAGTCATATCGCGATGGTTGCCGCTCTGGTTCTCCTGTTCGCCTCGCTGGCCTCTGCCCAAACCCTCACAGGCACGGTGAAGAATTCCACCACCGGCAAGCCCGCCGCGGGCGACGACGTCGTCCTGCTCAGCTTGGGGCAAGGTATGGAAGAGGCGGGGCGGACCAAGACCGATGCCAAGGGCCACTTCAGTTTCAAACTCGATGGACAGGGACCTCACCTGGTGCGCGTGATTCACCAGGAGGTTACCTATCACCGCATGGCGCCGCCGGGAAGCACTTCGGTTGAGGTTGAAGTGTATGACGCGAGCAAGAAGGTGGAGGGCATTCAGGTCGTTGCGGACATCATGCGCTTTCAGGCCTCCCAGGGACAGTTGCAAATCGAGCGCACATTCGCGGTAGACAATAATTCCAAGCCGCCGCGCACGCAGATGAACGAGCACAACCTGGAGTTCTACATCCCCGATGGCGCGACTGTCAGCGAGGGGCAGGCGATGACCGCGGGAGGGCAACCGGTGAAGTCCGCTCCGGTTCCCGAGGACAATGCGAAAAATCGATACGCTTTTCTGTTTCCGCTTCGTCCCGGGGAGACGCGGTTCAATGTGGTCTACACAGTGCCTTATACGGGCAGCGCGAATATCGATCCCAAGACGGTTTACCCGCTGGAACACTTTGTGGCGATCGCGCCCAAGACAATGGAGTTCAACGCCGCCCCCGGAGCGGCATACCAGTTGGCGCCTTTCCCCGGTCAGCCGGACGCGAACGTCGAAGTGGCCTCGAACCTGAAGGTCGGGCAACCCATGGCGTTCAAGCTTTCAGGAGAGGGCACTATGGCGGCGCCGGCGGACGAACAGGGCCAGCAGGGCGAGAGCCCGTCTGCGGCGCAGAATGAAAGTCGCCCAGGCGGAGGACTGGGGCCGCCGATCGACGCGCCTGATCCGCTGCAGAAATATCGCTGGTGGATTCTGGGGGGATTTGCGGCGGTACTTGTGATTGGCGGAGTCTACGTGGCATCGAGGCAGCAGGCTTCGAATCGCGTGGCGAGAGCACACGCAAAGGGTTCGCCGGCGCTGGAAGAAGATGAGGAGTACGAGGCGGCCGAAGTTTCCGCGCCCCAGGCACGGTTGCAGCCAAGCGGTCCGCGAAGTTCTGCGAAATTGCTCGAAGCTCTAAAGGAAGAATTGTTCGAGCTTGAAGTGGAGCACAAGCAGGGACGCATTTCGCAGCAGGAGTACGAGAGCGCCAAGTCCGCGCTTGATCAAACGCTGCAGCGAGCATTGAAGCGGGAAACGCAGAAGTCATAGCCGGTGTATTTATCGAGGTGGGCTGTAACTGTCTGTTTTGTAAGCCTTTAACTGAAAACCGAAGAGAACGCCGTCTCGCCGGGAGGCGCCTGAGGGACGGCCCCCCTGCTCCAGAATTCACCCGATTCTCAGCATCGCAAACCTATGCATCTCCACCGTCTGCGTTACATCGAATAGAGTAGCGTCACTAAAATTATGGGAAACACATTCAAGACCGCGTTTCTGCTGACTGCGCTCACGCTGCTTCTGATGTTCATCGGCCGCGCCTTCGGCGGACAAAACGGCATGTTCCTGGCCCTGGCAATTGCCGTGGTCATGAATTTCGTCTCGTATTTTTACTCTGACAAGATCGCGCTTGCGATGTACCGGGCGCAGCCGGTCACGCGCGAAGAACTGCCGCGTGCTTACGCTGCGGTGGACCGCCTGACGCAAAAGATCGGCATCCCTATGCCAAAGATTTACGTGATTCCCAGCGAGTCGCCGAACGCGTTCGCTACCGGCCGCAATCCGAGTCACGCGTCGGTGGCCGTGACTCACGGGATCCTGGGCTTGCTGACGGATGAAGAACTGGAAGGCGTACTCGCGCACGAACTCGGACACGTGAATAATCGAGACATCCTGATCAGCTCGGTGGCGGCTACCTTGGCCGGAGCCATCACTATGCTGGCCAGTATGGGACGGTGGGCGATGCTGTTTGGGGGCTTCGGTGGAAACAGCCGGGACCGGCGCGACGGCGGAGGCGTGGCCGCGCTCGTTATGCTGATCGTCGCCCCGATTGCCGCGTCCCTGATTCAGCTGGCCGTGTCGCGGTCGCGCGAGTATCAGGCCGACGCTACCGGGGCTCACTTTACGGGAAATCCATATGCGCTGGCGAGCGCGCTGCAGAAACTGGACGCTTATTCGCGGCGCGTGCCCATGCAGGCCAGCCCCTCCACGGCGCACCTGTTCATCATTCAACCCTTGCTGGGCATGAACTTCGGCAACCTGTTTTCGACCCATCCGCCGATCGCGAAGCGCATTGAGAGGCTGACGGGAAGGCCTGCCGAGTTTATGCAGTGAAAGCAGCTTCTAGCTCCTCGCTTCTGGCTTCTGCGAAAAACGTAAGCCGGCCCGTGCAAGCTGTTTGGACACGGACGTTCTTTCGGCGGAGGACTATGCGTTGCGTCGTAGAGCATTTGGCTAGAAGCTAGCAGCTAGAAGCTGCATGACGTAGGTAACTCCCCCTCTCTGCCACCCGATAGTAGAATCGAAATAATGTCGCCCGAGACCGCCATCGCTGTTTCTCACAAAGCTTCTGAACTCGAAAAGGCTCTGCGCCGCGTGATTCGCGGCAAGGACGAAGTTGTCCGGCTCGCGCTGGTCAGCATTTTTGCCCGCGGGCACCTGCTGATTGAGGGCGTTCCCGGCGTCGGCAAGACGACCCTTGGGCAGGCGCTCGCCCGCGCCATCGACTGCACTTTTCAGCGCGTGCAATTTACCAGCGACATGCTGCCCTCTGACGTGCTGGGCATCTCGGTGTATTCCGCGCTGGAGCAGGAATTCGAATTCAAGCGCGGCCCGGTTTTCACTAACGTTCTGCTGGCTGACGAGATCAACCGTACCACGCCCAAAACGCAGTCGGCGCTGCTGGAAGCGATGAACGAAGGGCAGGTCACGGTCGACGCGCATTCATACGAACTACCGCAGCCGTTTCTGGTGATTGCTACGCAGAATCCCGTGGAGCATCACGGAACATACCCTCTGCCTGAATCGCAACTTGATCGGTTCCTGATGCGGGTCCGCATGGGATACCCCGACGCGCAGGCTGAACGCCAGATCCTGCGCTCAGAAGCGGGAGCCGCTCACTTGGATGAGGTGCGGCCGGTTCTGAGCTCCGCCGACGTCCTCGAAATGCAGCAAGTAGTGAAGCAGATTCGCGTTGATGATTCCCTGGTAAGCTATGCGCTGGAAATCGTACGGCGCACGCGCGAGTCGGAATTTCTGTCCCTCGGCGTTTCGCCGCGTGGATCGCAGGCTTTGTACCGCGCCGCGCAAGGAATGGCCTTTCTCGAAGGCCGTACCTTCTGCACGCCCGAAGATTTCAAGCCGCTCGTGGTTCCGGTATTCGCCCACCGCGTGGTCGTGAACGGCCTGTACGCCTCGACGCTGAAAAAGTCAGAGCAGTCGGATCAGGTTCTGAAAGAGATCATTGAGAGCGTTCCGGTGCCTGTGTAAGAAGTGTTCAGTGGCTAGTGGCCAGTGCTCAGTCCCTGTTTCTTCCTCTGTGTATCTCTGTGAACTCCGTGGTTGACCCGTTGTTTTCGCAACTGGGGACTATAATTCAGCCGTCATGTCCTTCCTTCGCTTCCTCATGGTGCTTTCGCTTGTCGCGTGGATCGGCGGCCTGATGTTCTTTGCGTTTGTCCTGGCGCCGACAGCTTTTCAGGTTTTGCCCAACACGCATCTGGCCGGGAACGTTGTGGGACGAGCCCTCGGCAAGCTGCACTGGATCGCCATCATCTCCGGCATCGTCTTCCTGGCAAGTTCCTTGATCTACAGCCGCCTCAGCGAAGGAACCTCGCATTTCTTCGCGATGCGACATGTGCTGATCTGCCTGATGCTGGTACTAACGCTGCTCTCGCAGTTCTGGATCATTCCGCGCATGGACACGCTGCGCGCTTCGGTTGGCGATTTTGCTACGGTGCCGCTGGATAATCCGGGACGCGCAGAGTTTGACTCGCTTCATGTGTGGTCGACGCGCGTGGAAGGGGCGGTGTTGTTGTTGGGATTGGTGGTGGTTTATCTGACGGCGGGGGCGCTCACACGGATCCGGTGAAGGCTTGCTTCTTTCGCCCCTCCCCTTCTGACATCGTCACCCACGGCTTACGCCGTGGGTTGAGTTCTTCCGACGCTTCGCGGCTGGGTTTTTAGCCATACGGGATAAGGCCGAAACCGGGGCGGCCTATTCGAAACCAGACAAACTCGCGGAGTTAATGGCGGCTTCGGGCTTCGAGCACTTCGCGGATTTTCAGGGCCAGGGAATCCAGTTCGAATGGCTTCTGCAACAGCGTGGTTCCGGGACCGCCGTCCTCACCGGGGGCGACGCCGAATTCGCCCTCGGTATAGCCCGACATAAAGATCACCCTCATGTCAGGACGCGATGCAGACAGGCGGCGGGCCACCTCGGACCCGCGAAGATGCGGCATAACCACGTCGGTGAGCAACACGTCGATGGTGCCCTTGTAGTGCTCCGCCAAGGCGACTGCGTCGCCGCCATCTTTCGCCTCGAGCACGGAATAGCCGAGCTGCTGCAGGAACTGGCAGATCATCCAGCGCAGGTCCGGCTGATCCTCGGCGACCAGTATGGTCTCCCCGCCGCCCCGAGCGGTTCTGGACGGAGCCTCGACGGGGTGCGGCAATGGCGCCATGGCCACGCGCGGGAAATACACTCGCAGCGTGGTTCCACGTCCGGGCTCGCTGTGGACCCGCACATGGCCTCCACTGGAGCGGACGATGTTGTAGACCACCGACAGGCCTAGTCCGGTGCCCTCATCTTTTCGCTTGGTGGTGAAAAAAGGCTCGAAGATGCGGCTCTGGGTATCGATGTCCATACCGATCCCAGTGTCCGTGACGGCTAGCATTACAAAATTTCCGCGCGGCAAACCGAAAGGGCGCTGCGCTCGCACGACATCTGTAGAGACATGGGCGGTTTCAAGCGTGAGCTTTCCGCCGCTGGGCATGGCGTCGCGAGCGTTGACAACCAGATTCATGATGACCTGCTCGACCTGCCCGGGATCGGCGCTGATACAACAGCCCTCGGGAGCGAGTTTGACCACGAACTCCATTTCGTCGCGCAAAACTCCCAGCAGCATCTCGCTCATCTGGTTGACCAGCGCATTGAGGTCGAGAACCTGCGGACTGAAGACGTGCTTGCGGCTGAAAGAAAGCAGCTGGCGAGTCAGGTTGGCCGCGCTCTCTGTGGTGCGGACGATAGTCTCGACACTCTTGCGCACCGGAGGCGTCGCGCTGTCTTCTTCCATCACGATTTCGGCATAGCCGCGGATGACCATCAACAGATTGTTAAAGTCGTGAGCGATGCCGCCCGCCAGGCGTCCGACAGCTTCCATTTTTTGCGCCTGCCGAACCTGCTCTTCCAGAGCGCGCCGGCCGGTAACATCTCGCGAAGTCACGACAATGCCACCCACGGCTACGTCGTTGAGCAGGTTGTTTCCGACAGACTCCATCCAAAGCCAGCTGCCATCTTTGCGGCGAAACCGATATTCCGGAGGAGCGGCGCTTCCCACCTTGAGCGTGACTCGTTCGAGCGCCGAGCGCACGGCCTGTTCATCCTCGGGATGAATGAAAGAAAGCAGGCTCTGTCCTAATAGCTCGGACGGCTTGTATCCCGCCACACGCTCGATGGAAGGACTGTGATAAAGCATAGTTCCGTCGACCGCGACGATAGTAATGACATCGGAGAGGTTCTGAATGAGATAGCTGAAGCGCTCTTCGCTGCGGCGCAAAATGGCAGCCGCTTCCAGACGGTCGCGGATGTCGCGAAAAATTCCCAATATCGCGGGCTTTCCGCCCCACTCGGTTGTGCTCGCGCTTACCTCAACCGGAACGAACGTCCCATCGCCTCGCTGCAGCTTGAGTTCGCGGCTGCGCGCAGGACCCCCCGTCTTTGGAACCAAAGAGTAGGACCTGATCGAATCATCGGCGGCGGGATAAAGCCGGGATTCCGATTGGCCGACGAGTTGAGATTCTGCGAGGCCGAGGATCTCGCAAGCTCTATTGTTGGCTTCGAGAACCTGGCGGGTTTGGGCGTCAATGACAAGGATGCCGTCGTTCGCGGTATTGACCAGGTTGCGGTATTTTTCCTCGGAGTTGCGAATCTGCTTCAGCACCGCCGAAGACAGGCCAATCCCCATCAACAGCAACAAGCCGCTGGCAAGAAGGGTGGCGAGGGAGAGTACGCGGTTGATCCAGCGAGCGCCCTGCCCAAGCGTCGCCGAGAATTCGTCCTCGAGCGGAGTAACGCGGGCATCGACGGCGGTCACTCGGTCGCTGATCTCCTGGATTCTTTGCGCGTCAGGATGCGCGGCGTTGACCTCGTGATGGAGTTCGTCGGCAAGAGAGCGCAGTTCATCGATATAACGATCTCCATCAGTCCAAACCGCGATGGCGCGCGCCATGTACCCGAACCGTCCGAACTGGCGGAAGAGCCTGGACATGCTCGCCACGTCGTCCGGACTGTTGCGGCCTTGCAGCAGGCCGTGGCGCACTACGTCCATGTCCGGCGAAGCCTTTTGCAATTCCAGCCGAGCCTGCTTGTCGCCGACGGGGACCGAGATTTCGCTGAGGAATTGCTCGTAGTCGGCTTCGGCGTGGCTGCCTGCATACTTGGCCAGGCTGAGTACGGCGCGTTTTTCGGCCTTCGACCACAGGCCTTCGCCTGCCACGTAGGCGCGCACGCCGCTGAGGAGTTCGGATCGGAGCAAGCCCAGGGAAAAGACTCCGACCACAATGGCGACGAAAACTCCGACGATGATCAGCAACTTGCGGGCGACGGGAAGGCGGCGAAATATTTTTTCTTGCAATTGCATGCGAGTCCGGAAACCAGAAGGTCGAGGACCACTCAACCTCCGCGTCCGCAAGCGGAAGGTTACAGCGTAGCGGCGCAGCTATAAAATCCCTGAGGGCAGGCGCTCTCTCTCGTTGGCTGCTTTCAGGTGTCCCTGTGTTTACAGAATATCGTGCGTCGGGGACGAAACGTCAAGGCAAATTGAATTTATTGGAAAAACCTCGGAGTCACGGCGTGGTTACCAGAGGAAGGTCGTGAATTGTCAGCGCAAAGCGCGATAGCGGAAGCAGTCGAGAACATGATCGTTCACCATCCCCACGGCTTGCATAAAGGCGTAGCAGATGGTGGATCCGACGAAGTTGAAACCCCGGCGCTTGAGGTCCTTGCTCATAGCGTCGGACTCCGAAGTTCGTGCGGGAACCTGCTTTAGTGATTTCGGAGAATTCCTTCGCGGCTTGCCGCCGACGAACTGCCAGATGTAGCAGTCAAAGCTGCCGAACTCCTTCTGCACAAGCAGGAACGCCTTGGCATTGGCGATGGCCGAGGCGATTTTGAGCCGGTTGCGCACGATGCCCGGATTGCGCAGGAGTTGGTCGACTTTGCGCTGGTCGAAGCGCGCCATCCGCTTCGGATCGAACCCTGCAAAGGCCTGCCGATAGTTTTCTCGTTTGTTGAGAATTGTGTTCCAGCTCAGTCCGG
>DASSRO010000336.1:0-4917 GCA_035701745.1 Candidatus Sulfotelmatobacter sp. | reverse complement strand
TGAAAAGCTTATCTACGATGCCCCCACCGCCCATGGCGGCAGCGGCGGCCCGGTCTTCAACGCCCGCGGCGAAGTCATCGGCGTCAACTCCGCTTACATGGACGGATTCACCGGCGGCACCATCGGCGTCTCCGTCGACTCCCTCCGCCCGCTCCTGCTTGAAGCCGAAAAGCAAATCAAGTCCGAGTCCTCGCAATAACACGTAGCCCCGGACGCATGCGTCCGGGGTGGTTTGCGACATCTCTTGATGGAAAACAGATCAGCAGCCCCACCCCGGTTGTTTTCCGTCGAAGGGAAACGCTCTCCACCGCAGCCCTTCATCAAAATTAGAAAACCGTCATTTTCCTGCACCTTGGTAACTGGAGCCCCGCGCCCATTCCGAGCGAAAATGAACTCCTCCATGATCTCCGACCGCATAGCCCAACTCCGCGCCCAAGCGGCCTTGTTCGATCAGAAAGCCATGGCGTGGATCAAGCGCGTGCCGCTTAAAGCCCGCATCCTGCTGGGCTTATTCCTGCTCGCCGCCGTGCTCATGGCCATTCACACCACTCTCACCGCCAAGGACGCCAGCCTGCACCTGAAACTCCAGCACAGCTTCCGCGGCGCGCAAGTTTCGCTTTGGGTGGATGACGACCTCGCCTTCTCGGGAAGAATTACGGGAGCCGCGAAAAAGAAATTTGGAGTGATTCCCACCGACGCGCAGCAGGGCACTCTGTCGCAGATCATTCCTCTGCGCTCCGGCCTGCACAACATCCGCGTACGCATCCAGCCCGACGATGCCGCCGCCCAGGAAGACATCATCAATGGAGTCTTTGCCAGCAACGCCGAGCGCGACCTTTCCATCTCTGCCCGCAAGAGCGGCATTGCGATGAACTGGCAGGGAAGCGGGGCCGTCGCCGCGGAAACCACCTCCAGCTTCGCCTGGCTGTCGCGCTACGCCGCTTCGCTCTTCCTCACCCTCACCGGTTCCGTTATGTCAGCCCTCGCCGGATACGCCATTCGCGAACTTCCGGGCCGCTTGCGTTCCACCACCGACTCCGCCCCCAAAGCCTAGCGCCTCGCAACCATCGGACCGAAACGTAGCACCGCTATTGCCCGGCGCCCACCCTACCCGACGCCCACTAATCACCCACCAGATTCAAAACGAATCTCCCAATCGTCCCTTTCCGTAGATAATCATTCGGTGCCCCAACTCGAAAACTTCCGCCTCAAAGTCTTTCGCACGGTCGCCGAACATCTGAACTTCCGCAAAGCTGCCGAACATCTTTTCCTCACCCAGCCCGCCATTACTCTTCAGATCAAAGCCCTGGAAGAAGATCTCGGCATACGTCTATTCGACCGCGCCGGCAACCGCGTCTCCCTCACTGCGCAGGGCACCGTCCTGCTCGCCTATGCCACCAAGATCGCAGCCCTCGTTTCCCAGGCCGAACAAGACCTCGCTGCCGAAGACGGCAAAATTTCCGGCGAATTATCTCTCGGTGTATCCACCACGATTGCCCAGTACGTTCTTCCTCACTTGCTCGGAGCTTTCCTCGAGGAGCATCCCCGCGTTCAGTTCTCGCTCCACAGCGGCAACACCGGCGAGATCGTTCGCCTGCTCCTCGACGGCCAAGTCTCCATCGGCCTGATCGAGGGCCCCGCCCGCGATCGCGGCATTCACACCGAGCTTTTCATGCAGGACGAACTAGTGCTGATCGTCCCCCCCGACCACGAATCCGACTCCATGTCTCGCGCCGAACTCCTCGCCTCCAGTCTCCTCATGCGCGAACACGGCTCCGGTTCCCGCCGCGTCGTCGAGATTGCCCTCGAAAAGAATCGCCTGAAGCTCAAGTCGTTCAAGAAAGTGATGAACCTCGATTCCACCGAGGCCATTAAGTCCGCTGTGGAAGCCGGACTCGGCGTCGGCTTCGTGTCCCGCTGGGCCATCTCCAAGGAACTGGAACTCGGAGCGCTGAAAGTCGCCAACGTCGCAGGTCTCGCCATGGCCCGCCAGTTCTCTCTCGTCTCGCGCACCGGACCAGAACCCCACGGTCCAGCCGCCGCCTTTCGCACCTTCGCTCTGGGCCGGGCCCGGCTGCTGCTCAACACGCCGCGAAAATCGCCACCCGCCAAGCCTGCGCCCGATAAGTTTCGCTAATCGCCCATCAAAACTACTGCTTGGACGCCGCTCCCGGCTCCAGTCACACTTGTTCCATGAGCAAGCTCATATTTATCCTGGCTGTGATCCTGGCGGCCACCGGCCTGCTTTCCCCGCCATTCGCGCTGTTAGGCGGGCTCATCTACGGCTTCACCTTCACTCATCCCTTCAACCTCGAAAGCAAGCGCCTCGCAAAATTTCTGCTGCAAGCTTCCGTCGTCGCCCTCGGCTTCGGCATGAACCTTCACCAGGTTCTTCAAGCCGGACGCTCCGGCTTCCTCTACACCGCCGCCAGCATCACCATCGCGATGCTGCTCGGCCTGGGCTTCGGTTATCTCCTGCACGTCGGAAAAAAGTCCGCCTTCCTCATTAGCGCGGGCACCGCCATTTGCGGAGGCAGCGCCATCGCCGCCGTTGGCCCCATCGCCGACGCCAGCGAAGAAGAAATGGCCGTCTCCCTGGGCGCAGTTTTCATCCTCAACTCCATCGCCCTCTTCCTCTTTCCACTCGTCGGATACGCCTTGCACATGACGCAGTCGCAGTTCGGACTCTGGTCGGCTCTCGCCATTCACGACACCAGTTCCGTCGTGGGCGCCACCGCCAAATACGGCCCCACCGCGCTCGCCGTCGGCACCACCATTAAACTCGCTCGCGCTCTCTGGATCGTTCCTCTCTCGCTCGTAACCGCAGTCGCCCTCAAGAGCAAGGCCCGCATCCAGTGGCCGTGGTTCATTCTGTTCTTCTGCCTGGCCGCACTGCTCAACACCGTGTTGCCCGCCTTCAATTCAAGCTTCGGCGTCCTCAATCACATCGGCAAAATCGGTCTCACCGTAACCCTCTTCCTGATCGGCACCGGCCTCAATAAGCAAACCCTTCAGCGCGTCGGCGCCCGTCCCCTCCTGCAAGGCCTCGCGCTCTGGATCATCGTAGGCACAGGATCGCTGGCCCTGATCCTCTTCAACTGGATTCACGTCTAAAAATTTTCTCCGCCTGCAAATAAAAAAGCCGGGAAGCTTGCGCTCCCCGGCTTGTGTCCTTCAATCAAAAATCAACAATCAGCAATCAACAATCAACAATTTCCCTAAAACGCCCACCGCAACGAAAACTGAATCAGCCTCGGATTCCCAGTGCTCTGCAGAATCTTTCCAAACGGGCTGTTCGTCGGGCTCGCCAGATACGCTTCGATATCGGTCACCGATGGATTTCCAAAGTTCGTATGGTTCCACAGGTTAAAGAAGTCCGCCGCAAAGCGCACCTCCTGCCGCTCCCCAATCTTGAAATGCTTCAGGAACGAAACATCCCAGTTTTGCTGGAAGGGCCCGTGATAAAGATTGCGGCCCAGATCGCCAAACCCCGTCGTGCAGAAATTTGGATCGGACAGGCATTGCGTAGGATAGAGCTGCGGCGCGGGCGTGAACGCCGCCGGATTCAAATATCCATTGGCCACCCGTGAGTGAACGTCGCCGCTTGTCAATCCGCTGGCAATCGTTGCCCCCGGAGCGAGGCTCGCCCCCAGCAGCGGCGTGCTGCCTTGTCCCAGGAAGCCCGTCCCCGCGCTCGAATCGTAAATCGAGAACGGCAATCCCGATTGGAAGATGGACACTCCGCTCACCTGCCACCCGCCCAGCGCCGTCTTCCTCATTCCGCTGGAGTGGGCGAAGAAAGGGAGATCGTACACGTAGCTCACCGCCAGCCGCTGCGGGCGATTGAAGTCCGAAATTCCCCGCGAGGCATGAATGTTGCTCTGATCGTTGTATGCCGTGTTGAACGCCGTGTTCCCGGTGGAAGTCGCGTCAATATTTTTCGAGAACGTGTACGCCGCCTGGAAATACCCCTGTCCCCACCGCCGCGACACGGTCGTCTGCAGCGCGTGATAAATCGAATAAGCGTCGTTGGCAAACAGTTGATATCCGCTGTATCCGTTCAACCCCGGCGTCGGCGTGCGTGCAATGGCGTTGGCAAATGTGTTGGTTGTGATCGAGTAACTGTTGCCGCTCGCGTCGGTGACGACGAACGGGTTCGCCGGGCTGGCATTTACCGATTGGATCGCGTCTCGCGTCTCGCGTAAATGGATTCCCCGCGTTCCTATATAGCCCACTTCCCATACCCAGTGCCGCCCCAATTCACGCTGCACGGTCAGGTTCCATTGCTGCGTGTTCGGCACCACAAAGTGCCGCGGCACCTCCAGCACAAATAGATTCTGCGTTGTGTTCACTCCCGGCCCGGTGCATCCGCCATAAGTAGCCGCCCCATTCGTGTCCGGAAAACTTGTCAGTTGCGCCAGGCAAGGCAGCCACGCCGCCGACAGCGCTCCCGCTGCCGGCACGGCATTCGGGTTCGTCGCCGGCGTCCCCGTAAAGAAATCCGACATCGTGAATCCGGGGGTCTGTCCAAAGAACACAATCGGAATGAACGGCGATTGGAAGCTCAGTTGGTCTACCGCGCCCACGTCTTCGCGCACGTAGTAAATCCCGTAGCCGCCGCGCACCGTCGTCGTGTGCCGCCCCAGCATGTCCCACGCGAACCCAAACCTCGGTCCCCATCCCGTCGAAACACTGTTCTTGAACGTCGATCCCGCCGCCGTCCCCGTCAGTCCCGCCACTCCGAGCCGGTCCACGCACTTCGGATAAACAAACGGATAGGTCCCTGTCTTCGTCAGGTCTGACTCAATGTTGCCGATGTGGCAATCTCCGTCCGTCCATGCCCCGAGAAACTCCGTGCGCAGCCCCATGTTCAGCGTCAGGTTCGACGTCACCTTCCAGTCGTCCTGCGCGAACACC
>DASSRO010000335.1:0-3874 GCA_035701745.1 Candidatus Sulfotelmatobacter sp. | reverse complement strand
GCGCTCGCAAGTAAAGCCCGGTCCCGCCGACCACAATAGGCATGTGCCGCCGTGAGTCGATTTCTCTCAGCACCTGTCGTGCCTGCCGCGCATATTCGCCGGCAGTGATGTATTGCGTGGGATCAACCACATCGAGCAGATGGTGAGGAACACGTTCGCGCTCGGAGGCGGTGGGTTTAGCGGTGCCAATATTGAACTCGCGTACCATGGCAACCGAATCGCAGTTGACGATCTCGCCGTTCAATCTTTCGGCGAGCGCGAGCGACAACGCTGTTTTCCCGCTGGCTGTCGGGCCGAGAATGACCACCAGCAGCGGTTCTGGCGCGGCGATGTCGCGCGATGCGTTGCCCACAATCAGCGCAGGCTCCAATGAATGTCATGCCAGTAGCGGACCAGCGTGAGGATCAGCAACACCAGCGCAATCAACAACAACCCCGTCGTCTCCGACGCGTAGACGGCATGCCGGCGCTGCCGGTGCTCATCAGCCTTCTGCTCTGCGGTCGGTACGCGAATGTCATGCGGCGGCACGCGCATATTGTAGCGCCGCGATCCCTATGCTGTTAGCTCGAGGATTTGCCTCCGGCTCGTATCGCTAGGACCGGGCCCAATCGCCACGTTCACCTCCGCTTTCAACTTTCAACCGCCGAGCCATTCCCTTCCTGCTACACTACCCCGTCGTCCATGGCTGTGCCGCAAAACCAGAAAAGCGTCGTGAAGTTTGGAGTCTTCGAGCTCGATCTCAGCGCAGCCGAACTGCGCAAGACTGGCGTGAAACTGCACCTTCAGGGGCAACCGTTCCAGGTGCTGGCACTGCTGCTGCAGCGCGCGGGAGAGGTGGTTACGCGCGAAGAGTTGCAGCAGAAACTCTGGCCTTCCGACACATTCGTTGACTTCGACCACAGCCTGAATACCGCCATCAATAAGGTTCGCGAGGCACTAGGGGATTCCGCTTCCAGCCCGCGCTATGTGGAAACGTTGGCGCGCCGCGGGTATCGGTTCATCGCGCCCGTGCAAGATCCAAGTGCGGCAAAAATAGAAACTCAACCAGCCAAACGCGAAGCGCCATTCGTAGAGCCCCCCGCCGCCATTGCGGGCGTATCAACTCCCGCGCTCCATCCCGAACTCGAAATCCCGATTCCGCGCCGCGCTCTCACCCGCGGTTTGTTCGCTCTGATCCAGTTGATGTATTTGATCTTCTATCTCATTGCCCTGTTCCGGCTACATGACGTCCAGGCGATTGCGGATTCCTTCCTGCCGATGTGGGGAGCAACCATCCTCTCGGTGACCGTGCTGGTGACGGCTGGTGTCGGGATCCCGCTGCGCTGCTACCTGTTGTCGGCGGTCGGTTTCGATTACCAGCGGCTCGGCGCCAAATTCCGCCAGATATTCCCCTTCATCTTGGCGCTCGACGAGTTGTGGGCGCTGGCGCCCTTCCTGCTGACGCAGGAGATCGGCGTGGGCGGCGCGTTCGCGGCCAGTGCCGCGCTCTTGTATCTACCGTTTTCGGAGCGAACCTTGATTCGCATGGCCTATGTCGAGCCGCGCGGATCTTAACGATTTCGGGAACTAACCTCACCGATTGTCCGTAACCACGTCTAAGCAGACGGGCGTCGGTGTGCCCGTTCGGAGGATCTATGAAACTTTTCTCGATGAAGCGCCTGGTCCTGCTCACCCTGTGTACCACGGTCGTTGCCGCCCTACCCGCCTTTGCGGATGAATGGTCAAAGACCTACAACCTGACCGGTAGGCCTCAACTGCGGATCGACACCTCCGACGCCAACATTCGCGTGACGACCTGGGATCAGCACACGATCGAAGCCAAAGTCATCACCGAGCGCTACAAAATCGGCGAAGGCGGCATCCGCGTGGAAGAGCGCCAGTCCGGCGATTCCGTCGAAATCGAAGTGCGCTATCCGCACCATGACTTCAACATCGGCTGGGGCAACCATCGCGTGGACATCATCGTTCAGATGCCGCGAGAGGGCCGCGTCAATTTGCGGACGGGCGACGGCAAAATCGAAATCGCCGGATTGAAGGGCGAAATGGACCTGCATAGCGGCGATGGTTCCGAGAACCTGGAATCGGTCGACGGCAAGCTGCATGCCTCCACTGGAGACGGCCACATTACCGCTCATGGCCGCTTCGATGAACTTGAGCTGAAGACCGGTGATGGCCACCTGGATGTCCGCGCCGACGGAGGCTCTTCGCTGGCAGCCGGCTGGCGACTCGAAACTGGCGACGGCAATGTTTCTCTCGAAGTGCCCAGCGGGCTGGCCGCAGACGTAGACCTGCACACCAGCGATGGCCACATCGATCTCGACATGCCGGTCACCACCGAGGGCAAGCTTCGCCAGAACGAAGTGCACGGTAAGCTCAACGGAGGCGGAAGTCTGCTTACGATCCGCACCGGCGATGGATCCATTCGTTTGAGGAAAAGCTAAACTCGCATCCGGTCTTCGTGCGGTAGCTCTCCGCTTGACGGCTGGGCTTATACTTTGTGGTCCCACTAATTCCAATTCCTACCTCAAGAGGGTGTCTCAATGGCAGTTCTGCGGATTAGTCTTATTACTGTTGCGGCCGTCTGTTTGCTTTCTCTCGCCAGCGCGCAGCAGGCGACCGAAAAGCACGAGCCCGCGCTTGATGTCACGTCCATGGACCGCAGCATCGATCCGTGCGTAGACTTTTTCGCCTATTCGTGCGGCGGATGGCTCAAGAACAATCCCATCCCTCCCGACCAGTCTTCCTGGGATACTTATTCCAAGATGCAGGATGAGAATCTCGCGCGGCTGCGCGGGATTCTAGAAGCTGCTGCCGCGCCTGACCCCAAGCGCAGTGCAGTCGACCAGAAGATTGGCGACTACTATGCTTCCTGCATCGACGAGAAGGCCGTTGACGCCAAGGGCGCCCAAACGCTCAAGCCGGGGCTCGATAGAATTGCGAAAATTAATAGCAAGGCGGAAATTGCCGACGCGGCTGCCGCCATGACCGACGACCAAGTTCTCTTCCGCTTTGATTCGATCCAGGATTTCCGTGACGCCAACCAAGTGATCGCCGACGCCGATCAAGGTGGACTCGGCCTTCCCGACCGCGACTACTACACCAAGGACGACGCCAAATCTGTCGAGTTGCGCAAGCAATATGTGGCGCATGTGCAGAAGATGTTTGAACTGCTTGGCGATAAGCCAGACACGACCGCGTCCGAGGCGCAAACCGTCATGCGCATCGAAACCGCGCTGGCCAAGGGTTCTATGACGCGCGTAGAACGCCGCGATCCAAAAGCGCTGGATCATAAGATGACCAGCGCCGAGTTGCAGAAACTTTCTCCTGAGTTTCACTGGTCCGGTTACTTCGCCAAGGTGGGCATGCCTTCGCTGGATTCGCTGAACGTCACCGCTCCCAATTTCTTCAAGGCAATGAATGAGGAAATTCAAAAAGAAAGCCTGCCCGATTGGAAGACTTATCTTCGTTGGCATTTAGTCCACGCCGATGCGCCGTTTTTGTCGAAGCCCTTCGTCGATGAAAACTTTGCTTTCTACGGCAAGACGCTGCGCGGCCAGCAGGAACTTCAGCCGCGTTGGAAACGCTGCACCCGCGGCGTCGACGGCGACCTGGGGGAGGCTCTTGGCCAGGCTTACGTGGAAAAGTACTTCAGCCCTGAGGCGAAGCAGCAGGCACTGAAGATTGTGAAGGAAATTCAGGTGGCCATGGAGCACGACATCAACAGTCTGCCCTGGATGTCGGCGGCCACAAAACAGCAGGCTCTCGCTAAACTTCACGGCATGGCAAATAAGATTGGCTATCCCGACAAGTGGCGCGACTACAGCAAGCTTGAAATCGTGCGCGGCGACGAACTCGGCAATGTGGAACGGGCGCG
>DASSRO010000334.1:0-4017 GCA_035701745.1 Candidatus Sulfotelmatobacter sp. | reverse complement strand
CTGCGCCGCGGCTTGCAGCGCCACGTTCACGCTTTCGCTCCACACGCTCGCAGCCAGTCCATACACGGTGTTATTCGCCAGTTCAACTGCTTCCTTCGGCGTGCGAAACGTCATCGCCGCCAACACCGGCCCGAAAATTTCCTGCTGCGCCACAATCGATGCTGGATGCACATTGCTCAGCAACGTCGGCTTGTAGTACAACCCCCGCGATGGCATCACCACTTCCGGCTGCCAGCACGTCGCCCCTTCCGCCACGCCTTGTTTCACCAGCCGGTCGATCCGCTCCAACTGCACCTGCGCCACAATCGCCCCAATATCAATGCCCTTATCCAGCGGCGCGCCCACGCGCAACGTGCTCATCCGCGCCTGCAGCTTCCTCGTCAGTTTTTCCGCGACACTTTCCTGCATCAGCAACCGCGAACCCGCGCAGCAAACCTGCCCCTGATTGAACCAGATCCCGTCCACCAATCCTTCCACCGCGCTGTCCAGATCCGCATCCTCAAAAATAATGAACGGCGACTTCCCGCCCAACTCCAGCGACAATTTCTTGCGCGATGCCGCCGTCGCTTTCCGAATCGCCCTCCCCACTTCCGTCGAGCCTGTAAACGCAATCTTGTCTACGCCGGAATGCTCCACCAGCGCCTTCCCCGTCGAACCATCTCCTGTGACAATATTCACCACGCCCTTCGGCAAGCCCGCTTCGTTGCACAATTCCGCAAACGCCAGCGCCGTCAAGGGTGTGTACTCGGCCGGCTTCAACACCACGGTATTCCCCGTCGCCAGCGCCGGTGCGATTTTCCATGCCAGCATTAATAACGGAAAATTCCACGGAATGATCTGCCCCACTACTCCGCACGCCTGCTCCCCAGGAAATTCCCGTTCCAGCAGTTGCGCCCAACCGGCGTGGTAGTAGAAATGCCGCGCTACCAGCGGAATATCGATGTCCCGGCTCTCCCGGATCGGCTTACCGTTATCGATCGTCTCCACCACCGCCAGTCGCCGCGAGTGTTTTTGCACTTGCCGCGCCAGCGCATACAAGAATTTCGCCCGCTCGTGCCCGCTCAGCGCCTGCCAACCCTTGAGCGCTCCTCGCGCGGCCTTCACTGCCACATCCACATCGGCCGCGCTTCCCTGCGCAATTTCCGCGACCTTCTCCCCGTTCGAAGGATCGATCGAATCGAAATACGTACCTTCCGCCGGCGCCTTCCACACCCCACCAATAAAATGGCTGAATTTCCGTTTGTGCCGGTCCAGCCACACCAGCGACTCCTTCGGATCCTCCGGTGCCGGCCCATATTCCATCGTCCGAAACTTTTCCATCACACTCATTGCTTTGTCCTTTACATCCCACCCTTTAAAAGCGTGTTGTCATCCTGAATGACGCGAACGATCTCAACCGATGCGCCTCGACATCTTCGCTCGCCGCAATTTCGGCCCGGTTTTCGCGAATCATGAATCGCAAATCACAAATCACCACCTCGTGAACCGTCTTTCACCAGTCACGAGTCACCAATCACCAGTCACTGCCTTCCCCTCATCCCGCCGGATGCCGAAACTCCGCCGAATACCTTCCCGTCGCATGAAACTCCAACTGCCGCTCAATATCCCCCAGCATACTGCTCGCCCCGATCCGAAACAGATGCGGTTCCAGCCAGCTATTCCCCAACTCCTCTTTCATCAACTCCAGCCATTCCACCGACTGCTTCGCCGTCCGAATACCGCCCGCGGCCTTAAATCCCACCGCCATCCCCGTTTCTTCCGCATACTCCCGAACCGCCCGCACCATCACCAACCCTACTGGCAGCGTCGCGTTCACACTCTCCTTCCCCGTCGACGTCTTAATAAAATCCGCTCCCGCCATCATCGCCACCAGGCTGGCACGCGCCACGTTCCGCAGCGTCATCAAATCGCCCGTTCCCAGGATCACTTTCAGATGTGCCGGCCCGCACGCGTCCTTAAACGCCACAATTTCGTCGTACAACCGCTGCCATTCCGCCCCAAACACGTGCGCCCGCGTAATCACCACATCGATTTCCTGCGCTCCTGCTTCCACCGACCGCCGAATCTCCGCCACCCGCTCCTCGAACGGGTTCAGCCCCGCCGGAAATCCCGTCGACACCGCCGCCACCGGAATCTTCGTCCCCTCCAGTGCCCGTCGCGCCGTCTCCACAAACAGGTGATACACGCACACCGCCCCCACCTGGATGCGCAACTCCTTTATCCCCAGTTTTTCCTCAATATCCTTTCGAATCGGCAGCCGCGCCTTCGCGCACAACCGCCTTACGCGCTCGTCAGTGTCGTCTCCCGAGAGCGTCGTCAAATCCACGCACGTAATCGCGCGCAGCATCCATGCGATCTGCCAATCCTTCTTCACCGACCGCCGCGTCACCAGCGTAGCCGCCCGCCGCTCCACCGCGCTGGCGTTTTCCCGCACGCTTTCCACCCAATCCAGGTTCAGCGACGTCCCCCGGTTTCCCGCCAGCGCCCTCCCTTGCAAGGTGGCGATCCCTCCGCCAGACATAATCACTTGCCCTGAGCCTCGAACGGCCTGCTCTGAGTTGCGAAGAGCCTGCCCCGTGTCCCGAGGGGTTTGCGCCTCCACAATCGGATTCCTCTGCCGATCCGCAATCTCCAGTCGCGGCTTAATTTCCCCGCTCATCGGTCCTTCTCCTGTACTCGTCCTCACGTTTCTCATTCCCTCTGTGTAGGGGCGGCTTTATGCCGCCTCCATGTAGCGGCTCTTCAGCTTGCGCTGAGCGGCGAAGGAACCCGTGCCTTTTCTTCGTGCTCAACCTAACATCCGCCCTTTTTGTAGCGCTGGCTTTCATGCCAGCGCTTTTGGCTTTTCGCGGACCAAGCGCCGGGTTTCCACGAGTCACGAGTCATCACCAGTCACCAATCCCCGAGCATATCACCGCCATAAACCCCACGCGAGCATCGCGACTTTCTCGCCCGAATGCGGTTTAATGACTGCCATGATCAAACTTTCGGCCCTAATTCTCGGGGTGATGTTCCTCGCTGGACCTTCCCTCTATGCCCAAACCATCCCGCCCATCAAAAGCAAAGCTCTCGACGACTCCGAAGTCATTCTCCCCAAGCTCGGCAGCCCGCAATACCTGATCCTCACCATCGGCTTCTCCCACAAAAGTGGCGAGCAATCTTCCGCCTGGGGCAAGCGCCTCATCGCCGATTTTCCTCCCAACGATCCCCACGTCGCAGTCTACCAGTTCGCCCAACTCCAGGGCGCCCCTTCCATGATTCGAGGCATGATCGTTCACGGTATGCACAAGGACGTTCCCGCCTCGCAGCACTCGCATTTCGTACCGCTCTTCGATCATCAGGACGAGTGGAAAAAGCTCGTCAACTTCTCCGCCCCCGACGACGCCTACGTCCTCTTCACCACTCCCGACGGCCACGTTCTCTGGCAAACTCACGGTTCCGTAACGGACGCCTCCTACGCCGCTCTCAAAGCCGCCGTCTCCTCCGCCCTCCACGCCGGTTCCTGATTGCTTGCTAGATTCCACGCCGGCGCTGGCCCGCTTCTGGGTGGCTTAGACCCTCTTTGTAGCGCTGGCTTTTATGCCAGCGCTCTTGGCACTCGCTTTTCCAACCGGGTGCCGCATCCTTTGATTTGTAAGGGCACGGGTTTCTCGTTCCTGTGCTGCAGCCGCTTAGCGGCCGATTTTCTTGCCAGCATCATTTGTTGTCTAGTACAATAACTCTTCGGGTAAATACGTCCACCACCTGGAGGCGCTCAGCGTCTTTTGTGGCACCAGGCACTCATGCCTGTGCTGCATTTTTGTCTTGCACCTAGTTCTCAGGCAAACCTCCGGCAATCAAAAAGCTATGCTTCGGAGGGCGCCTCCGACGTAAAAATTTTTGGACGTCTTTAAAAACGGACGTGGTCATGTCCTTTAGAATCAAGATTTGCAAAGTTTTAAAAATTGGGGGGGGATAACCCGGAAGCAACTAGGCACTCAGTCGCTTTTTTTCGCTACCGGCGTTGGCCTCGTTATC
>DASSRO010000333.1:0-2233 GCA_035701745.1 Candidatus Sulfotelmatobacter sp. | reverse complement strand
CGCTCAATCATGACTTTTCGCCGCAAACTTCTGGCGGTGTTCGCGCTGACGGTTTTTTTGTCGGTGGGGGCGGTAGCCTGGCTGGTGCTGGCGTTGACGCGCAGCGCATTTGAGAACACCGAAGACCGGCGCACAGCTGCGCTGGTCAAGCAGTTTCAGGGCGAGTTCAGCCGGCGCGGCGAGGAGGTTGCTCGCCGGGTGGAGGCCATCGCAGCGTCGGATGCGGTACGCAGGATCGCGATCGCGGTGAACGGGACGTCGACGGACTCCGCTGAATATTTCGAGCTTGCTAAATCGATGGCGGAAAGCCAGCAACTCGATTTTCTCGAATTTCTGGATGAGCACGGCACAATCATTTCTTCGGCGCAGTGGCCGGCAAAATTCGGCTATGCCGACGCTGGGTTTGAGAGTTTAGCGGCATCGAGCGGGCAACGCGCCTTTCTCAAGCGCGAGGAATTGCAAGACTCCACCACGTTAGGACTGTTTGCGGTGCGAGCCACCAGCGTGGGGGAGCATCCGGTCTATGTGGTGGGCGGGCGGCGGCTCGACAAGAATTTTCTTTCCGGCCTCGACTTGCCGGCGGACATGCGAGTGCTTCTTTATCAGAATCGCGGCGATGCATTTTCGCCCGCTTCCCTTCTGGATCCGTCTGCCGGAGTTTCCGGTGCTGCGCGGCCTGCAGAAAAAGTGGCGCCGCTGATCGAGTCTGTCCGGCGCTCAAACCAGGAAATGACGGGAGTCGTGGATTGGTCGTCCGATCCTGCGGATGAGGAGTTGTTTCACGCGATTCCGTTGCGCGGTGCAGGCAGCGGACGAACGGCACAAGACGCACCGCTGCTGGCGATTCTGCTAGTCGGAAATTCGCGGCGGTCGTACGTGGAGTTGAAACGCCGCATTCGTGCGTCGGCGCTGCTGGCGGGCGGAGGCGGAATCGTCCTGGCGATCTTGCTGAGTAGTTGGGCGGCCGCGAGAGTCACGCGGCCCATGGAGCAACTGGCGCGCGCGGCGCAGGAGGTCGCCGCGGGAGAGTGGGGCGCGCAAGTGGAGGTGCATGGGCACGATGAAATCGCGCAACTCGCGGAGTCTTTCAACCGGATGACGGCCGAATTGGTAGCGCAAAAGGAACGACTGGTACAGACCGAACGCGTGGCGGCTTGGCGGGAACTGGCGCGGCGTTTGGCGCATGAGTTGAAGAACCCGCTGTTTCCGCTTCAGCTCACGGTTGAAAATCTCTTGCGGGCCCGGACGCAAAGCCCCGAACAATTCGACGACGTGTTTCGCGAGAGCGCGAGCACGTTGCTGGCGGAGATCGCGAACCTCAAAACGATCATCGGGCGATTCAGCGAGTTTTCGAAGATGCCGCGTCCGGAGTTGCAACCGGTGCAGGTGAACGAAATTCTGCGCGGCGTGATCAAACTTTTTCAGGCGCAACTGCAGGCGACGGGGCGGGCGCCGATCGCCGGCAAACTGGAATTGGATGAGAGCCTCGGAACGATCGCCGCCGATCCGGATATGCTGCATCGCGCGCTGTCGAACTTAGTGCTGAATGCGATGGATGCAATGCCGAACGGCGGCACGCTCACCCTGCGCAGCCGGCGCGAGGATGGGAAGATAATGGTTGAGGTCGCAGATACTGGCAGCGGCTTGACGCGCGAGGAGTGCGAGCGAATTTTTACTCCCTACTACACCAGCAAGCAGCATGGTACGGGACTTGGACTTGCGATTGTGCAGTCGGTGATCAGCGATCATGGAGGACGAATCAGCGTGCGAAGCGAGCCGGAGAAAGGCACGACGTTCGTAATTGAATTGCCGGATAATGCTGGCGCCCTTCACGCGTTGCGGAGCGAGAAGCCGGATTCGTCTCAAGGCTGAAATGGCGAGGAGGAAGTTTGCCACTTAAAGCGCGTCTTTTAATTGTCGATGACGAAGCCAATACGCTGGCGTCGTTGTCGCGTGCCTTTCGCCTGGCGGGGCACGAGGCCACCGTATGCGACAACGCGGCGAAGGCTTTGGAACTGGCCAAGGCGCAGGATTTTGATTTGATTCTTTCCGATGTGGTTATGCCGGGGAAAGATGGGCTTTCGCTGCTCGAGGATTTGAAGCGACAGGGAGTAACCGCGCCGGTAGTCATGATGTCGGGGCAAGCGCACATTGAAATGGCGGTGCGGGCGACCAAGCTTGGCGCCATCGATTTCCTGGAGAAGCCGATCTCCAGCGACAAACTCATGCTCAC
>DASSRO010000332.1:0-21025 GCA_035701745.1 Candidatus Sulfotelmatobacter sp. | reverse complement strand
CAACCACCATGACCCGCATCAACGCTTTGAGCTCGAGGAAAGACATGAATTCCATGACCTGGGGCAAGACCATTTCCGCGCACGCCGGCGTACTGATTTTCGCCGCTGTCCTGATCGTCTGCTCCGTAACCGTCGGCTGTTCCAGCGACAAACCGAAGCCCGTAAGCACGAACAACCAGATTCCCGTCCCACAACCGCAACCCGAAACCGCGTCCGCGCCCATTCCCGCGCCCGTAGCCGAGGCTGCGGCCAAGCCCGCCCCGAGGAAAGTGGTCCGCAAAAGGCCGGCTACTGTAAATTTCACCGACAAGACCTATGGCGTGACCTTTGAATATCCCCGCCGCTACGCCATCGAGACCGGCAATGCCGCCACCGAACTCCTGGCCTCGAATCCCATCGCCATGAATTTCGTGCAGCCCGGCGGAGTCGCACTTGCCGCTGTGGAGTTGCCTGAGACCGGTTTTGCCAACACCGACTTCTCGTCGGCGTTCTTCAACGTCAGCATCAACAAGTCGCTCACCGCCGATCAATGCAGCGAGTTCGCCGTGCCTCAACCAAAAGCGGCGCCGCTAGCCTCGACCAATCCTGAAAACGGAGTAACGCCAGTTTCCTCCACTGCAACGCCAACCTCAGAGACTCAATCCGCTTCGGGCTCGAAGCTCATGTTAGGTGATCTCGAACTGCGCGCCACCGAAGCTGTCACCGGAGAAGGCACTCGCCAGAGCGACTCGAAGTATTTCCATGTCTTCCAGAATGGAGCCTGCTACGAGTTTGCCTTGAACGTCACCACTGTCGCGTCCGAGGACGGCGTCATGAAGCACGTCGATCGCGACAAGGTCTTCGACCGCCTGCAAAAAATTATGGCTACCGTGAAGATCAACCCGGTCGCCGCTCCCGAGGTGACCGCCGAGACCCCAGCCCAAACCCCAACCCCAGCGCAGTAACCACACCCCGGGCGCCCCACCCTTCTCGCGCACTTTGCGAGAGGGTGGGGATTTTGACTCTCTGTCCTGGCTCCCTATCCTTCAACGCAAGTTCGCTGAGAATTTTCCCATCAGAATCTCTTAACCGTCCTCTTCATCGCTCAGGTTCTGTTGGTTTCCTGCCGATAGAAACTGACAGAGCACGATCGCGCCTTGAAGCACACCATACTCCTCGCCGAAAGTGAAAAAGCGCCGCACACCGACCCGGCTTGCTGTGCTCGCATCTGCGAGGATTACATTCGTGAGGCGCGTCTCATCCAAGCTTCGCTCATTCCCACTCAGCCTCTTCGCCATCCCTCGGTTGAGATCGCGTTCCGTTTCACCCCCTTCTTTGAAGTGGGCGGAGACTTCCTCGATTTCTTTCCGCTCCCAAAAGGCCGTATCGGCCTTTACCTCGGTGACGTGGTCGGCAAAGGTTTGCCCGCAACCATGTACGGAGCTTTAGTGATGGGAATCCTTCGCGGCATTCATAAAGAGGACACCAACACCGGCGATGTTCTCTCCCTCTTGAATCGGCGCCTGCTTCAACGCCCTTTCCCCGATCGCTTTTGCGCCACCCTTTATGCGGTCTTCGAGCCTGCCACTCGCACTCTGGCTTTTTCCAATGCTGGATTGCCTTTTCCCCTGCGCTCTTCCTCCGTCCAATGCCTGCCGCTCGGACAAGGCGGATTCCCCTCCGGCCTTCTTCCTTCCGCGTCCTACGATCAAAATGTTTTCCAGCTCTCCCCCGGAGACGCTGTCCTCTTCGCCACCGATGGCCTTCATGAGTCGCTGAATCCCGAGGGAATCGAATTTAGTTCAACCCGCATGGTCGAGTTGTGGGCCGAATGCCAGCCCAAGTCCGCAACCGAATCCTTGGATCACCTCTTCGATGGCCTGTTTCGTTTCTCTAAGGGCACTCCTCCGCACGATGACATTACCGCCGTCGTCTTGAAGGTCCTGGCATAGATCTTCGATTCTGAATCGAAACGCTGCAGTCAAAAGGGTGCCCCACCGTTCTCGCGCAGTTTGCGAGAGGGTGGGGATTTTGACGCTGCCTAAACGCCCCCGCCAGCATTTAGTCGTAACAAAGAAAGTAAAAAGTTGACGCTTGAAATACCGCTTCTCTAGTGCGCTGTCTTTCCATCCAGCAGATCCAGCGCATGCTGAAGAAGCCCGGCCACAGCTTCCAGAGATTCCACGGCGCCCGCCGGACTCCCCGGCAAATTCAAAATAAGCGCCCGGCCGCGCACCCCGCACACTCCGCGGCTCAGCGCGGCAAACGGAGTCTTCTTCGACCCCTCGCTCCGCATGCGCTCCGCCACGCCGTCCAGCAACCGGTCGCATACCGCCACAGTCGCTTCCGGCGTCACATCGCGCGCAGCAATGCCCGTTCCGCCGGTTGTCACCACGAGTCTTACCTCGCGCGCCAGCCGAATCAGCAGATTCTGAATTGAAATGGAATCATCCGGAACAACTTCGCGCACATCAATCGAGAAATGCAGCTTCTGCAGCAGTTGCGCGACCGCCGGTCCCGACCGGTCTTCCCGTTCCCCGCGAGCGCAGGAATCGCTGACCGTCACCACCGCTGCCGTCAATCCCGAGGCGTCAGCCATCGAGGAGGACATCTTCCTCTTCTTCCCTTCGCCCTCGTCCCGCGCCCGGTGGCGCACTCGTAGCGCTCGCGGGCGAAGCCGCGGCTGCCGCAGGCTCTGCTTCCGCTCCTCCGCCATCTCGTGCCGACTCGTCTAACAATCGCAGTCCTTCCATCAACAGTCCCTGCGTATTCAGTTGCGTGGTCTCTTTATCGGTCTTTCCTTCAAAGTCGAGCTGGAAATTTCCGCCCGTCCAGCGCAGCACTTTGAACACTGCCTCGTCGCCCACCAGCGCGCCATAGGTAGCGTGCTTCACCTGGCCTTCGGCAAAAAACACTTCGCACTGATCGCCTTCGTTGCTCAGAGAGAGCTGGCAGCTTTTCCGGCCCATTTCCAGCGACTGCATCAGGTCGATCACGTTCATTTGCGACAGGCTGCCGGTTACCACTCCGTCCTTGGGCGCGGTCTTCGACATTTTTTCCAATGCAATCCGGTCGATCGTGCGCTTGATGCGGCGCGTCGCGTCCTTCAGAAAAAATGGCTTCTCCAGATAATCGTCCGCCGCGTCCTGCGGCGAAAGCCGCTCGGCAATGTCCACCTTGCTCGCCATCAGCACGGTTGAAAAATTGGCCGTCGCCGGACGACTCCTCAACTTCTCGACCAGTTGCCGTCCATCCATTCCCGGCATTTTGTAATCGCACACCAGCAAATCCGGAACGTCATCGACCGCCTTCAACAAGGCATCCGCCGCATCCGTCGCAGTTGTCACCACCGCCAGCGGAGTGAGGGCCTGCTGCAGCATTGCCAGCACCATCGGATTGTCGTCCACCACCAGGAGTTTGACGTTATTGGCCATGTTCAGAATCGAGGAATTCGCTATCTATTTGCCGCGCCGGTACTCTCCGCTTTTTCCGCCCGTCTTGCTTTGCAGCACAATCTCGCGAATCTCAATGCTCTTATCCGCGCCCTTGCACATATCGTAGACCGTGAGGGCCGCCACGCTGGCCGCAACCAGCGCCTCCATCTCCACGCCAGTCTCGGCGTTGGTCGCGGCTTTCGAGGTGATCGCGACGCCATTTTCGCATAGCCTTAGATCGACATCAACGACCGCCAGCGGCAGCGGATGGCACATCGGAATCAACTCTGCCGTACGCTTCGCCGCCATGATTCCCGCGATTCGCGCCACTTCCAGCGGATCGCCCTTGGGATTTTGCGGCAGCGCCGCCAGCACTTCTGGCTTCATCGCGACGAATGCGCTGGCCTCGGCCTCGCGCCGTGTCGCCGCTTTGCCCGACACATCGACCATTCGGGCCCGGCCCCCGCCGTCGTAGTGAGAAAGTTTGCTCGCCATGCAGTTGCTCTATCTTACATGCAGACGTTGGCCGCTGACGCTGCTGGCGATTGAATTGCCTTCGCCAGAATTGGGGATTGATGATTTCTGATTGTTGATTAAAAAATCTCGCCCCAAGGTTTTTTGATTTTCAATCAACAATCAACAATCAGCAATCGCTCTTCATCACCGCCACCCATTCCCCCGCTGAAATCCGTTCGCGAGACGGCGGAATGACGAGATAGCAATTCGCCCGCGCCGTCGCTGCAATGTCGCCCGACCCTTGCCAGACCACCAACTCGACTTCGCAATTCTCGAATTCTCCCGACAAAATCGCGGGAAGAAATCGCTTCAGCCCCGTCTTCACCCGAATTTCTTTCTTCAACCGCGCGTGCAGAAATTGCAACGGCGACGGGGACTGTCCTGCCAGCGCTTCCAACATCGGCCGCGCAAACAATTCGAAAGTCACCATCGTCGACACCGGATTTCCCGGCAGGCCAAGAAAATACACGCCCTGGCCGCCCCCGCCACACTTGCCAAAAACGACTGGCCGCCCCGGCTGAATTTTCGCTCCTGTAAAGAAAAACTCCGCATGCAGTTCCCCTAGCGCCTGCTCCACCAGGTCGTAGCGGCCCATGGAAACCCCGCCCGTCATGAGCAGCAGGTCCGCCTTCAACCCTTCCTCAATCAGACGGCGCAGCGGCGGCAACTCATCCGGCGCGACTGGCAGCAGCACCGCCTCACCGCCCGCCTTCTCGATTTGAGCCGCGAGCGAGTAACTATTGGAGTTGCGAATCTGCGTTGGCCCGGGAGCCTCGCTGACGTCTACGATTTCATCGCCCGTCGTAAGCACCGCAACCCGCGGCCGCTTGTACACTTTCAACCTGGCCTTGCCAACCGATGCCGCCAGTGCCACCGCCGCCGCATTCAGGCGCATGCCGCGGTCGAACAGCAATGCCCTCGCGCCAGCCTCTGCACCGCGGGGAACAATATTCTCTCCGGCCGCTGCGCTCCGCGTTATCTCGACCTGCTTGCCGCGCGGCGCGCTGTACTCCACCATTACCACCGCGTCCGCTCCAGCAGGAACCGGCGCTCCCGTCATAATCGACGCGGTTTGCCCAACCCCGATGTTGCGTGGAATGTTTTCGAGCGTCTCTCCCGCTCGTATTTCTCCAATCACGTCGAGCGTCGCCGGCAGTTGCGATAAATCCGCGGACCGCACCGCATAACCATCGCGCGTCGATCGCGGAAACGGCGGAAGATCGCGGTCCGCGACCACTGCCTCCGCCAAAACGCGCCCCGCTGCCGAACGCAACTCCACCGACTCCATCGCCGAATCCGCGCCCGCTCGGATCAACGCAGCCTGCCGCTCAACCACGCGCCGCGCCTCCTCAAAACTCAACACATTGGAATTGACGGGCGCGCCGGGCATGACAGCCATGATACGACACGAGGATTGTGCGATTGAGAAATGGAAAATTAGGTCGGCCGATCAAGGCTGGACACAGCCGAATTATCGCGCCAGTTCCTGCCCTAACGCCGCTGGATTTGTGGCGTACGACAGCCCCGTCTCCAGGTCGATCAACCGGTCCCGCACCAGTTGCGCGATTTCCCCATCGAAGTGCCGCATCCCTTCGGACGAGCCCGCCTTCATCGCCTCGATCAGGCTTTTCGGCTCGCGCTCGCCCTTTTCAATGAACTCGCGAGTGCGCGCGTTCGTTTTCAGAATTTCAAAAGCCGCCACCCGTCCGTTGCGGTCCGCCTTCGACATGAGCCGTTGGCAAATGATGTAGCGGAATGATTTGGCAAAGCGTTCGCGCACCGATTGCTGTTCCACCGGCGAGAACGAGCCGGTCACGCGTTCCACCGTCTTGGCGGCATCCATTGTGTTCAGGCTAGAGAACACCAGGTGCCCGGTTTCCGCCGCTTCGAGCACGATTTCAATCGTCTCGCGGTCGCGCATCTCCCCAACAAGAATCACTCTTGGCGCTTGCCGCATCGCCGAGCGCAGCGCGTGCGCAAAGCTCGGCGTATCGCAATGCAACTCCCGCTGGTGAATCGTCGAACACTTATGGTTATGCAGGAACTCGATCGGATCTTCGATGGTGATGATGTGGTAATACTTCTCCCGGTTGATGGCATCCAGCAGCACCGCCAGCGTCGACGACTTGCCCGACCCCGCAGCCCCCGTTACCAGCACAATTCCATCTTTCAGCTTGGTTACGTCCGCCAGCTGCGGCGGCATGCGCAGGGTGGCGAAATCTGGAATCACAGTCGGAATCACCCGCATCACCACCGCGCAACTGCCTCGCTGAATAAAAATGTTTGCGCGAAAACGCGCCAGCCCCGGTAGCCCAAAAGAAATGTCGCACGCCCCATGTTCGCGAAGGGTCGTCACCGCCTGCTTGTTATCGCCAATCAGGTCGGCAGCAATGTGCCGCGTGTCGTCGGCAGTCAGAAACGTGAGCCCCGGCACCTGCACCGGAATCATCTGTCCGTACACCTGCACCTGTGGCGGGCGTCCCGGCGAAAAAACCAGGTCGCTGATCTTGTCCGACGCACGCAGCATCGCCCCCAGCAGAGCCGGAGTCGCTACTCTCCCGCTCCCCGAGACGCCCTCTAAAACAACGGAAATCGGTGCTATGGTTGGTGCTGCCATTCTCCCTCACGCCCTCAGGAATCGCACGCACCACAGATCTGGAAGACTCAGTTGATCAACTGTACCGCGCCCCGCGCCGCTTGCGTAGGACAAGCAAGTCCATAGTCCTTCGTAACCCCAACCCCAAAAGTAAAAGGGCGGATCCTCGATGGACCCGCCCTCCTTTGCAACTACTTATATCGAAAGCAATTACTTCTTCGCCGGCTGCTTCTTCTTCCCAAACGTCGTTTCCACCGACGACCCGATACTGGTCAGCATCTGCTTGGCCGCGTCCGCATACGTCCCCGTCGGCTGCAGTTCCAGATACTTCTGGAATGCCTCGGCCGTTCCCGGAGGCGCCACCATTTTGTCTCCCTGCAGCGTCGCCTTGCCGATCATGTTCACGCCTTTCCAATAGTAGGCGTCGGCGCGGGTTGGATCCGCGGCAATTACTTTGTCGAACGCCGCCAGCGCATCATCCACCTTGCCGGCATTGGTCAGCACCGCGCCCGTGTTGAAGTAGTATTGCGACGCACTGGTCGGATCGGCCTGCGCCGCCAGAGCGTACGTCTTTACCGCGTCATCCACCTTGTTCGACTTCGCGTAGGCTTCGGCCAGGTTGTTGTAGTAAGCCGCCAGGTTCTTGGCCGCATTCGGATCCTTATCGTTCTGAATCCCCTTCTTGATGTCGATCGCTTTCTGATAGTCTTCGACCGCCGATGCCAGCCGCTTTTGTTTTTCTGCAGAATCCGTTTGCTTCGTCGCCGACAGCCGGTAATAATCGGCCAGCTTGAACCACAGCAAGTCGCGCGTCGCATCCACTTGCGTCGCTTCATTCAAAGACGCGATGGCCGTGTCGAAATCGCCTGCGTCCGCAGCCGTCTTCGCCGCCGTCAACTTCTCATTCAGCGTCTTGACGGTCATCGTTTCCTTCGCCGCCTTGGCTTGCTGCTCCTGCATCTGCTTCTGCTGCTCGGGAGTCAGTCCCTGTCCCTTCGCGGCAGCATCCTGTTCCTTCTTCAGATCGAAATCCAGCGTGTTCTCGTCCAGTTGCACCTGGAACCCGTTCTGATGAAACGTCTCCTTGCCCGCCTTCAGATCGTCCTGGCTCTTGTACAGCGCCACGTTGTACTTGCCCGGCGACAGTCCCAGCGAAAAATATTCGCCCTTCTTGTTCGTCTTGATCGTGTATTTTTGGCCGTTGTCGGTATTGGTCCACACCACTGCTCCGTCCACGATGGGATTCCCCTGGGCGTCCTTGCACACGCCCTTCACTGTTCCTGAAGCCTGGGCAAAGACTGGAGGCACGCACAGTCCCAACGCCAGTACGACGAATAAAAGAATTGCAAAATGCTTTTTCATCTTGCCTCCCGGCACATTTGATTTTTGGCTCGCCTACCTCAAAGCGGATAGAAACTTACAAGCTCCATCTCCGACATCTCTACCTCGCTGCGTACGCAATTGGATCCTGCATTCCCGCCGCTTCGAAAGCCCGCAGCCGCAGCCCGCAACTGTCGCAGACTCCGCATGCCCGGTCCTCCCGGCTGTAGCACGACCACGTTAAATCGAAGGGCGCATTCAGTTCAAGGCCAAGCCTCACAATTTCATTTTTTCTCATCGCGATGAGCGGTGTCACAATCTCTATCTCGCCCTCTTTCGTGCCCATCTTTACCACTTCGTTAAACGCCTTGTAGTACGCCGGACGGCAATCCGGATATCCCGAACTGTCCGGCTCGACCGCGCCAATATAAACCTTTTTCGCGCCCAGCACCTCCGCCCAGCTCACCGCCACCGCCAGAAAATGCGCATTCCGAAAAGGCACGTAGGTTACCGGAACGCCATTCCCCGCCGCCGCCGCTTCCGGCACGGCGATGGCATCATCCGTCAGCGCCGAGCCTCCAATCGCGCGCAGCGATTCATTTCGCACCACCAGCTTGTCGCGAATACCCAGACGATCGCAGATCGACAGAAACGACTGCCGCTCCCGCTCCTCCGTTCGCTGCCCATAACTCACGTGTACCGCCGCCGCATCATAATCGCGCGCCGCCAGCGCCGCGCACACGCACGAATCCATCCCTCCGCTCAGAAGGACAACAGCGCGGGTTCGTGTCGAAGTTCGCATCGGAAGAAGTTCCCATCGGAAATTGCTGATTGTCGATTGTTGATTGAAACCCTTTACTCTCGGTCTTCCGGTTTTCAATCAACAATCATCAATCACTCAATCAACAATGCTTCATACTCCCTTCACCGCCGGATCCCAAATAAACTTGTGCAACTGCAGCCCCAGCCGCGCGGGCACATCGTCGGCAATCATCCACTCCGCGAGTTGCTGCGGATCGAGCAGGCAATGCGAACTGTCGCGCGCCCCGGTCGCGTCTTTGCGAAACGCCGGAGAAAACAAAACTGCATTCACCCTCTCCGCCAGCTTATGACGCTGGGTAAATTCCCGCGCAAATTCGTAATCACCACGGCTGCTCAACACAAACTTGATTTCGTCCTGCGCCTCCAGCGACTCCAGATTTTCCATGCGAAACGTGTCGCCCTCGCCTGAATCCGGACACTTCACGTCCACGATCTTGACCACCCCCGCCGGAACCCGCCCCAGCAGCCGCTCTCCGCTGGTCTCGACCAGAACTTTATATCCTTCGTCCAACAGTCGCTGCATCAGCGGCACCACCTCTCGCTCCTGCAGCATCGGCTCTCCGCCCGTAATCTCCACCAGCCCGCCGCCCGGGCTCAGTCGCGAAACCTCGTCCATCACCTCTTCCATCGCCATCTTGCGGCCGCCCAGAAACGTATATTCGCTGTCGCACCACGAACACCGCAGATTGCATCCCGTAAGCCGCACGAACACACACGGCAGCCCCGCGTACGTCGACTCTCCCTGCAGCGATTTATAAATTTCCGTGATCTGCATCAAAAAACCAGTGCGGGCGCCGTGTGGTGCGGGCGCCGTGTGGTGCGGGCGCTCCCGCCCGCATTCCCGCTCAATCCCCAATTATTCAGAATACTTGGCAGTGGTGGTGTCGGTCTCAAACACGGTTACATCCTTCACCCGCACCCGCCCGCTGGTAACGCTCGTCAGCCGGGTATTCGACTGGTCGTAAAAATACTTTGCCAGGTTCTCCGCCGACGGATTGATCTCCGTAAAGGGCTCGATCTCGTTGATCATCTGGTGATCCAGCCGCTCAATGACGTGCTTCATCACCTCGCGCAGATCTTTGAAATCCAGCAGCAGCCCCGCCTTGTCCAACTCCGCACCCGCCAGCGTCACCCGAATCTTATAGTTGTGCCCGTGCGGATTCTCGCACTTGCCCTTGTAATTCCTCAGATAATGCCCCGCAGCAAACGTATCTTCCACCGTGACTTCGAACATGATCCCTCAATCGTTCCGGCGCGAACACACCCCTGCCCGCGCTCTTCAGCCAAACCTATATTGTACCGCCCCAGCTTGTTGCATCGCTCGTTTCATGCCGGAAACAGCCGCGCAGCGGCGCCAGAATGTACACGTCGCAAGCTGCAGATACGCCTCGGCCGCAAGCCGCGAAGCGGCGTAAGAATGCAGCCCACAGCGCAAGCTGTGGGTGCGCCCACACGCACCCAACCACAGCCGCGAAGCGGCGTAAGAATGCAGCCCATAGCGCAAGCTGTGGCTACGCCCGCAAGCACCCAACCGCAAGCCGCGAAGCGGCGCCAGAATGCAGCCCACAGCGCAAGCTGTGGGTGCGCCTGCATCAATTCAACGCCAAGCCCCGGAGGGGCGACAGAAACCGAAGCTCCCTTGACTCTACTCCCCGCCTGCCTGTAGCTTCGCTAATTCGTCCAAAAACCCCCAGGAGCGCGCATGCTGCAACGGAAAATCTCTCTGGCCCTCTTCATCCTCTTATCGACCATCCTCTTCGCCCAATCCCGCCCCGACGCCCCTCCCGACTTCGACGTCAAAGAGCACTACACCAAATACGAATACCGCATTCCCATGCGCGACGGCGTTCGCCTCTTCACCGCGGTCTACGTTCCCAAAGACACTTCACGCTCTTACCCGTTCTTGATCGACCGCACTCCCTACAGCGTCAGCCCCTACGGCGTCGACCTCTACCGCAAGCAACTTGGTCCCTCGCCTGACTTCGACAAGGCCGGATACATTTTCGTTTTTCAGGACGTGCGCGGCCGCTACATGTCGGAGGGCCAGTTCATTGAGATGCGGCCCCACATCGACACCAAGAAATCCAGGCAGGACGTCGACGATAGCACCGACCTTTACGACACCATCGACTGGCTGCTCAAAAATGTCTCCAACAACAACGGTAACGCCGGCATCTGGGGAATTTCCTATCCCGGCTTCTTCACCTCGGCCAGCATCATTGATTCCCATCCCGCGCTGAAAGCCGCTTCTCCTCAGGCGCCGATGACCGATCTCTTTATGGGCGACGACGCTTATCACGGCGGTGCCTTCATGCTCGACGCCAACTTCGATTTTTATAGTCAGTTCAAGCCCCAGGAAAATCCGCAACTGCCGGCCAGGAATCCCGCGCCCTTCGATTGGGGAACCACCGATGCCTACCAGTTTTATCTGCAGGCCGGACCGCTCTCCAATCTAAAAAAATATTTGGAAGGCAAGAGCGCCCTGTGGGATGACCAACTAGGCCACGATACCTACGACGATTACTGGAAGGCGCGCAACCTCGCCCCGCACATGAAAAACATCCACTGCGCGGTCCTCACCGTCGGCGGATGGTTCGACGCCGAAGACCTGCAAGGCCCCTTCTCAACATTTCACGCGATCGATAAAAACAATCCCGGAATTTTCAACGCCCTCGTCATGGGGCCTTGGGTTCACGGCGGATGGGCCCGCTACGACGGCGAACACTTAGGCCGCGTCGACTTCGCCTCCAACACCGCCGAGTACTACCGCAAAAATATCCTCTTCCCATTTTTTGAGCATTACCTGAAAGGCGCCGGCGATCCCAAACTTCCCAAAGCCTACGTCTTCGAAACCGGAACCAACGCCTGGCGCCAGTATTCCGCATGGCCGCCCAAGAATGCCGAGTCCAAAACTCTGTTCTTCCACCCCAATGGCGAACTCTCGTTCGACCCGCCCAGCACAGACTCTCCCTCCTTCGACGAATACGTCAGCGATCCCGCCAAGCCCGTGCCTTTCGTGAACTATCCGGCGCTCGATGTCCCCCAGGAATATATGCTCTCCGACCAGCGCTTCGCCGACAGCCGCACCGACGTCGTCGTCTACCAAACGCCCGTGTTGCAGGAAGACGTCACCATCGCTGGCCCCATCTCTCCCCGCCTTTTCGTCTCAACCACCGGAACCGATTCGGATTGGGACGTCAAACTCATCGACGTCTATCCGCCCGATTATCCCGACAGCAAGCAGGACGCTCGCAGCGACGACCGCGACCGGCCCCGGAAAGACGTTCCCGCCCCGGCCTTCGCCATGGGCGGCTATCAGCAACTGGTGCGCGGCGAACCCTTCCGCGGAAAATTCCGTCACAGCTTCGAAAAGCCCGAACCCTTCACTCCCGGCAAAGTCGAAGAAATCAACTTCACCATGCAGGACATCAATCACACCTTCCGCCGCGGCCACCGCATCATGGTCCAACTGCAGAGTTCCTGGTTCCCGCTCACCGACCGCAATCCCCAAACCTTCGTCAACATCCCCGACGCCAAGCCCGCCGACTTCGTAAAAGCCACCCAGCGCGTCTACCACACAAAAACGCAGCCCTCAGGGATTGTCGTGGGAGTGTTGCCGGCGCCGTCAAGCCCCGACACTATTAAGTGAAGCTCGCGAAAGACAATTGACGATTAAAGTACTCCTTACTACAATGTAAGGAGTACTTTAATCGGTAAGGAATCTCTATGGCCTCAGCAACCATCACCTCCAAAGGGCAAATTACCATTCCGGCCAAGGTCCGCAATGCACTCGGCTTGGACGCTGGTGACCGAATTGAGTTTGTTGAAATCGGAGAGAAGGAATTCTGCATTGTGCCCGCGACGGGATCGATTCGCGAATTGAACGGACTCTTTAAGCGTCGGAGAAACAAGCCCGTGTCGCTTGCAGAGATGGACCGGGCAATTGCGAAAGGTGCTGCGCGTTCTCGATGATCGGCCTCGACACAAACGTGCTCGTCCGCTACTTTACTCACGACCATCAAGCGCAAACCGCCGCCGCGGTGAGAATAATCGAATCTCTGTCCCCCGCCTCGCGCGGATTTTTGTCCCTTGTGGTCATCGCCGAATTAATTTGGGTTCTGGAGTTTTCCTATCATTTCAAGAAACCTGAAATTGAAGTTGTCATCGAGAAATTATTGCGGAGCCAGGAGCTTATTATCGAACAGGCGGAAATCGTCTCCCAGGCATTACGCAGGTTTCGCATTAGCCGTGCAAATTTCGCTGACTGCCTGATTGAGCGATGCGGGCATGCTGCCTCCTGTCAATACGTGCTGACTTTCGACAAGAAGGCCGCCGCCGCCGGTATGCGACTTTTGGAAAGCTAATTTCTCATTGCCGACGCTCACTCCCCCACCCCAAAAAACCCTTCCACCACACGCATCTCGGTCGTCTTTTTATAATTCGGCAGACTCTCCACAAACACCCGCCCGTACTGCTTTTTCAGAATGCGATTATCCAAAAGCACCAGCAGTCCACGGTCGTGCAGCGACCGGATCAGCCGCCCAAATCCCTGCTTCAAAGTAATCACCGCTGCCGGCACCTGATACTGAAAAAATGCGTTCCCGCCGTCGGCGTCAATCGCCTTCACCCGCGCCGCTACCACCGGATCGCTCGGCACCGCAAACGGCAGCCGGTCAATGATCACGCAACTCAACTGCTCGCCCTGCACGTCCACGCCCTGCCAGAACGACGACGTCGCGAACAGCACCGCATTCGGCGTCAGCCGGAACTCCTCGAGCAGAGCCGTCTTCGGAGCATCGCCCTGCCGCAGCATCGGAAACTCCACTTCTCCCAGCAGCCGCTGATAAATATCGTTCATCTGCGCATAGCTGGTGAAAAGCACGAACGCCCGTCCGCGCGTGATCTCCAGCAGTTTACGAATTCGCTCCGCCGCCTTCACCGTAAACTGCGGCGTCCGCGGATCCGGCAAATCCGGCGGTACATACAAAAGTGCCTGGCTTTCATAATCAAAATGCGACGGCAGCACCGCCTCTCGCGCATGCTCCATCCCCAACCTCTGCCGGATGTACTCGAACCCTCCGCCCACAGCCAGCGTCGCCGACGTCAGCACCGCGCACTCCAGCTTCGACCACAAGCACTCCCGCAGAATCGGACCCACATCAATCGGCGTCGCCTGCAGAAAAACATTCTGCCTCCCGCGCCCCGATTCAGCCGCCTTGCCCGCACCGCCGCGCCCCCCAAACCGCCCGCCACGCCGCTCGATCCAGAAAACCGTGTTGCGATCTTCCGACTCCATCGCAAACCCCAACTGCACCTGGATCTCCTGCGCCCGCCGCACAAAGTTAAATACTTCCTCCGGCTTCTGCGGCAATCCCTCGAGCTCTCCCGCCAATCGCGTCAGCGCCTGGTTCAGCGCCACAAACTCGTCTCCGTTCTCTTCCAGAAATTCCCGCCGCGTCTCAAACGCAAACCGCCCATCCCCCGGCGGCAGCAGCGAAAAGAAAAACTGCGAGCGTTCCCGCAAGCTTCCCACCGCCCCCGACAGCGACGCCGACATCATCCGATGATGCTGCAGCGAATTCTCCACATCCCGCGCTAGCTCTTCCATGCGAAGGTTGCTCACCGAAATCCCAAAATAATTTCCCGCCACATCCTCCAGTTCGTGCGCCTCATCGAAAATCACCACCGCCGCTTCCGGCAGCACCCCCGCATCCGGCGCTCCGTCCGCCTGCAGCTTGATCGCGAGATCGGCAAAAAATAAATGATGGTTCACAATGATGATGTCGCTCTCCATCGCCTTCCGCCGCATCTCCGTAACGAAACAGCGCTCCCACTCGCTGCACTTCTGACCAATGCATGCATCCGCGCGCGCATCCAGCTTGTGCCAAAGCAGGCTAGCCTCGGGCAGTTCCGCCAACTCCGCCCGATCCCCCGTGCTCGTCGTCTTCTCCCACGCCGCAATCGCCCGGTACTGCTCAATCTCTTCCAGCCCGCTCAACACCGGCTGGTCCGTCAGCTCATACAATTTTTTGCGGCACAAATAATTGTTCCGCCCCTTCATATAACAAACCGAAAGCCGCCCCGCCGCTTCTTTGTCGCGCCCCGCCGTTCCTTTGTCATTTCGAGCGGAGCGAGAAATCTGCTGTTCGCCCCCCGCATACAGCGCCTGCTCCAGAAACGGCACGTCCTTATAAAAAAGTTGCTCCTGCAGATTCTTCGTCCCGGTCGAAATGATCACCCGCTTCCCCGACCGGATCACCGGCATCAGGTACGCCAGCGTCTTTCCGGTCCCCGTCCCCGCCTCCACGATCAAGTGCCGTTTCTCCGCCAGCGCCTGCTCCACCGCCTGCGCCATCTGCAATTGCCCGCGCCGAAATTCATATGCCGGATGCGTTCGCGACAACACTCCCCCCGGCGCGAAAAATTGATACAACGACGCATCCCTGCCGCCAGAAGCATCGCGGTTCGCGGGAGTAGGCGTTGCGGGTTGGGAACTCAAGGCCACAGAAGTCTCTATCATAGCGATTCCAAGCCCGTGTGGGGACGGCCGACTCGGCCGTCCAGGTTTTGAAGTTGTTTATGTAGGGACAGCCGCCTCGGCTGTCCAGGTTTTGAAGTTGATGGATTTAATGTGGGGACAGCCGCCCCCGGCTGTCCGCCGACTCGAAGACCCGGCACCCTCCCACCCCAAATCCAGATATCATTGATCCGAAGCCCAACCATCGAATCCAAACTCAACTTGACCCAGCCCACCTACAATTCGAGCACCACCGCCGCCCTCCCCACCATCGCCATCGTAGGCCGCCCCAACGTCGGCAAGTCCACGCTCTTTAACCGCATCGTCGGCTCCCGCCGCGCCATCGTCGGCGACGAACCCGGCATCACGCGCGACCGCCTCTACGGCGACGCCGAGTGGGAAGGCCGTCACCTGCGCATCGTCGACACCGGCGGTATCCTCCCCGAGGAAAAAGATCTCATCCCCTCGGAAATTTATCGTCAGGCCCGCGTCGCGCTCAGCGAAGCCGCTGCCATCATCATGGTCGTCGACGGACGCACCGAGCTCGCCGCTCCCGACCTCGAACTCGTTCGCCTGCTCCGCAAAGCCAACCGCCCGCTCTTCCTCGCCGTCAATAAAGTCGACAGCGAAAAACAATCCTCGCTCATCGACGATTTCCATCGCCTCGGCGTCCAAAAGATGTTCCCCATCTCCGCCGAGCACGGTCGCGGTGTAGACGATCTCCTCGACGCAGTTGTAGAAAACCTGCCAATCGCACCGGCAGAATCAAGCGAGCCGGAACCGGACAACGACCATCGACCAACGACCACCGACGAATCTCCATCGGCTCAGGAAGAACCCGCCCACGAAGTCAAAGTCGCCATCATCGGTCACCCCAACGTCGGCAAATCCACGCTGCTCAACTGCCTCACGTCCTCCGATCGCGCCATCGTCTCGCCCATTCCCGGCACCACCCGCGACGCCGTCGACGAAGTCGTCGAACACAACGGACGCCGCTTCCGCTTCATCGACACCGCTGGAATCCGCCGCAAAGGCAAGACCCACCTCATGGCCGAGAAACTGTCCGTGGTCATGGCGCGCAAGCATCTCGAAGCCGCCGACATCGCCCTGCTCGTCATCGACGCCACCGAAGGCGTCAGCCAGCTCGACGCCTCTATAGCCGGATACGCCCACGAGAGCGGTCGCTCCACCATCATCGTCGTCAATAAATGGGATTTGATGATCAGCGGAAAAGAAAAATCCTCCCGCCCCACCAAGGCCGAGCGCATGCGCGAAAGCAAACGCCCCGGCGATCGCGACGCCTACGAACAGCGCCTGCGTTACGAATTGAAATTTCTAAACTACGCCCCCATCGTTTTCATCTCTGCCCAGAGTGGCAAAGGCACAGAAAAAATCTTCCCGCTTCTCGAAGAGGTCGCCACCGAGCGCCGCAAGCGCGTCACCACTTCGCAGATGAACCGCTTCATCGAGCGCGTCGACTTCGAACGCGCGTCGGTCCCCATGCGCCAGCGCGTGAAAATTCTCTACATGACGCAAGCCTCGGTCGCCCCGCCCACTTTCGTCCTCTTCACCAACCGCGCCGTCAAACTCCACTTCTCCTACCAGCGTTTCCTGGAAAACCAGATCCGCGAAGCCTTCGGTTTCGTCGGCACCCCCATCTGGATCAAAAACCGCGCACGGGGTTCCTAGAAAACTTATGTGGGGACGGCCGCCCTCGGCCGTCCGGTTTTTGATTTGTTTTATGTGGGGACGGCCGCCTCGGCTGTCCGCCCGGCGCAGCCCGGCTTTCGCATTCCCTTTCTCACCGCCTCCTTCTCATTCCGACCGAAGGGAGGAATCTGCTTTTCTTAGCGCATCCGCCGCACCCGAACTCGCCTAGCGAAGGCTGAGCTGCTCCTAGGACAGGCAACTCAGAGCTGAGTAGAATGGTTGGGAACAATAACCGGAGGGACCTTATGAAAAACGCAATCTGTCTTCTTATGCTCTGTGCCGCCACCGCCGTTCTCGCGCAGGAAAAGAATCCGGTCACATCGGTAGCCCGGGAAATCCTGCCCCGCCAGCAAAAAAATCTGGTAGCCGCCGCCGAAGAAATGCCCGCCGACAAATTCAGCTACAAACCCACCGAACAACAGATGACCTTCGGCCACCTCGTCCTGCACATCATCGGCTCCAACAACCACCTCTGCTCCACCATCGGCGACGTGCCTGAGGTCAAGCCCTCCGTGCCCCTGAAGGAATCCGACGAAAAAGACAAACTGGTTGCCGCTCTGAAAGGGAGCTTCGAATTCTGCACCACCGCCCTGGCCAAGGTCGACGACTCCAAGCTCGGCGACGAAGTCGAACTCTTCGGCGGACGCAAAGGCCCCCGCGCCTTCGCCCTCATCGCCCTCACCAACGACTGGGCCGATCACTACAGCTCCGCCGCCATGTACCTCCGCCTGAACAACCTCCTCCCACCCACCGCCCAATCGAAGAAGTAGCTGTCAGCAAATCAGCTCTCGGCCGTGCAGGCGAGCCCTTAGCTGTTTAGCTTGTAGTTGTTAGCCGCGAAGCGGCGCCAGAATGCAGCCCACGGCGTAAGCCGTGGGTGCGTTCGCAGGGACTGGAACCAGCCCCAGCGGGGCGAAAGAAGCTCGTGCAAGGGGCGGGATGATTTCAAACCGCGGGAATTCCTACTTAATCTGCACCAACTCCGGCGTGTCCACCACCGGCCGCTGCGGCCCTCGCCACGAATCGAAAATCGACACCTGATGCACGCACGACACCGTGCAATGCGGCGCGCATCCCTTCTCCGTCAAATATTCCCGCCGCAAATCTTCCCGCGTATACGTCGCCAGCGGCACTCCCGGATACCCCCGCTGCTGCGAACAATAATGCACCAGCCCGTTTTCGCAAATGTACAAATACCGTCCGCCCGCCCGGCATCGCCAATCGTTCGGCTGCCCCTTCGCAATGTTGTCCTGAAATGAGTTGATCCGGGTGAAGCTGCTCTTCTCCAGCGCCTGCATCTCGTGATAAATCCGCCGCTCTTCGTCTCCCAGCGGCTGCAACTGCCCGCTGCCATCGTGAATAATTCCAATCGTCGACGTGAATCCCAACTCGATCGCCCGTTTCCCGATAACCAGCGCGTCCTGCGGATGCGGAATCCCGCCGCCCACCACGGAATTAATATTCACGTGAAAGTCGGCATGCTCCGCCAGCAACTGCAATTTCTTGTCGAGTACCTTCAGGCTCTTCTTCGACACCTCGTCCGGATTCACATTGTCGATGGAAATCTGCAGCCACTCCAGTCCCGCGCGGTTCAGCCGCTGAATCCGCTCCGCCACCAGCAGATATCCATTCGTGATCAGCCCCGCGATCATCCCATTGGCGCGAATCCGCCGGATCACATCATCCAGTTCCGGATGCATCAGCGGCTCTCCGCCCGAAATCGTCACCACCGCCGTCCCCAGCTCCCCCAGCTTGTCGATCCGCCGATACATCTCCTCGATCGCCACCGGCTTCGAGAAGTCGTCGAACTCATTGCAATACGTACACGCCAGGTTGCAGCGCCGCATCGGAATGATGTGCGCCAGTAGCGGATGGTCGGTCGAAGCCAGCGCCCGCACCGCCATATTGGCTCCGCGCAGGTTCCGGTGCAGGGCTTTTGCCCGTCGTCGCAGCTTAGTAGTAAAAGATGCCATGAGAATTAGTTACTCCTATTACACCACACCCTCTCACGAAGCGACACCCACGTAGAGACAGCCGCCTCGGCTGTCAAGGTTTTGACGTTGTTCATGTATGAACGCCCTCATGTAGGGACAGCCGTGTGGGGACGGCCGCCCCCCGGCTGTCCGGTTTTTAGGGTCGTGTGGGGACGGCCGCCCCCGGCCGTCCAGCCGCGACGGTTTTCGTCGCGGCTCCTCCAGGCCCCCCTCCTCTACGCATTCCCCCCAAAACGCATTACACTATTACGTTGCACCCCGCGCCTCCACGTCCCTGTGCGCGCCAGTCATTCCCAGAGGAAGGCACTCATGTCTGTGAACAGTTTCAACTCCCGCTCCACCCTCAAAGTCGGCAACAAAGAATACGAAATCTTCCGCCTCGATGCTCTCGATAAACAGGGAATCTCCACCAAGCATCTGCCCTTCTCCCTGCGCATCCTGCTCGAAAACCTGCTCCGCACCGAGGACGGCCGCAACGTCACCAAGGAAGAAGTCCGCGCCCTCGCCCGCTGGAACAGCAAATCCAAGCCCGACAAGGAAATCGCCTTCACTCCCAGCCGCGTCCTTCTGCAGGATTTCACCGGCGTTCCCTGCGTCGTCGATCTCGCCGCCATGCGCGACGCCATGCAGACTCTCGGCGGCGACCCCGCTCTCATCAATCCTCTGCAGCCCGTCGAACTCGTCATCGATCACTCGGTTCAGGTCGACGAGTTCGGCACGCCCAACGCTTTTGACATGAATGCCCTTCTCGAATTCCAGCGCAATAAAGAGCGTTACTCCTTCCTCCGCTGGGGCCAAACCGGATTCCGCAACCTCGCCATCGTTCCCCCCGACACCGGCATCGTTCACCAGGTCAACCTCGAATATCTCGCTCGCGTAGTCTTCGTTCACGAATCCCCCGGCAAGCACACCGCCTATCCCGACACTCTCGTCGGCACCGACAGCCACACCACCATGGTCAATGGGTTGGGGGTGCTTGGGTGGGGCGTGGGCGGCATTGAAGCCGAGGCCGCGATGTTGGGCCAGCCTGTGTCCATGCTGATTCCGCTGGTGGTCGGAGTGAAGCTGACCGGACGCTTGCGCGAGGGCGCGACTGCCACGGACTTGGTTCTCACCATCACCGAAATGTTGCGCAAGCACGGAGTCGTGGGAAAATTTGTCGAATACTACGGGCCCGGTCTGCGCGACCTGCCTCTGGCCGATCGCGCCACCATCGCCAACATGTCGCCGGAGTACGGCGCGACCTGCGGAATTTTTCCCATCGACAAAGAAACGCTGAAGTATCTCCGGCTCACCGGACGCTCCGAGGAACAGATCGCGCTGGTCGAGGCCTACAGCCGCGAGCAGGGCCTGTTCCACGACGACAAGACCGCCGAAGCGGAATATTCCGAATTGCTCACGCTCGATCTCGCAACCGTCGAGCCCAGCCTCGCCGGGCCGAAGCGTCCTCAGGACCGTGTCGTGCTTTCGCAAGCCGGAGAATCGTTTCAGAAAGCTCTGCCCACGCTGATCAAGCCGAAAACTGCCGCGAAGACCGCGGCAGCCTCCGCGGTTGCCGCTTCGAATAATGCGAAGTGGGAACAGGAAGGCGGGAGCCCCGCTGCAATTGGCGTGGAAGATCCCAATGTTCACGAGCACGTTTCGGCATCGGTGAAAGACTCTCTGAAGCACGGCAGCGTCGTGATCGCCGCGATCACTTCGTGCACCAACACGTCCAATCCCTCGGTGCTCATCGCCGCCGGACTGCTGGCGAAGAAAGCGGTTGAGAAGGGCCTGTCGGTTCCCGCCTGGGTGAAAACTTCTCTCGCTCCCGGATCGAAAACCGTGACCGATTATCTGGCGAAGGCCGGCCTCACGCCTTACCTCGAGAAACTTAAATTTCATCTTGTCGGCTACGGCTGCACCACCTGCATCGGCAACTCGGGCCCGCTGCCCACGGAAGTTTCGCAGGCCATCGACGACAAGGAACTCGTAGTCGCGTCGGTGCTCTCCGGAAACCGCAACTTTGAAGGCCGCATCAACTCCGAAGTTCGCGCCAATTACCTGATGTCGCCGCCTCTCGTCGTTGCCTTTGCGCTCGCCGGCCGCATCGACATTGACTTGCGCAAAGACGCGATCGGTAAAGGCCGAGACGGCC
>DASSRO010000331.1:0-10884 GCA_035701745.1 Candidatus Sulfotelmatobacter sp. | reverse complement strand
GCGGCTCGGCGTGAGGAATGACGATGTTCAGTCCATCGGCGGCGCCCCGCTGGAAAATGACCACCAGCCGCTTGTTGCGCACTCCGGCGTCGACCGCGCCAAAAGCTGCACGGGTAAGAAAACTCGGTACCGCCGCCGTCCCAACGACAGCTAGTGAACTGTTGCGCAAAAAAACGCGACGCGTGATCGACATAAGAACAGCACCTGGCTTCTAGCTCCTAGCTCCTAGCTTCTACCTTTTCATCCAAGCTTCCTATCAAATGGCGAGCGTGGTTAGCCAGAGGCTAGCAGCTAGAAGCTAGCAGCTAGTCGCTGGCAGCTACCTCCTCTGAAATTCCGGAGAACCCAGCAACAGGCCTGCGATCATACTCGCGTCCGGGGGCCGCGCCGGTTTCGCCGCCGCTTCCATCTGCGTCACGATCGAATCATGTGTCTGCTTCGACACGTCGGCGGCAAGCAACTTCGCTTCCAGCGTCGAAAGCGCCACCGCCGCGTCCGGCGTCACCGTAGAACTTCCCGCCAATTGCGCCGCATCCACTTTCACCCCGCGAATTTTCCCGCCCGTCAGTCCCAGCGCGAAGTTCATGCGATTCAACAGCGCCGCCGAACTCACCCAGGTCTCTGCCTTCATCGAATAGCCCGTGGGCGGCTGCGCTCCATACAGCGGCATGCCCATGTTGCCAATTTGGCGGGCCAGCGGCATGGCGTCGTCAACCTCTGCCCCCGTAGCCCGCACCGCCGACGCTACAAATTCCAGCGGCGTTTTCACCTTGGCGCGGTACGTCCCCTCCGCCCAGAATTCCGCAGAATGAAACAGCGTCGCCAGCACTTCGCGAATGTCACCCTTCTTCTTCTCGTACGTCTTCGCCATGCGATCGACCAGCGCCGGCGGCGGATCGTCCGACACAAAGCGCTCCGCCAGCTTCAACGATATAAAATGCGCGGTCTGCGGGCTCATCGCCAGCATGTGCAGCACTTCCCTGCCCTCGCCTTCGCCGTCGCCCTTGGGCTTGATGTGGTGCCCGAGCACGACCTTCGGTCCCGGTTCGTGTATACGCGGATCGTATTTGAAGCTCCCGCCGTCATTCGGCTTTTCAATCGTCCACCCGGTGAACACTTTCGCCACTTCGGTGACGTCGCGCTGCGAGTAGCCGCCATTCACGCTGAGCGTGTGCAACTCCAGCAACTCGCGGCCGTAGTTCTCATTCAAGCCGCTGTTTGCTTTACGCTTCGCATTCGGATTCGCCGGCGGGAAACGGCGCGGACGCCCGTAAGGCCCGGGCCGCATGGGACGATCGGGAATACCAAGCGCCCGCATCGAGTTCGGCCCCACGCTCAACCAATTATCCAGGTAGAACAACATCGCCGGACTCTTCGCCGTCGCCACCAGCAGGTCTTCAAATTTTCCCAGCGCGTGCGGGCGAATCACCTCCTGCTCGTAGTTGGTAAGGAAAAGGCGCTCGGGGCCTTTTCCCGCGAATACGTTGAAGTGGTTGAACCAGAAATCGGTCATCACTTCTTCGAGCTGGCGTTCGCTGTAGATCGCCCGCAGCAGTTTGGCCTGCACCAGTTCGTCCGCCACCACAGCCTGCGGATTGTTCATGGCCAGCAGCGTCTCCCTTTGCTTCGGATTCATGCCGGCGAGGAAATCCTGCGCTTTGACATTCCCACCACCACGCAAAGAATCGGCAAACGCCAACTGTTCGTCCGCCGTCATTGTCAATACTTTTTTGTAACGCTGGTCGGGAGGAAGATCGATGAGGCCTTGAATTTTCAAGTCCGTATACAGGCGCTCTTCGCGACGCCGCGCCTCAGAGTCATCGGCGGAGACGGGCTTCACCGCAGGCGGAGAACCGGAAGCCGAATCCATTCCCGACGGGTTCATGCTCGTCGCGTTCGATCCCGTCGCATTGGCGTCGGCAAGGTTATTGGGCGCATTCGCCGATGCATCGCCGCTGGCAGCCGCCGCAGCCGCAAGTTCTTCAGCTGTCTTCGCACTGTCCGACGCCTGCATCGACGATGCCGCCGGCGCGACGGCCTGCTGCTTCCTCTCCTGCTTCTCGGCTTCCTTCTGCCCCAGACGCGCCATCTGCACCTGATACACCGCGCGCTTCGCGGGATCTGACGGCATGGGCCGTTTGCCGTCCATAACCTGCCGGATGATCTGGTTATCGGGAAATTCCTCGGCGATTTCCTTCGAACTCATGTGCAGCGTGCGAAACTGCGCCAGGCGGGCCTCGATGGCGCTATCAGGAATTTTTTCGGGATGCAGTTGCAAATCGATCCAGCGGTCAACCCCCATCGCCATCACCTGCTGCACGTCGCCCGGCCGCGGTCCAAACGTCAGCCGGTTGAGCGCTTGCACCGCGCGCCTTTGCTCGCTTGGCGCAGGTTGCGGCGTTGGATCCTTTTTCTTAGCACGTAGCGAAGGAGCAATGCATGCCAGGCTCAAGCACAGCAGCAACAGACCGACCCTCTCGAGATTGGACTGCCCCAGGTTAAGTTGCCTGAGCTTGGGGTGCCCGAGCCTTGACCGCCCAACTTTGGATCGCATGCCAACTCCCCCGGCGCCGCAGGTCTGCTGATTATGAACCCTCCCCAGCCAAAAAGTTGCAGCCAGAGACGGGGTTGTCAAGGGAGACAACAATTGCGTGTCACTGGGAATTCTGGTAACGTTCTGCGCTTGATCCTGGGCCAAAGTTGAATTGCCGTGTAGTTCTCCCCTTTTTGGGCTCCGATAACAGAAACTGACTTGCAACAGCGAGAGGACTTCATCCGCCGTTGCCCTGACGCGCGCCGCTCGTGATAGTGCGCAATCTCGGAAACGGTGTCGTTGTCGTTCGCAAACGTTTCTCGAATTTACTCTCTGGAGGGCATATGGGCACCACGCGGATCGCCGTAGTTATCGTCACCCTGGCTGCCATCTCGGTCGCCACGGCCGCGCAACAGACCCCGAACCAAAGTCAAACGAACTCAGGCCAGCCGAATCAGAATCAGGCTACGGGCCAGAACAATCAGAATCAGAACCAGAATCAGCCACAGAATCAGTCGGCAAAACCGCAACCGAAAAAGAGTATCTGGCAGAAGGTGAGGGACGCAGCACAGCAAGGGCAGAATACTACGCAGCAAGGTCAGAACACGGTTCAGCAAATGACCCAGCCGGGCCAGAACGGAACGCAGCAAGTGCAGAACGGAATGCAGGGCGTGCAGCAAGGCATGCAAAACGTCCAGGGCGCCGCGCAACCCGGTCAGGCCAGCGGGGCTTTCAGCGGAGGAGGCGCCGGCGCCGGAGCTTGCGGGCAGTCGTGCTTTGACGCAGGCCCGTTTCAAGCCAACGTTTCGCAAATGATGGTCAGCCAGGAAGGCGCGTGGCACGTGATCCGCATGAATTTTCAGTTCCACAACTCGAGCAACCAGCCGCTGGTCATCGCTTATCACGATGGCTCGATGGTGATGGTCGATAACAATGGCAACGCTTATATCCCGGCAGGCGGCAATCCCGGCGAACTCCAGGGGATGGGCATCGATCGCGGCAACCAGACCGACCCCCAGTTTGTCTTGGCGCCGGGACAAACCGGCAACGCGATGTTCGCCGTAGCCAGGAATCGCCCCAACACCAGTCCAATCGGCACAAGCTACTCTTACAACCTCACCATCGACGAACTCCAGACGCAAAATGGCGCGTTGGCGATTCCGGTGCGGACATACAACCTCAACTTCCCCACTCTCGCTCCGGGCGCCAGCAGCGCGGCATTCTCCTCCGGATCGTCGCCTGTAAACGGGGTTGCCACAGGAAGCGGTTACGTCAGGGGAACGACACAGCCGAACAACCTGCAGCGGGTTTCCGGGCAGCCAGCCGCAGTTTCACCGCAGTCGCAACGAACGCCCAATGCAACTCCCGCCTCTGTGGTCAACAATGCTGCTTTTAAAACCCCCGTACCGGCAGCCAAGCCGGTGAACGCCCCCGCCACAGCGAGGCCCATCCCCGCCGCGGCTACGACGAAGACAACAACGCCTCCGAAGAAAACCACTCCCGACACTACGACGCCTACGGCGAAATAGTGACGGCCCGGTTTTCTGGCTGATGGTTTTCTCACGATAGGGTCGCGGACGAAAGCGAACACATCCGCGACCCTCCTTCGCGTTTTGTCGCGAGCCCAATTGAGGGCTTCGCTCCGCCTACCCGTGTCCGGTAAATGTTCGGATCGACAGCCGGCCCGGCTACGACCCGATCTCTTTGGTCAGATACGCCTTAGCGCGGGAGATTTTGTGCTGCAGCGTAGCGGCGAGGTGATCTATGTCAGTGGCAGAAATGTTCACGGTCATGCTATCGAGCAAAGGAGTGCGGCTGCTGCCCACCACGTCGCGGCGCACCTGGATCAGCAGCCCCTGCACTACGTTGGGATCATATTTCTCTGGCGCCATGCGCACCAGGTCGCTGAGCGCGCTGCCCACTGAAAGCGGCGCGCGGTAAGGACGCGCGCTGGTCATTGCATCGAATGAATCCGCCAGGCCGACGATGCGCACCGCCATCGGCAAATCGTCCTGCACCAGCCGGTCAGGATAGCCCGAGCCGTCGCTGCGCTCGTGGTGCCAGCGCACAATCTCGGGAATCTTCGGCCACGGAAACTGCACGCTGCTGACGATCTGGTGGCCGACGACGGTGTGGTCGGCCATCTCGCGAAACTCCTCGGGATCGAGCGCCGCCGCCTTGCCGAACAGGCGCCGGTCGACAGCAACTTTTCCAATGTCGTGCAAATATCCCGCGCTGCGCAGCGCCGCCACGTCGCTCGGCTCCATGCCCATAGCCTCGCCAATGGCCGACGCGTATCGCCCCACGCGCAGCGAGTGTCCATGAATGTTTACGTGCTTCACGTCGATGGCGGTGGCAAAGGCTTCGAGCGCGTTGTCGTAAAAGCCGTGCAGCGAAGCCATGAGCCGCAGATTTTCCGAAACCCTTTGCGCGATCGATTGCGACAGCGCATGATTCTGCACCGCCAGCGCAATGTAGCTCGATAGCAATTCCAGCGCATCGAGTTCGCTGTCTTCGTACAGAGAATCGCCCGGCCGCCGTCCGAGAGCGACCACGCCCGCCAGCTTGCCTCCCGCTTTCAATGGCGCGAGGCATTTGAATAGTTCCGGCGCCACGTTCCCGTTGGAACTCAGAAACATCGAATAGCTCGACGAATTGAGCACCACCGGACCGCGCGCCGCCGAGAGCGCGTGCACATGTTTGGGAAGGAGAGGAATGAAGGCAGGATCGGGCATCAGCGCGAATCCCAGCGCCGCCGCGGAGGTCAACATGGCCGGCTTGTCATTGAACAGCAGCAGCACGCCTTCGCGCGCGCCCGCCGCTTCCATGATGGCAGACAGCATCAGCCGCGAGGTTTCCGAGAAGTCGCGCTCCGCCGTTAGCGCGGGCCCGAGCTCGGATAGCGCCTCAACCGTATGCAACAGCCGCCGTAAATTGTTTGTCTGAATCGCCACCGACGAAGTGGGAGCCAGATCGCAGAGCAACATCAGCCTACCACGCGGGAAATCACCCGCGCTCGCGCGCGTGTTGGTTAGTTTGATGCGGTAGTAACCAGAAGGAAACCATGCTGACGGAGAAGATTCCCGCCGCCACACTCAAGAAAGATTGTCATCCTGAGCGAAGCGAAGGATGACAAACACGTGAGGTTAGAAGTGCTCTCGCAGCTCGGCGAAGCGGCCAACGATCAGCAACTTCTGTTGCGGCGGAGCGGGGTTGACCTCTTCGTGTTCCAGAATCCAGGTGTCACCGTGCGGCACAAAGACTGCGTTCAGCCCTGCCGCCATCGCGGGATTGATATCGGACTTTGGACTATTGCCCACCATCCACGTGGAGTGGTGCGTGCAATCATATTTGTCGGCCAGATGCGCGTAGACCTCAGGCTTTTTCTCGGCCACGATCTCAACTGCGGCAAAGTGCTTCTTCAACTTCGACCGCTCGACCTTGCCGGACTGCTCTGCCATGTCGCCCTTGGTCACAAGAATCAAGCGATGCTTCTGAGACAGATAGTCCAACGTCTCAGGAACCTCCGGCAGGAATTCAATATCGTGATTCTGAATGGCATGCGTGAAGCTAATGACCTGCGCATGCAGTTCAGGCGTGACCGGAGTCGGGCTCAGTTTCTCGAAAGTATCGACCAGCGCGTGGGCGAAGCTGTGCAGACCGTATCCGTGCTTCACGATGCACTCACGTTCCACGTCATTGAGCACTTCCCGCACCTGCTCCGCGGAAAACTCGTGATGATTCAAAAATGAGATGAAGCGCGCAATCGCCCGTTCGAAATAAACGTTGTTCTCCCACAGCGTATCGTCAGCGTCGATGAGGATAGTTTGTGGGGACAAGCTTCCAGTTCCTGGCTTTTAGCTACTAGCTACTAGCTACTAGCAAGTCAGATTACACGGCGGTTGAGGTTATTCGAAAAAGGCGGAGGTCTGTCGCTGCAAGCTAGGAGCTAGAAGCTAGTAGCTAGCAGCTTCTAGCTACACCCAATCCACGTTCGCTTCCGGCCCAATGATTCCCGCTTTATGCCCCATGTCCAGCAGGCGGCGGACGGCTTCACGGCCGTCAGGGCCGTAGTCAAGGGTGCGCTCGTTCACATACATGCCGATGAATTTGTCCGCCGACTGCGTATCGAGATCGCGAGCGAATTGCATGGCGTAACTCAGCGCTTCTTCGCGATGATCGAGCGCGTACTGAATGCTGTCGCGCAGCGCGGCCGAGACTGCAAATATCAGCTCCGAGCCTAGCGCCCTGCGAATCGCATTGCCTCCCAGCGGCAGCGGCAGCCCGGTCACTTTCTGCCACCAGCGCCCCAGATCGACCACCCGATGCAGCCCCGACTTGTCATAGGTCAGCTGCCCTTCGTGAATGATCAGCCCAGCTTCGTATTTTCCTTCCAGCACCTGCGGAATGATCTGGTCGAAGGGCACGACTTCGGTTTCAACTCCGGGCGCAAACAACTGCAGCGCGAGATAGGCTGTGGTAAGCGTGCCCGGCACAGCGATGCGCTTGGTCTTGATTTCGTCCTGGGTAAATGCCCGCGGCGAAACAATCATCGGCCCGTAGCCCTCGCCCACGCTTCCCCCGCACGACATCAGCGCATACTTGTCCTGCACGTACGGATAGGCGTGAAACGAGATTGCGCTCACGTCATACACGCCTTCGCGCGCCTTCTGGTTCAGCGTCTCGATATCGCACAGTGTGTGTGTGAAGCGCAGGCCGGCGGAGCGCACTTTATTCGTCGCCAGGCCGTAAAACATGAACGCGTCGTCGGAGTCGGGACTATGCGCCACGGTAATCTCGCGCAGTTGACCGGCGACACTGCTGCCTTGCGCGTTTGCGGTTTCAGATACGGCTGTCATTGTGAACTCCCTGGAATCTACTGCTGGACTGCGTTGCGGCGAAAACGGGTAGCAACGGCCGCGGCTACCATCACCTTAATTACTTCGGCGGCCAGGAACCAGTACAGGCCGAGATAAGCTGCCTTCGCCAGCGAATGCGTAAACGCGTAAAGCCACGCCAAGCCTCCGCCGAACAACAAAATCTCAGCCAGCAAACCGGCAGTCGCGGCACGCACAAAAGTTTTCGCTCCGCGCTCGAAAACGTAGCCCGCCAAGAACGCGACGAAGGGGTAGACCATCAGAAATCCGCCCGTGGGTCCGAGCAATTGAGCAAGACCTCCCGGCCCTGTGGGGTTGAACACCGGCAGTCCCACCGCCCCTTCGACCAGATAAAGCGCCAGCGCCGCAAAGCCGCGCCGGCTGCCCAGCAACAGCCCAACCAGCAGCACGCCCATGTTTTGCACCGTGAGCGGGACGGGCGTGAGTGGCATGAGCGGAATCGTGATGCGGGCGCACAGCGCGACCACCAGGCTCGCGCCTACGACCAGTGCAACTTGCCGCGAGGCTTCGAGTGCCCGCTCTTGCGGCGTAGTTAAAGTGTGAATCGCAGATTTTTCCATAATTGCATCTCCACGAACGCGCGAATCTTAGCGCTCGATGCTGTTCGCCTGACGGTGGCTCTCGATCGGAGTTTCCTCGTGCGAGTGGTGGGTTTTTTGCAGGTGATGCCGCAAATGGACATACAATGCGATCGCCACACACACCACGACCAGCGTGCTCCCACCCAGGATCAGAAACCACCAAATCATCCGCACAGCCGTTTAGGATAACAGATAAGATACGCCGCGAAGTGATCCTGCTCACGCGACATGGCAGGAGCCCGCCCAAATCCAAATCGTGGACCACCGAGGACACAGAGATCCACGGAGGAAACCCTGCTCATCGCTTGCTTGGTGAGGCTCGACTTGTACCGCCCATGCCCTTCACTTCAGCGCACAAGGTTTACCCCGTGAACCTCCGTGTCCCCTGTGGTGCAGGTTTTTAGCTGGCCTTGCGCCCGGCCCGACCCTGGCGCATCATCTCCACGCGTTTCAGCGTGAATTTGAGCCGTTCCCGTCCAAATTTGGAGCCCATGACGAGCTTCTCGATATTCCCGAAAAAATGCGGGTCTCCCAACTTTTCCCGCAACTCTTTCAGGAAAGGATGGACCTTCGCCAGCAGAAAATACATTTCGCCGCTCACCGCCGGCTGAATAAACAATTCTTCGTTCAGCGCGCCCTGCAGCACAAACGACGCGGCCATGCTCCAATAACTGCCCGCTTGCCGCAGCCAGGCGTTTTCCGGCGTCCCCGCAGCCCCGGCAACTTTCATGAAGTCTTCGGCATTCTCCGGCCAGAACTCGCCCAGCCACCATTGGCGAGCCTTCCGCATCTCCGCCTCGCGGCGCAGGTCGTACAGTTTCAGAATTAGTTCGGCATCAGCGGTGGTAGCTTTTTTGGCCATAGGGAACCTCGACGTGGATTTTAGATTGGGTAATTTGGTAAATGAGTAATTGGGCAATTGTAATCGTAAGACGCCGGGTCCCGGCTCTTCAAATTACTCAACTACAAATTACCCAATTACCAAATTTTAAGCGTTGGTGCTGGCCGCAGCTTCTGCCCCGGGATTCGGCCGCTCGTAGTCGCATTCTTTGTTCGGACACGCGATCACCGGGCCCGACTTCAGGAATTTCTCCACGAGGTATTCGCTGCCGCAGGTCGGGCACTTCTCCGGAATCGGCTTGTGGGCCGAGGTGAACTTGCAGTTGGGATAATTTCCGCAACCGTAAAACGTGTTCCCCTTGCGCGCGCGTTTCTCCACCAGTTCGCCGTCTTTGCACTCCGGACACTTCACGCCGATGAAATTCTGCTTCACGTACTTGCACTCGGGGTATCCGCTGCAGGTGGTGAACTCGCCGTAGCGCCCGTGGCGGATCATCATATTGCGCCCGCACTTCGGGCAAAGCTCGTCGAGCGGAATGTCAGGAACTTTCTTGCCCTGGTCCAAACGCCGCGTGGTCTTGCAGTCGGGATATCCCGTGCACGCCATGAACTGACCGAACCGTCCGCGCTTCAGCACCATCACCCGGCCGCAGTTCTCGCAATATTCTTCCGCCGCTCCGGTTTCCTGCACGTCGGCAGAATCGAGATCGGGCAGGTTGATGGGATTTTCTTTGGTGAACGTGCAGGTGTTTGGATCTTCCTTATCGTAGGTGCTGCAGGCGTAGAACGAGCCGTGCTTGCCCCATTTGATCACCAGCGGCGCGCCACACTTTTCGCACTTCTCGTCCGTGGGCTTCTCCATCCGCTTGATGTTCTCCATATGCTTTTCGGCATATTTGAGATCTTTCTGGAATTTCTTGTAGAAATCGCCGAGCGTGTCGGTCCACGTCTCCTTGCCATCTTCGATTTCGTCCAGTTCCTCTTCCAGATGCGCGGTGTATTGCACGTCGAAAATGTCGCGGAAATTTTCCACCAGCAGGTCGGTCACGACCAGGCCAATCTCGGTGGGTGAAAACTTTCCGCCGACTTTCTGCACGTACTGCCGCTCCTGGATGGTCGACAGAATCGCCGCGTACGTCGACGGGCGGCCGATCCCGCGCTCTTCCAGTTCTTTCACCAGCGACGCCTCGTTGTAGCGCGGAGGCGGTTCGGTGAAATGCTGCTCCGGCTTCAGTTCCTTGAGCGTGAGCTTCTGTCCGGCTTCGAGCGCCGGCAACTTGTGTTTCAGTTCCTCGTCTTCCTCGTCCTTGCCTTCTTTCGACTCTTCGTAGACGCGCAGGAAGCCGTCGAACTTGAGCACCGACCCGGTCACGCGGAACCAGTAAACGTCGTTGCCATTTTTGGCGTCGATGTCGACCGTGGTCTGATCGAAGACGGCGGGATTGATCTGCGACGCAACGAAACGCTGCCAGATCAGTTTGTAAACCTTGAACTCATCTTCTTTCAGGTACTGTTTAACCTGATCGGGATGGCGCATCGCCGAAGTCGGCCGAATCGCTTCGTGCGCGCCCTGCGAATCCTTCTTCTCTTTAAAGGTGTTGGGCGCTTCGGGCAGGTAAGTCGGGCCGTATTCCTTGCCAACGTACTCGCGCACCTCCGCAATCGCCTCGGGAGCGACGCGCGTGGAATCGGTACGCATATATGTGATCAGTCCGATGAGGCCTTCTTCGCCAAGTTCCACGCCTTCATACAGTCGCTGCGCGATCATCATGGTGCGCTTCACGCTGAAACGCAGCTTGCGCGACGAATCCTGTTGCAGTTTGCTGGTAGTGAACGGAGGTGCGGCGTTGCGGCGGCGCTCTTTCTTGTCGACCGAGCGTACTACCCAGTCGGATTTTTCCAGCGCCGCGCGAATCTTTTCCGCGTCTTCGCCGTTGGTGACTTCGATCTTCTCTTCGCCCTTGCCGACAAATCGCGCGTCAAATGCCGGAGGCTTGCTGGCGGCAAGGTGCGCGTCGATCGTCCAATATTC
>DASSRO010000330.1:0-28960 GCA_035701745.1 Candidatus Sulfotelmatobacter sp. | reverse complement strand
CTGTGCCGTGCTGGTCTCAGTTTCCCGCGCGGCCTGGGCTGCTCCGGCGATGGCAGAATTCACCTGCTCGACGGCCGTGCTCTGTTGCTTGGTGCCGAGTTCGATCTCGCGGGCGGCGTCGGTCGTGGTAGCTACCAGGCTGGTGATTTGCTTGAACCCCCGCGCGACCTCCTCGAAGTGCTTTAGGCCTGCATCCACCGCCTTCGAACCTCCCTCGGTGGCCAGGATTGTGGTGTTGACCGCAGCGCGTATCTCATCCACCAATCCACGAATTTCTTTTGTCGAACCGCTAACCCGGTCTGCGAGCTTGCGGATCTCGTCACCCACCACCGCGAACCGCTTGCCCGTCTCCCCTGCACCCGCGGCTTCAATGGTGGCGTTGATGGACAGAATGTTGGTTTGCTCCGCAAGCTCATTAATAATGTCGAGGATTCCGCCGATTTGTTGCGACTTCTTCCCCAGGTCCAGCATGTGATTCACGATGACATCCGTCTGACGACGAATGGCCTCGATCGCTTCCTGCATTTTGGCAACGGTCTCGTCGCCAGTGTGGGCGGCCGTGGCCGTCTGCCGCGCAATCTGCGCCACGCGCTGCGCGCTTTCGGAAATCTGCCTGGAAGTGACGAGCAGTTCGCCCATAGTCGTGGTTACTTCGTTCATAGCGGTGGCGGCTTCGCGCGCTCCCGCCGCCTGCTGATTGGCGGTGGTCTGCAACTCCGCAGAGGAGTTCTGAACGTGCTGGACGGCGGAACCGACTTGGCGCGAGAGTGCGCGGGAAAGGAAAAATGCGGTAAGCGCGGCAAACAAAACAGCGAAAACCGCCAGGGTCATAACCGCCGCCATTGCCCATGAAGCTTTGCTTGTGGACCCCCGTTTTGCCTCGTCGAGCAGTCGTTCTTCCAGTTGCACCAGTTCCCGGCTTGTCTGGCCGAGGCGCTCCCGAATCGGAATCGCATCGTTGAGCATGATGCGGCTTGCCTCGGCCAATCCATTCTTATCCTTGCGAACCCGTACCGCGCGCTGTTGTATTTCAGTCAGTGCCGCCTGGGAGGTGCGAATCTCGCTGAGCAAACGCTTGCCCTGCTCGCTCGTGATTTTTCCGCCCAGATCATTGAGTACGGTAGAGAACTCCTCACCGGCCGAGTTCCACTGTTCCAAGAAACGGTCCTCGGGAGCCACCACAAAGGCGCGGAAGCTGGCCACTCCCCGGTCGGCGGAAGCATTCAGTTTTGCGGCGTCCACCAGGGCGTCAGCGTGGACGGATATGACCGTATCCTTGCTGGTCACAACATTGCGCAGCGCGTACACGGCGACCACAGCCGTAAGTGCAGTCACACCTACCATCACGCCAAATCCGACAGTCACCTTTTTTTGAAAAGACCATCCATAAGTCATGATTTGCTCCCGGCTGAGTCGGAGAGACCAGCCTTCCTGTGAATTTCTTGAGCGATTCGAAATATGTCCAGTAAGGGTCTGACCTGTGCTCCGATCCTTACGAGCATGCGCACGAAAGCGGTTCGCCCCTCGACTTCTTCCGGATAGATGTCGGACGCTCCCACTTCCACTTGCCCGGTAAGCGTCTCGAATGCCAGGGCCATTGCTGTTTCGGATTTTGCCAGGGCTAGCCACTGGGGATTGCCGCGGGATTCGATTTCGAGCAACGCGGCAAGATTGAAGACTGGCACCACCCCACCGCGAATCCCTGCTATGCCATGGAACTCCGGAATGCGGCTGGGAAGCGGAACGATGCGCTTGACCTTGGCCAATCCCGCGATCTGGTTCGCCTCGATCGCGAACGGCCTCCCCGCGACCTCGATGGAGATCAAACGCACCATCGTTTGGGCGGGTTGGATAGCGGGTTGGGCAAAGGATCGGTCGAAGGCATGGCGCAATTGCCCTAGCTCGTCTTCGTTCGTGGAAGGCGGGCAGAGTGCAACACCGGTGCTCATGATGTCCCTCCGCAGGCGCGCAGTTGGGCTTCGGTAAATTCCATAAGAGCCTTGCGGTTGAATCCTCCTCCCAACAACAAAATGCGGGAAGCGTCTTCTTTCCGCAGAAGCGCGTCAGCTTCACTCAGCTCGCGGCGGGCACGGGCCAGGTCCCCGGCACGTTTGGCGAGCAAGCCCAAATGAAGGTGCGGCAGGGAGAAGGCTGGATCCAGATAAATCGCCGCTTCATCGTGTTCGGTCGCTTGCGGAATGTCTTTGGCATGCTCGCGGCAAAGCGCCAGCAGGTAATGCGCGCTGGCATTCAGCTCGTCGGCGGCCAGAACTTGTCCACAAACGGACTCGGCAGCGGAAGTTTGCCCGGAGTTCGTGAGCACCACGGCCCGTAGCAGTTGGGCATCGCCGTCCCGGATGGATTCTGCAGGCAGCCGGTCGAGAGCATCGAGCGCCTCTCGATATTTTTCCCTGTTCAAGAGGTCGAGCGCGAAACCGAGTTGTGTAGACGCCCTGCCATGCGATCGGTCTTCGACAGCCGCCATAGCGACCGCCGGCTCAAGATGGCGGGTAGTGTCACGGGAGAGGTTCTCAATATGCTCGGAGGCCCGGCGCACAGCCTGAACCCATGCAGCATCGATCTCGGCGCTTGCCTCAAATGCCTTCGCGGGCAGCGGTTCTGCCTCGCTTGCCCGATCAGCAGTACGCCTCTGATAGTAAAACGCATCGCAGCTGTGCCGAAGATGAAAGTCCTGGGACATTCCCCGCAGGGTCTCGGCATGGCTCAGGAACAGGTAACCTCCCGGAACCAATGCCCTGGTCAAACGAGCGACCGCCTGGAGCGCGGCCTCGGGCACTAAGTACATAAGGACATTGCGGCAGAAAATGACGTCGTAGTAATCTGCCCGATCCCAATCTGCCCCGTCTTGTACCGCGAGGTTCGCTTCCTCGAAGTTCACCATGGCGCAGATTCTCGCGTCCAGGCGGTAGGAGTCGGACCGGGCTTGAAAATACTTGCGCTGCATCTGTTCGGACGTCTCACGTAACGCCCAGACGCTATATTCGGCGCGCTTGGCCCTGGCGAGCATGATGGGATTGATATCGATACCCTTGACGACCACTTTGGTCGGGCAAGCCTGAGGAAGCTCTTCCTGCAGTACGATGGCGACCGAGTACGCTTCTTCCCCGGAGGCGCAACCGGCCGACAAGATGCGAAGCTCGCGCCGCGACTCCATAGCGCGTAGCCGGTCAGGAATGGCGATGGACCGAAGAGCGGAGAAGTGCTCGGGGCCGCGAAAGAAGTAGGTTTCGGCGACGGTTAATTGGGAAGCAAGGATGCGCAGTTCCTCCCTGGCGTTGACCCGCGAGTCCAGCATGCCGAGGTAGGAGGCCGTATCCATTTTCGAGCGCGCTTGCAGCCGGCGGTAGAAGATTTCCGCCAGCGCATCGAGCTTGTCGTCCTCGACCTGCAGTCCCAGTCGAGAACCCACGATACGGCGAAGGTGTTCTACGTCGCGGTGATCGAAGCGCTTCATCGTGTTTCCTGTAACGTCAAATCTCGGTCCGGCGGAATCAGTCCGGCAGACTTCAACACCAACACCAACTCCGAGTCGACCGCGGTCATGGCTTCGATCACCTCGGGACGAATCTCCCGGAGAAGCGGGGGCAGGGCTGGAAGTTGCGAGGAGTTGGCGAATTCCCGGATTCCGATCACAGTATCGACCGCCAGCACCACGGCACGTTGCCCCACCCGGAGACTTACAAAGCGCGTATACGCCGAGGGCGAGTTTTCTTGCAGCAGGGCGGCAAGGTCCAATACCGGGGTAGGAATTCCGCGCACGATGCTTACTCCGATAACCCCGAGCGGCGCGTTTTCTAATTTGTTAATGGGTAACGGTCGCATGATTTCGACTACCGCCGGGGCCGGCAAGGCGCAACAGTAAGGTCCGGTACGAATCAGCAATCTCAGGTTGGACTCACTGTTTCTCACAAAACTCCTCATTGACGAAGCCGGCAGGCACAGTCTCAGGAAACCGCTTTCGAGCTAACCTCACTTTTTTTCTCTGCTTCAGTCGGGTTGGTATTTCGTTGCGCCGTCCGTTGTTTCTAGGGCCGATGCTCTCGCCCTTCCGGTCGGTGGCGCGGGAACCGCGTGCTTTGTCTTTCTCATGCTGCCGCTCAGTGCGGCCCTCCCTGATTACAACCAGGCCTTCGATGCCTCAGCGTGCAATCGGACTCGGCGCCCATACGGCGCTCAGCAATCACACGGGCATCGGCTCATTCAATACCAGCCAATACGACAGGATTTCGCCAACTGCGCGAACAAATTCCTCGAAGTTCACTGGTTTGCATATGTAGCTATTTGCCCCACCGTGGTATCCAGCTAGTACGTCCCGATTTTCTCGGGAAGTAGTGAGAATGACAACCGGGATGAACCTGGTGCACGCTTCGCCGCGCACACGGCGGAGGACCTCGATGCCATCAAGCTTTGGCAGCTTGAGATCCAGCAAAATCAACGCGGGCTGGTTGCTGCTATCTCTCTCCGCGTATCGGCCTTCTCCGAAAAGGTACTCGAGCGCCTCGCAACCGTCCCGGACGACCACGAGTTCACTGCTGACATTCGACTTGCGAAAAGCCCGCACGGTGAGAAACTCATCGTCCGGGTTGTCCTCTACCAGCAATGTGAGACTAGGTTTCATCTTGCAGTTCCGGTTTCTGGCAAAGCCAGAATTACTTTTGTGCCAGCAGACTGGGAGTTTGCATTGGTACGCCGCCACAGGAACCAGTACCCCAGAGCTCGGCTGCCGCTCAATGGCCTTTTCTCGTTGGTATCTGACGTGATGCAGGAAGGAAGGCGGCCGCTGCTCTCAACGAACTGAAAGGAACAAGCCTGAACTGATACAGAACTCCGGTGGCGGCCTTTATCAACTTGAGCAGTCTTGCGACAAGCGAGCTTTTTCCTACGCCGGATGAGATGCGGAACGCCCGCCGCCAGCCCGGGAGAGGCCGCAAAGGTATTGGCATTCCGCTTGCACATTCGGGCGATTAACAACGTTCCTTCGCTCCACGATCCGAACGACGCTGCGACAAAGGCAGACGTCGCCAGGGAATAAATCGAGTTGCTTATGTTTATTACCGTAGTTCGCGGCTGAAATCCTTACAGTGATGAAAATCACAATGTGGTTGTGTGGATTCCACTCTGGGACGCGACCAATGGTGTACTTCGAAGCAACCGCGTTGCCCTGCAATACGGCGCCCGTAAGGGCGCCAAATCAATGCACGCGACGAATATCCCTGGCACAGGCGTAGGGAACAGCACTGTCTATTTCCGCCGTACCGAAGTTTTTCGTTATTTTGTATCGATCATTGTAAGAACTCCGTTCCGAGTTACTTTTTCGCCTCCGGAGGAAAATGGGCGAACATCTTCTTCACTTCCTTGTCGAGGTTCTTGGTGTTCTTATCGGGATTGTTGGAGAGGGTGTCGCTGGACGAGCTTCGCCAGATTAAGTTCTTGGCCTTGGCGTCGAACAGATCGACGACCAGGGTGCCGACCTGGTAGGTGTCGGTTGTCGTCGTCGCCTCCCCGAACCCGCCGAATCCTCTCCAACGCCAACCTCCGCCAAAACCGTCGTAAAAAGTATTGAGAGTCTGTTGATTCTGCGTGATCTCCATGGCGACAACCGAGACATCGCCACCCGATTCCACCTGGGTCCAGCCTTTTGCGCTGAGGGCTGCATTCACCGCGTCCTTGATGCGGTCGACCATCAGCGGATCTTTGGTTTGAACCTTCTCCCAAGAGTACGTTTTGTATTGTCCGAAGTTTGCGTTGTGGTCGTAGTCGGTCTTCACCTGCTCGGCGAATGACGCAGCGATGAATACAAAGAAGGTTGCGATCGAAACAAGCATTTTGTGGTGTAGTTTCATGGTTTCTCCTTTTCTTTCTTGAAGTGTTCCCGTGCGGCTACGGCTGCCCCACATTCTTGGCTGACAGCGTATGTTTTTCAGCGGCCGCAGCTTTGGCCGTGCTTTGTTCGAATTTCGACGGCAGGATACGCATCTCAGACTTTCGTCCTTCGACCCAGATGGTGTTCAGAAAATCCACGTTGCCGTACTTGTTGAAAGTGACATCGCTCTCGGTATGCCGAGTGTCGGAGGAGGCGATTTCATACTCCACAAAGACGGAATGTGAGCCGTCGGCGGTTTCGAGCAATAAGAGGTTGTCGTCGCCATTGGGCTGAGTCACTCGATAACTGCCCGCAGGCATTTTCGCGTTCCCCGCGTAGAAGGCAGAAGGCGCGTCAAAGGTCACACTATTGGCGATCTGCCCCATGGCAGGGAAAGCACATAGGAACGACATCAGGCCTATGCCCACAATCAATTTCTTTAAAGCGTTCATTTTTTCTCCTAAAGTTTTGTGTATGCCTGGGCTTGCCATCCGACAGGAATGCCGCCCCGACCACCACATATGTGCATTAGGAGTGCCAAACTTGAAGGGGAAAAAGGAACGAGGCAAGCGATTGAATGTACTAAAAGGACAGGAATGCTGTGACTGCGATCAGGTTGCGAGAGTCTTGCACTCCTCTGAATCCTGCGTCCCCCGCTCGACACCGGTCCGCCCGCCGTCACGCCAAGACAAGCTCCATGCTAGGTGTTCCTTTTCGGGCGTCCTTCTCGCGTTTGCGCAACTGGCAGGCCATGCGAGCGCTTATCCCCACTGGGGCAGGCCACCGGCTTGCTCGTGAAGCAGTTGAACGTGCGGTCGTTGAATTCGAACTTGGCAGAGGCGCGCAACCAAATAGGGCTGCGCAGGCACTCAAATGCAAGCGCACATTTCTAACGCGTAGCTGGAAGGATCATGAAGGCTTCACAAAGGACGGCGCGAAGAATTAGTCACCGGGGCTCAGGTCGGGGAAATAGGGCGAAACTCTGTGGTTCGTTCATGCTTCCGGTAATGGTGTGAATTTCACGGCTGCGGTGAACATCCAACACCGCGACGTGAGTGCCAGGCGGAGGCAAGGTGCCGCGAGCATCATCGCGAGCTCTTTCCCTCGTTCGATGCATCGTTCGCAATGTCCAGCCGCTTGGGCATCTCGAGGAAACAACGCATGACGTGAAAAAACTGTCGGCGATTTGTGCCGAAGGCGATCAAATGAGCCGCGCCGGGGAGGACCGCGAACTCGCGGTCGCCGATCGGAAGCTTTTTAAAAAAATTCAGCAGGTCGTCTTCGGAGGCGATCCCGTCATACTCGCCGCGTGCGATCATCACGGGAACCTTCAGCTTAAGCGGATCGACCAGCGGCAATTTCGTGGTCATATCGAGATAGGTACCGGTGGGAACGGTTTCTCCGAATTTGAGTTCTGCGTCGGCCATGGCTTCGGCGACCGCAGGATCCGATGTGCCCGGTTTGTCACGGGTGAAGATGCTACGAATCATGTTGCGGTCGCGCGGGCGCCGGTTGTGGGTGCGATAGTAGTCGAGGGATTCTGCCCGCTTCGAGAGCGTGCTGGATCCTTCGCCGGTCCAGGTGAACGCCATCAAAATGAGGCGATTCACGCGTTGCGGCTGTTGCATGGCGAAGACTCCGGCGCGCAGTGACCCGGCAGATTCGCCATACAAATGAAAACGAGACTGCCCCGTCTCGCGCAGAATGACTTCCGCCGCCGCTTTGAGATCTTCGGCTCCGGTAGCGATATCGGAATTTCCCGTTCCCTGGGAGGAGTGGCCGTAGCCTTCGAAATCCATGGTCCAGACGTCGAATCCGTAGCCCGCGAACGTGTCCATGAGGGAGTAGTCGTCGTGGCCGGGAACCGTGAGATCGAAGGTGGGCCGCGAAGAGACTGAAGAGCCATGGGCGAGAAACAGAATGGGCCGAGTTTCGCGGTCGGATGTCGGATCGCCCACACGTTTTCGAAAAATGTAGAGCGAGACATCGCCCTTCTTCGCCCAGTACTCTTTGCTCCAGATGTTCGCTTCTGTAGAGGGCCGGGCGACCGGCATCGAGATTAGAGCCGTCCCTTTGTGGATACCGGAGATCTCGACCAGGGCGGCGGCTGCGCATGACGCTGCGGTGGTGAGAACGTTACGGCGTGTTGGCATGTGTTTTCCGGGCATGAAGCTTCCTCTTTTTTCTCAATTGACAAATGACAGGCACCGCGGCCCAAAAGTCAGGATAGATTCCGCTGTAGCGTCGCCCGGTCCAATTCATTTTCCCACCTCGACACGACGAGCGTAGCCACTCCATTTCCAACCATATTGGTCAGGGCACGGAACATGCTCATGAAGCGGTCGATGCCAAGGATCAGGGCCATGCCGGCAACAGGGATAGTCGGGATGACCATCAGCGTTCCGACCAGCGCGATGAAAGCGGCGCCCTGCACGCCGCTGGCTCCTTTGGAAGTCAGAATCGCGACTGAAAAAATCACCAGCTGTTGTTCGAGGGTAAGATGCGTATTGGTAGCCTGTGCCACGAAAAGCGCTGCCAGCGTCATGTAGATGCTGGTGCCGTCGGTGTTGAAAGTGTATCCCGTAGGCACGACCAGGCCGACCAGCGACTTCGAGCACCCCAGCTTTTCCAGTTTCGACATCAGAGTCGGCAGCGCAGTTTCGGACGAACTGGTGGAAAGCACGAGAAGGATCTCTTCTCTGATGTAAAGGAGGAAGCGCAGGATGCCGAAGCCGGCGATGCGCGCAATACCTCCCATAATCAGCAAGATGAAAAGCCCGCACGTCAGATAAAACGTCATAATTAGTTTCGCCAACGGGCCGAGCGACGCGATGCCATATTTGCCGACGGTGAATGCCATCGCTCCGAAGGCGCCGATCGGAGCGAAGCGCATGATGATGTTTACGACCGCGAATACTGTCTGCGTTAGAGATTCAATGAGATTCAGGAGCGGCTTCCCACGCTGGCCTGCCGAGAAAATGGCGAAGCCAAAAAGAATGGCGACCAGTAGTACTTCCAGAATGTCGCCTTTGGCAAAGGCATCGACAATCGTGTTGGGGATAATGTGCATGAGGAAGTCGCTCAGGCTTTGTGCTTTGGCCTGGCCGGCATAGGCGGAGACCTCGTGCGCGTCCAGCGTTGCGGGGTTGGCGTTGAACCCCTCGCCTGTCCTGACGAGGTTGCCCACCAGCATGCCGGCAAGGAGTGCAAGCGTCGATACAATCTCGAAATAGAGAATCGCTTTGCCGCCCACGCGTCCCACCTTGCGCATGTCTTCCATGCCCGCGATGCCGGTGACGACGGTGCAGAAAATCACCAGAGTAATCACCATCGTGATCAGGCGGATGAAGGCGTCGCCGAGCGGTTTCATGGCGGCGGCCTTGGCCGGGCTAAGGTATCCAAAGACGACAGCCACGAGCATCGCGATTGCGACCTGAACCCATAAAGTGGCGTAGAAAGGTTTCTTCGCTCGATCCGGCGCGCGGCCCTGCGAAGCATCTGGGAGGGAAATGACCGAAGTTGAATCTTCCGTGCTCAATCTGCTCCTTCCCCATAAATCGCACAAGGCCAGATCGAGCGAAATCCCCGGCTGCGGCGTATGTCCAAAAATGACGGCGCGCCGTAGAGATTGCTGAGTGACGATGAGAAGTGGGGGATAGCGAGACTCACGAGCCGTACCCGCTTGTATGTATCGGCCAAGGCCATCCCATGGGGTTGAGGGTTTCGACGACCGCTGCTAAACCGTTTTCGTGGTTGACTGCGCTCCGAGCGACTGCGTTATAATCACAGCCTTTTGAGACGGAGCTGCCTTTGCTGCAAGAACGTGAAAATGCTAGCGCTTTCAGGGCAGAGCGTCTTGTGGGAATGGCAAAAGAAATCTTAAGAATTTCTTTTTTTGACCGCAATGGCGACTCCAGTCAATGTTTTGTATGAGTTCGGGCCTTTTCAGCTAGATCCCCCAGAGCGCCTGCTTCTTTGCGACGGCCAACCGGTGTCGCTCACTCCCAAGGCTTTTGATATGTTGCTGGCCCTCGTCGACCGGTCGGGACATCTGGTTGAGAAAGACGAGTTGCTAAAGACCGTTTGGCCCGGTTCCTTCGTGGAAGAGGGCAACCTGGCGGTCACGATTTCCCAGCTCAGGAAGGCGCTGAACGACGACCGGGGACAGCATCGCTATATCGAAACTGTATCGAAAAAGGGATATCGCTTTGTCGCCGAAGTAAAGCGGTTGGATGACGGCGCGTTGGTGATCGCCAGTACCAAGCCAGTCGAGGAATCTCACGCAGCGATTGGCGTTCCTCCGCTGGACGTGATTCCGGTGCCCCAGGCCTGGCCGGCGCCACGGAAAAGAAGGGCTTGGGGGCTCTTGATATCAGCGACTGTTGGGCTCAGCCTGGTGGCGCTCATGGTGACTGGCGCCGTGCAGCGCAGGGCCGCTTCGAAGCCGACGCAGGATGTACCAGCCGTTAACTCACTGGCGGTTCTGCCATTCCAAACCCTGGGCACAAACAGTCCTGACAAATTCCTGGAACTGGGAATGGCGGATGCGGTCATCACCAAACTGGCGAGTACCGGAAAGATTACCGTGCGCCCCACCAGCGCGATTCAGCAATATGCTGGGACGCATCTCGGCCTGCAGGCAATCGGCCGCGAGCAGGGAGTGGATGCCGTGCTGGAAGGAAGAATCCAGCGCGACGGCGGCCGCGTGCGAGTGACCGTGCAGTTGATCCGCGTGCAGGATGGCATTCAACTCTGGGCCGACACTTTCGACCGGCAGTTCAGCGACGTTTTCGCTCTTGAGGACGCTCTGGCTGACATGGCCGCGCAGTCCATTCGTTTGAAACTTACCGGTGAGGAAACCCGCAGATTCACGAAGCGATCGACCGAGCGCCCCGATGCGTACGAAGCCTACATGAAGGGACGCTATTTCTGGAATAAGCGCACTCCGGATGCGTTGAAAAAGGGCCTTGGCTATTTCCAGCAGGCCATCAATCTTGATCCTGGTTTCGCGGAAGCTTATGTGGGAGTGGCGGATTCCTATGCGACGCTGGGATTGTATGCAGTGGTCCCGCCGAAGCAGGCGTTTTCTGCAGCCAAAGACGCGGGTACGCGAGCGCTGGAAATGGACGACGCGCTGGCGGCAGCGCACGCGACTCTGGGCTTGATCGATTTCTATTACGACTGGAACGCCTCCGCGGCAAACGAAGAGTTTCGCCGCGCTCTGGCAGAAAATCCTCATTACGCCATGGCTCACTCCTGGTACGCGGAAAGCCTGGCAGCGAAAGGCAGCTACGCCGACGCGGTCGAGGAAGCGCAGCGCGCGCTTCAGGACGATCCGCTCTCGCTGATCGTCAGCAGCAACGCCGGTTGGACCTTTGCGCTCGCGGGCCAGTACGAGCACTCGATTGAGACGCTGAAGAAAGCGATTGAGATTGATCCCAACTTCCCCCGCACCCACTTCCGCCTCGGTGAAGTCTATGAACAGCGGAGAGAATACAAGACCGCCATTCATGAGTTAGAGGAAGCGGTGCGCCTCTCGGGCGGCGATCCGTACTACGAGGGATCGCTCGGCCACGCCTATGGAGCCTCGGGCAACGCGGCGAAGGCGAGAGATGTGCTGCAGAATTTGCAGGCGCGCACCGGGCAGTATGTTCCGCCTTATGCGATCGGCCTGATCTACGGCGGTCTCGGAGACAAGGATCAAGCCTTTCATTGGCTGCAGAAGGCAGTCGAAGAGCGATCGACCTCAATGGTGTTCCTGCGAATGGATCCGGAACTCGCGACTTTGCGTCCCGATTCGCGTTTCGCCCCGCTTTCACATTCTTTAAACTTCTGAAACAAGACTTTCCTCACGCGGAAGCGATCCGTGCTCCCGGAGTTTTCTGGGCGAGAACAATCGCCGCTGCTCCATTCAGAGTTGACCGCAATCTTTTTTTCGCGCGCATTCTCATAAGGTTTTCCAAAATCAGGTTTGTGATCTCCACAGGTTCATTCTGCACAGGAAATACGCGCCACTGGAAGATTTCAAGCACGACATCGAAACTTCCGAAGGGCGTTACCGCCGGAGGCTCAGCGAAGGGAGTGAGCGTGGTTGAGTTCCCCATCTCCGAAAGCCTGGCGGGAGTGGCGACGCGGCTGAACCCCCGGGCGGATTGTACGAACTGTCTGGCACGCGAGGTGGTGCGGTTGCGCGTATATGAAGCAAATTCTGGCGTAGGGATCGCATAGCGCCGGCAATGTCGCAACCGGCACGCCTCCCTTCAGCGCGTGTTCTTGTCGAGCCACTGCATGAAAAACTTCGCGATGCCCACGCTGTTTTTTTCCGACATCATCTGATGGCCGTTGCCGGGAAGTCCCACGTCTTCCAGTCTCACGTATTCAGTCTTTACGCCTGCCTGGTTCAGCCACTTGGCGACGCAGTGCGCATACGGGCGGTGATAGCTGGCCTGCGCGGAGACATTCAGTACGGGAATGCCTTCGAGGTTAGTCAGTTTCCGCGCCGGTTCTTTTTGGATCCAGCAGGGGACGAGTCCAGGCCCGTCCGCCTGGGCCTCCTGCACCGTCTGCAATTCCGATGCGTCTTTCACCGGGGGATCGTATTGCATAGGGAAGTTGGTCAGGCCCCAAATGTGTCCCGGGCCGCGCGCATCGAGTTCGGCATTTTGAATCGGCGGTCCCCAGGGCTCGGCCGCGATGATGGCCTTGATCATTTTCGGGCGCGCATCGGCGAGCAGCCAGCCCGATGTCGCCAATCGCGAATGCATCAGCAGAACGACGGGCTTTCCGATTAAGTCGACAAGTTGCACCAGATCTTCGGCGGCGAGTGGTTCCATGTCATCGCCAGAGGGAAAATTCAATTCCGTCTTGGCGAAGTAATCGAACACGGGATCTCCGATCCGGCCCTTGTTTGGAGCATCGCTTGGCCACTGAGTGTATTTGTCCGATTGCGGCCAACTGCGCTGTGGCGTCGGAGCCGGAGCCCCCCCGGTCCAAACCTGCTCCATCAGTTCTCCGGTGCGCGGCGGGATCACGTCGCCATCGAGGCCAGGAATAAAGGCGGATCGTCCACGGCCGGGGAAATCCATCATGTAGACGGTGTAGCCCTGGTTGACGAAATCGTAAGCCCAGCCCGGGCGCCCGTCGGGAGTCTGCAGCAGACCGATGCTGGTCTGGCCTCCGCCCGCTTGCACAAACAAAATAGGGTAGGGATGACGAATTTTTTTCGGCACCCAGACTTCGACGTACATGGCGCCGCGCATTCGTTGCTTGCCTGGCTCTCCCAGCCACTTGCCGCCAACGTAAAAATGCCCTTGCCGTGCAATGTTTTCCGTCGAAAAGGTGGGAATTGTCTTCAGGGGCATGGAGTAGGATTCGTCCTCTGCGCTCATGCCCGCTTGACTCGCGAAAAGAATCGAAAATGAAGCAAAAAGTAATGCAACCCAGGTTCGCATTGTTTTCATCACCAGATGTTTTTCAGATTATGGTGCTAGAATCCCCCGCACTGGGGTTTGATTTTGCATATCCCTTGCGCCTTATATCGCGCGAATCATTCCGCTGTCAATTTAGGAGCCGAGAAATGTCGACAGTCGCGGGTTTGAAGCCCTTGCCGTTTTTGATCGCGGGCGAATGGGTGCAAGATACCTCGTCTCACATCACGCACGTGAATCCGGCGACCGGCGAGGTGAATTACGAGGTGTGTGCCGGCACCGAAGCGCACATCGATGCGGCCGTAAAAGCTGCACACGAAGCCGCGAGTGCTCCCGCCTGGCGCAATATGCTGCCGCACAATCGCGCGCAATTGCTGAACCGCATCGCCGACCTTATGATGGAGCGTTCCGATCTGCTGGCTCGCTGCCAGATGCTGGAGAACGGAAAAGTTTGGAAAGAATGCAAGAACCAAGTCATCAATGGCGCGGCAACCTTCCGCTACTGTGCTGCCGCGATTGAAACTCTGGGATCTGAAATTACTCCCTCGCGCGGCAATTATCTGAGCATGACGGTTTACGAACCGTGGGGCGTAGTTGCTGCGATCACTCCCTGGAATTCTCCTATCACTCTCACCTGCAATAAAATCGCGGCCGCGCTGGCCGCGGGGAATGGAATTGTTCTGAAGCCCGCCTCGTTTACCCCAACTTGCGGGATCGAACTGGGCCGGATCGCCCTCGATGCGGGCGTTCCTCCGGGCGTGTTGAATGTGGTGCCTGGAGCGGGAGGCAAAATCGGCGACGCGCTCATCACGCATCCGCTGGTGCGAATGGTTTCGTTTACCGGGGGAACCGAAGTCGGGCGGAGAATTTCTGAACTGTCGGGCAAGAAGATCATTCCGGCGGTGCTGGAGTTGGGAGGAAAGTCGCCGCATATCATTTTCGCGGACGCGAACTTGAAGGCGGCGGCGGATGCCGCCACAGTCGCCATCTTCGAAGGAACCGGCCAGTCGTGCACCGCGGGTTCGCGCCTGTTTGTGGAACGTAAAGCCTACGAACAAGTGATCTCGATGATCATCGAAAGGGCGCGAGCGTTACGCGTCGATCTGCCCGACGCTCCGGGCGCCCAACTCGGACCGAGCGCGAGTTTCTCGCAACGGGAGTTCGTCGAGAAGATGGTCGATGGAGCGCGCGCGGAAGGCGCAGAAATTTTGATCGGAGGGAGTCGCCCATCCGACCCGCGGCTGGCAAAGGGAGCGTTCTATTTGCCGACGATCGTTGCCGGCATCACCAACAAGTCGAAAATCGCGCAGCAGGAAATTTTCGGGCCGGTGTTGTGCGTCATGCCCTTCGATAACGAAGATGATCTTATTCAAAAATCGAATGACATCAGCTACGGCCTGGCTTCGGGAATCTGGACTGCCGACTACAAGCGCGCCTGGCGCATCGCGCGCGCGCTCGATGCAGGCATGGTCTGGATCAATACCTATAAGCAATTCTCGACTGCGGCTCCGTTCGGCGGATTCAAAGACAGCGGCCTCGGCCGGGAGAAGGGACTGCAAGGCATCCGAACCTACCAGCAGGTGAAGACGATGTTTTGGAGTATGTCGGACACGTTCGATGGCGGTTTCAGTATCGCGAAATAGATTTCCGGGAGAACATTCATGCCTCAGAGCGAACTGCAGTCAACGCGCGTGAAGCCAGCGTCGAAGGGAGCCGCGTACATCGCTGACTTCCTGGTCCAGCAGAAGGTTCCATACATTTTTGGAGTGTGCGGGCACGGCATACTCGGATTGCTCGACGGATTGTTCGACCGGCAGGAAGAGATCAAAACGATCTCTGTGCACCACGAGTCGGCGGCCGCTTTTATGGCAGAAGCGTATTTCCGGATTATGCAGAAGCCCGTTGCCACGTTCACCTCGTGCGGTCCCGGCTCGACGAACCTGATTGTCGCAGTCGCTGCTGCCGCGGCGGATTCGTCGGCCATGCTGAATATCACGGGCAACGTGCCGACCGGGCAGTGGAACCGCGGCCCGTTCCAGGAGACGGGGAAATATTTTCAGGGGGACTTTGTGAATGTCCTCCGTCCCTACGTGAAACGGAGTTTTCAGCCAACGCGCGCCGACATGCTGCCGCTGGCTCTGCGCCAGGCGTTTGCCTTGATGACCAACGGGCGGCCGGGGCCGGTCAATATCGACATCCCGCTAAACGTGTTCGTCGAACTGGTCGATGAGAGCGCCGCGCAGCGCGACAAAGACTGGCCGGCTGCGGAATACACGCGTCCCGCAGCCGATCCCGCATCGGTGGACGAAGCGCTCCGCATGCTGCAGGCAGCCGAGCGGCCTGTGATCGTGGTTGGGCATGGAGTGGAACTCAGCGGTGCTGAACCGGAGTTGCTGGTGGCGGCGGAGACGCTGCGCATTCCGGTTGCGACTACGCCATTCGGGAAAGGCGTGTTCGATCCGCGCAATGCTTTGAGCCTTGGTCCGACGGGCCGCAATGGCTCGTATCCGGCGAATGCGGCGTGCCGCAATGCCGACGTGATCCTGGCTCTGGGGACGCGCTTCGATGACCGCGCCACCAGCGCGTGGCTGCCGGGATTCACCTACAACATCCCGCCGAGCAAGCTGATTCATGTTGACATCGATGCGGCGGAGATCGGGCGGAATTTCCGGCCGGAACTGGGAATCGTAAGCGACGCGAAAATTTTTCTGCAACAGATTCTTGCCAAGTCCCACGCGGCCGCCAATGGCCAGCGCACGGCGTGGCTTGAACGCATTGCGGGATGGCAGAAGCGATGGAAGGAAGCCACCGCCGCTCCGCGCACATCGGATGCAATCCCGATCAGGCCGGAGCGCGCCGTCGCCGAGTTGCGGAAAGTCGTGCCCGCCGATGGCATCGTTCTCGCTGATGTTGGCGTCCACCATAACTGGCTGGTCGCCGAATATGAAGCGTGGAAGACGCGAACATTTTTGCAGACTTGGGGATTCGCTTCCATGGGCTTCGCTGTCGCCGGTTCCCTGGGTGCGAAGCTGGCGGCTCCCGACCAACCTGTCGTCTCACTCTGCGGCGACGGCGCTTTCATGATGAACGCCAGCGCCGTCCTGACTGCCGTCGAGTACAACATACCGGTGGTGTGGCTGGTGTGGAACAACTTCGGTTATTGCGCCATCCGCGATCAGCAGGCGGGATACTTCGGCAAGAATCGCGAACTGGCGGTGAGCTTTACCGACGTCAACGGCAAATTGTTTTCCGCCGACTACGCGATGATGGCGAGATCGATGGGCGCCGTCGGACACACGGTCGAAAAGCCGTCTGACCTAGCGCCGCAACTCGAGGCTGCGATTGCATCGGGACAGCCGACCGTCCTCGACGTGCGCATCGACCGCGAGATCCGCCCGATCGCGACCGGCAGCTGGGATCTTCCACCGATCCCGCATCCCCTGCCGAATTTTGGCTGGGGCGAAGACGAATAGCACCTGGACGGCTTCCTTTTGCACGATTGGCGGCCCGCACGTCGTCTGGAGACGAGGAGGAGTTCGCAGAGGCACGCGGCGATATGACAACCGGGACGAACTTCAGCGTTGCCGCATCCTCGATTGAACCACTAGCCAGTGCTGAAGTTGGCTCGCTCTGGTCCGGGAGACGGCGCTACATCGCCGGCCTCCTGTTTCTGAATCTTTTCATCAACTTCATGCACCGCATCAACCTGTCGGTCGCGGCGCCCGCCATTGCCAAGGATTTCGGTTGGGACGCGGGAAAGATGGGCCTGCTGTTCTCCTCCTACCAGTGGACATATTGCATTTTTCTGCTCCTGTGGGGCTGGATGACCGATCGCGTGGGGACGCGGCTGGTGAATGGCTTGTCGGTGACGATCTGGTCGGTTGCGGGCATGCTGACGGGCGTGGCCACAAGTTTCGGTGGTATGTTGGCGACGCGGCTGGCACTCGGAGCAGGAGAAGCGGCATCGTTTCCGACTTCTGCGAAGGTCGTCCGGCAGTGGTTTCCAGCCAGCGAACGCGGCCTTGCGACAGCGATCTTCAACGCCGGCACATTTGCCGGTCCAGCATTTTCGGCTCCGCTGGTAGCGTGGCTGCTGCTGAAAGTCGGCTGGCGGATGTCGTTCATGATGACCGGGTCATTAGGTTTCATCTGGGTGACCTTATGGCTTAAATGTTTTCGTGTGCCGGCCGAGTGTAAGTGGCTGCCTGAGGAAGAGCGGAATTACATTTCTGCGCAAACCGATTCGGGAGCGAAACCCGTTCCTCCGCCGAAAGGGGCGCTGTTCCGCCTGATAACCTGCAAGACGATGTGGGGACTGTTTCTCACCCAGGGCTGCTGCGCGTACACGATGCTGCTTTTTCTTTTCTGGCTGCCCTCTTACCTCGTTCAGTCGCGCAACATGTCGCTGGTTAAAGCGGGCTGGTTCACCTCGATTCCGTACGTCTTTGCCGTCGTGTTGGGACTGCTGATCGGAAAACTGAGTGACGCAGTTTTGACCAGAGAAGCTGTGCGACAGGGAAAGCGGCGCACGCTGCTGATCGTGTTCATCCTGCTGTCCGGCGTAGTCCTGCTGACCAACATGGTCGCGAATCAGTACGTGCTCTTGTTGCTGATTTCGATCTCGCTCTCTTGCATATGCGGAGCGCTCTCGCTGAACATTGCCTTGACCAACGATCTGGTATGGAACCCGGAGATGGTGGGTACCGCAATCGGCTTTCTAATGCTGGGCGGAAATATCTTCGGCTCGCTGGTGCCGATCGCAACCGGATACATCGTGAAGTGGACCGGCAGTTTTGATTTTGCCTTCTACCTGGCGGGCTTTCTGTTGTTCGTGGCGGCATTGCTTTGTTTCACCCTGACACGCAAGCCGCTTAACTTCGAGGCGACGCAAACCTGAGCTGGTGTTAGCGTTTGAAGTGGATCGAGTTGCAATGGAAGATTCAAAAAAAGGCTCGCCGACGAACCTCCCAGCTAAACAATCCTGGTCCCTGCCGATGGTGGCTCCCCTGGAACCGGGGATCGTGTGCATCGACATCGATCGAATGTTCGCTTTTTATACCGGAGTTCTGGGACTGCATTTTGCTACTGATGCTGAGGCCCTGCCGGAAATGAGCACAAGATTTGGAACCGGTCCCTATGGCTTCCGCATCATTCGTTTGCAGACGCCCTACGGAGAGCGAATCAAGCTCATCCAGCCTCGGAAAACAGTTTTGCGGCAGCGCGAGAACCCGGACTGGGTCTTCGAGCGGCAGGGCATCGCCTACATCACATTCGTGGTGTCCGATGTTCACGAGGTCGTTGTCCGGTTGAAGGAGCACAGCGTCGACCTGGTGAGCGAGGGGCCGGTCCCGATTCGCCAGGGAATCACTGCGATCTTTGCGCGGGATCCGGAGGGCAATTTTCTGGAATTCGTGCAGTACGCCGACCTCGCGTCCTACCGGCCCGACCTGATGAAGTAGCGCAGCCTAGGGAGCTCACTGGTGCGGAACAGGGAACTCCTGCCCGCTGCTTTTGATTCTGCTGACAAGCGTGCAGGCGCGCCTGCTTCACTAGGGTTTCAATTGCAGGAACGATTTGGCAAGGCCCGCCTGCGCTTTCAAAAATCTACGCAAGTCTTTGATAGGAATCCGATTATCAGTGAAAAAATAAATTCTTAAGATTTCTTTTGCAGATTCCACAAGACTTCGGATAATCGACTCAATATCTTGGCAAGCGCAGAAGCCTCGCCGCGTGCAGGCCGGAACCCGTTGCTTGTCGGCAGCGGTTTTGTTTGATCGCCGAAGCAATCGCGGATTGGGGAAGCTCGGTATAGGCTGCGTCGCGTTTAGGTGGATGGGGAAACTTAAGGGGGATACCGTGCACACTCGCATTGGGGAAAGTTTTTCCGTCGTAGTAGTGCTCGTTCTGGAGTTTGCGTTGTGTGTCTTTTTGCCTGTTGGGGCAAGGGCCCAAATCTCAGGCGCAACGCTCACGGGCACAGTGGCCGATTCCTCGGGCGCGGTCGTACCCAACGTGCAAATCTCGATCACGAACGAGGCCACTGGAGAAGTCCGTACAGTCACTGTCGACTCCGCCGGGGTCTATTCTGCCCCCAATCTCTTGCCGGGAAAGTACGACGTTACCGCTACTGCGACTGGCTTTGCCACTACGGTCCAAAAGAACGTTACGCTAACCGTGGGCGCTCAGCAGTTGCTCAACTTGAAAATGCAGGTCGGCCAAGTCAACGAGAAGGTCGTGGTAACGGACGAGGCTCCGCCGGTGCAGTTGAGCGATTCCACCATCAGCGGAGTGGTTAGCCAGGAGGCGGTCGAGCAGCTTCCCCTGAACGGCCGCGATTGGACATCGCTTGCCACTTTGCAGCCGGGCGTCGATTCGGTCGGCTCGGTCCAAGCTAACACCGGCGGACCGGACCGGGCGCGCCGCGGCTACGGGGTGCAGATGACCATCTCTGGCACGCGCCCCACGCAAAACAACTACCGCATCGACGGAATCAGCGTGAACGACTACACCAATGGCGGCCCGGGAAGCGTGGAGGGATCCACGCTGGGCGTCGATGCCGTGCAGGAATTTTCCGTGCTGACCAGCAACTACTCGGCAGAGTACGGTCGCACCGCCGGTGGGATTGTCAACGCTCTGACCAGGTCGGGGACCAACAGCTTCCATGGCGACGTCTACGAGTTTCTGCGCAATAGCGCCTTCGACGCCAGGAACTATTTTGATCAGGGGCCGATCCCGCTATTCCATCGCAATCAGTTTGGAGGGGCAATCGGCGGACCGATAGTGAAGGATAAGACTTTTTTCTTTGCCGATTATGAAGGGCTTCGCGAGAATAACGGCATCACGACCCAGGTTACTGTTCCTTCCGTCGCAGCCAGGAAGGGAATCTTATGTTCGCAGCCGCAACCTGGGTCCGGCTGCACGCGGCACCAGGTTGCCGGCGCCGCCAATCCCGATCCCGCAACCGGCATCGACGTCGCGGTCTTGCCCTACCTCGGCTTGTGGGGCCCCGAGAATCCCAGCCTTCCGTACTTTGACAACGGGGACATGGGCACGTACTCCTTCGTCGGTGGTCACGTGACCACCGAAAATTTCGGAGTCGGACGTCTCGATCATCGCTTTTCCGACAAGGACAGCTTCTTCGGCAGCTATCAATTTGACTCTGCGACGCTGACCCAGCCCGATCCCAACAACGACGTGCTGGTCGGAAACACCACGGGCAGGGGCTACGTTGCGCTGGAAGAGACGCATCTCGTCAACTCGCAGATCGTCAATTCCGCTCGCTTCGGACTGAATCGATCTCTTCATACCGCGAGCGGGGTCAAAGCGATCAATCCCTTGGCCTCGCAGCAATCTTTAGGCGAAAATCCCGGCGCCGATAACCCGCAGATCGATATCCTCTCGGGCTACAACTCGGCACAGCCGGGCTTGAATCAGATTGAGAAACTCGATTTTTTCGAGAATTCGTACCAAGGCTACGACGATCTTTTCTGGACGCGCGGAAAGCACGGCATCAAAATGGGCTTTGCCGTGGAGCGCGTGCAACTGAATGCGTTCGACCCCGCGCCGGCTGGAGAAATCCAATTTGGATCGCTGGCAGACCCGAACAACAACGGGTTTCTAACCAATGATCCGATCGATCTAGCTGCTCCGCTGCCCAGCGCGCCTTTCATTCATTTCAATTTCCGATCCAGTATCTTCGGTGGATATTTCCAGGACGACATTCGTTTGCGTCCCACGCTCACGGTGAATCTTGGATTGCGCTATGAAATGTCGACGGTGCCTTCCGAGGCCCATGGACACTTGTCGGCGCTCAACAGCCCGTTCAGCCAGACTTTCCAAAATACCGTGGTTGCCTCGTCGGTCTTCAGCAACCCCACCCTTCACAACTTCGAGCCGCGCATCGGGTTTGCCTGGGATCCGTTCGGGAATGGCAAAACTTCCATTCGCGGCGGCTTCGGAATTTTCGACGTTCTCCCGCTTCCCTACTTGCTTGGCCAATTTGCGACCAACACCGCTCCCTTCACCGAGAACGGGAGCGCCGTCAATCTACCGCCCGGATCATTTCCGACTCAGGCGTTCAATATCCTTGCGACCGCGGCGCAAAACAATCTTGGCTTGCGCATCGCCTATATTGAGCCCCACCCGAAGCGCGATTACCTGATGCAATGGAACGTCAGCATGCAGCGAGAACTCCTCCCCAACCTGACCGCGATGGCGGCCTACGTTGGATCCCGGGGCGTACACCAGATCTTCCGGGCTGACGACATCAACTCCACGCAGCCGGTAAACGGCTCGACCCCGCCCTATCTTTGGCCGGTCGCACCCGCCGGAGGTTCCAACCCAGTCATCAGTCCTGACATTGGCCGGATGGATACGCTGCAGTGGAACAACGACTCCTACTTCGATGGCATGGAGTTGCAGGTCCAGAAGCACATGAGCCACGGGCTCGAGGTGGGCGGAAGCTACACCTGGAGCCGGGCCATCGACGGCGGGGATGGCTCCATTGCCTCCGATGCGTTCCTCAATTCGATCCCGGCGCTGTTTTACTTTCTTCCCCGGTACCGCCGCACGGCAGCCGATTTCAACATCACGCACAATCTGACCATCAATTATTTGTGGAACGTTCCCTCGGGTTCGCTGTCAGGGCCGCGAGCATGGCTGGCCAAGGGATGGCAGATAGGCGGCATTGCGCAGATCCGAAGCGGCCTGCCCTTTACGACTCTAATCGGAGGCGATCCTCTGGGCCTCAACGACTCGGCTCCGTTCGCCTACCCTGACCGCCTTACGGGGCCGGGATGCGGAGCCCCGGTCAATCCGCAGAATGCTCTCAATTACATCAAAGCGAATTGCTTTGCGCTGCCAACCATGCCAGCGGCACAGGCAGCTTTATGCAACCCGGGATCTTTCTCCGGCGCAGCGAACCCCGCCCCTGCAGGTACGGTTTACTGCCAAAACCTGCTCGGCAATGGCAGCAAGAACGATGTCTACGGGCCGGGCCTGATCGATTTCGACTTCTCCGCGGTCAAGGATACCCACATCGGAGATAAGGTGAATGTGGAGTTCCGCGCTGAGATGTTCAACATCTTTAATCGCGTCAACTTCAATCCTCCGCTGGTAAACAATTTTATATTCGACCAGAGCGGAGCCCCACAGGCTTCTCCGCTCGACTCCACTGCCACCACGAGCCGGCAGATTCAATTTGCACTGAAGGTGATTTTTTGAAACGGCGCTCCCCCAAACGAGCGGTAGCTGGAAGATGGTTCTAGCTACCGCAGCGATGTGTAAGACCTGGAACCTTGTCATGATAAGGATCGTGCTGGTCCTGCTGGCGCTGTCCTTGACCAATGCCTATGCCGTCCAAAGTAATGCTCCCAGTACGGCGAACGCACCTGCTCCCAAGATTCGCGCACTCAAAGTTACTGTGCTTTCCACCATGCTGGTGGGCGATACCACGGGAATCGGAGAGTGGGGATTCTCCGCGTTGGTTGTGGCCGATGGCCACTGCGTTTTGCTCGATACCGGCGGCCATGCCGATACCGTTCTCGAAAACGCGCGCAGCCTGAAAGTCGATCTGTCGGAAGTGCAGGATGTCATCCTCACCCACAATCATTGGGATCACGTTAGCGGATTAATCACTCTTCGCCGAGAGATGATGAAAAAAAATCCCAGGGCATTGTCCCGAGTCTATGTCGCGCGCGGCATTTTTTATAGCCGGCCATCTCCGGAAGGGGAAAAAAACCCGATGATCGCATTAAAGAAGGAGTACGAAGCGACCGGGGGACATTTCATCGAACTCGAAAAGGCCTCGGAAATTTTTCCGGGCGCATGGTTAACCGGACCCGTTCCCCGCAAGTATCCCGAACACAACTGGAGCAGCACGGGAAAAGTGGAAACTGACAGGGGCCTTGTGGAGGACACGATTCCCGAAGATCAGTCCTTGGTGCTCAACACATCAGAAGGCTTAGTCGTGGTCACTGGATGCGGGCACGCGGGAATTGTGAACATACTGACCTTTGCCAGCGAGCAATTTCCCAACGAGTCGGTGCAGGCAGTGGTCGGCGGACTTCACCTTTTTACTGCTACCGATCTGCAACTCGATTGGACTGCCGATAAGCTAAAAAATTTCAGAGTGGCGAACCTGATCGGGGCACACTGCACGGGCATCGAAGCGGTATATCGCATTCGCGAGAAACTGGTTTTGCCGCGCTCGGCGGCAGTGGTCGGCAGCGTGGGATCCAGCTTCGTTCTTGGCGAAGGCATTCATCCTGGCCCACTGGCCAAATAACACAGAAGGCTCACAGTCTACCCTTGGCATCTGGACGATCAAGCAAGTGCGTTGCCGTAGAGCGCAATTTCCCCAACGGTGCCAAGATTCAAGGACTGGCGGACAGAAGCTTCGCATGCGCTCAAGCCTCCCGATCTCCCGTTATTCTTCAGGCGGCAATTTCACGGGTGATATTCTTTTCTATGATCACCATGGGCGGTGAACGAAAAAAGAGCAGAGTCGTTTGAAGACAGTCGGCATGAACTACGACAAGCGTGAAATCGTACATGCTGCCGATGATATCGATCAGAGCTCTCTTCTCCCTTTCCTTCCGGTGACGGCCCAGCGGGGATTTTGTCTACATACATGGCTATGACCTTCCAGCGCCAGTTCGTAATGCCTTCTTTCACCCGCAAGTTTGGCCTGCATCCAAAAACTAGCTGGACGATCGTCCTTAGGGCGATTCCGGTGTACATCGCTTTGCTGATGCTGTTTTTGTTGGGCTATCCTTTTCGAGCCGCGGCGGCGAATTCTGACTTGGAGACGGTGGTGAACGGCTCGCGCCAGCGGATCGAGAAATTGGATTACCGGGTGACCGGGCGACTCACGCGGGTGGAGGACAATGGCAAGCGCACGAGCTACAAGTTTGCCGCCAAGGCTCGCTGGTTCCCCGACGGTCTTCGCGTACTATGCGAGATCTCTGGCGCCGGTTCGGAGAAAACGAGCGTTCTCCTGCATATGACCGTGAGCGGGCGTGTGACCATAGAGGCGCTACTTCCGGGAGAGAAGGCCGCTAGCGTGTTGCCATTCGAACGTTGGAACGACCCCCTGATGGGAACAGAGTTCTCTTATGAAGACATGGTAGAGAGCCAGTTTTTCTGGAAGCATCAGGAACTTTTGGCACCAGAGAAATATGGCGCACGGGATTGCTTTGTCCTGAAGAGCGTGCCCGGCGCTCAGGATCGGACTCATTATGATTCATTGACATCGTGGATTGACCGCAGCATTTTGTTCCCTGTGCATGTGGTGAAGACGCTTCGGGGGACGGGAGTGCAGAAGGAATTCATTTACTATGGGCTGCGGCAGGTCAGCGGAGCTTGGTCCGCGTCACAAGTCGAGGCAAAGCTGCAGGGCAAAGCTGGCTCCTCGATTCTTGCAATCGAATCAGGATCGGGAAGGGCAAATCTTGGACGCAAGGACTTTGATATAGGGCCGTCCAGCGCTCAAGGCGAGAAAGTGAAATAAATCGCATCGCTTAACCAGGCTGTCGCAGGGCCCTATGCTGTCACGGCTTGTGGTCATGGGATAAGCTCCTTTTCAGTTGTCGCCGGGGATCCATAAAGACCAAAGGGCCACCAATTCCAATCACCGGCAAGTTGCAAGAGCGCCGGCCCGACCACCATGCGCACAACCGTGGCGTCAATGAGTACTGCCACGGCGAGAGTAAAGCCGAGCATCTGGACGACCAGAAAGCTTCCCACGGTGAACGCGGTGAAGACGGCAATCATAATGGCCGCGGCGCTCGTGATGAGCCCAGCCGTCCGCGCCAGGCCCTCGATCACTGCGGATCTCTCGGACAGACCGCGCCGCCGTTCCTCGAGGACGCGGGCGACCAGGAATACTTCATAATCCATGCTCAATCCGAAAACGATGGCAAACGAGAGAATCGGCACGATCGGATAAACGGTGCCGGTCGGCCCGTCGAGGCCAAAGAATTTGCCACCGTGGCCTTGCTGAAAAACGACAACTAACGCGCCGAATGACGCGCCCACGGAAAGCAGGTTGAGCAGAATGGCTTTGACTGCCGCAAATAGAGAACGTAACCCGATCAGCAGCGCCAGCAAGCTTCCCAATATGACCCCAAGGACCACCCTGGGCAACCGCTCTTTTACTACGGCGTCATAATCCGCTTCGAGCGCGGGAACGCCGCCGACGCGCAGCCGAGAGCCGGGAATGCCGGTGATGGCCGCGACATCGGCGGCACGCACGTCCCGCACCCACTGTATCTGTTCGTTAGGCGTAAGAGTTGAGGCGGGCAGCAACTCAATCAAGGTGGCTTGGCCGTCGTTGCGAAGTAAACTCTTCCGGATTGCCTCGGGCACATCGTCGACAGCGCTCGAGGAGTCGGACATTCCCGTGAGGGTCGGAAGAGATAAGACCTCTTCCGCTCTAGGATCGCTCTGGAAGCGCGTCGTCAAACGACTCACGGCAAGCCAACCGGCCGGCGAAAGCAGGGAAGACTGCGGCGGCAACTCCAGGATGACTCGGAGGGATTGAACTATACCCGACCGCCCCATACTCTGAAGCGTGTGCAGCGCTTGCACCGACTCGGCCGCAGCCGGAAGCGAGTTATGATCAGGAACCCCGGGCGAGATTTTCCGTGCTTGGAATGCAAGGATCAGTAATGGAACGCCTGCGACAACCAGAGCTGTCCATGGCCGGCGGGTTATCATGCTGCCCCACCGCACCCACCGCTCGCTTGCCGCGCAAAGGTTTTCCCGCGTTTTGAATCGTCTGGCTCGACGAAACACACCGGCGGCGTCGATACGATGCCCTAGCAGACCGAGCACCCAAGGCAGAATGAAGGTGCACAGCATGACGCTCAAAACAGTGACCAGCAGGCCCGCTATCCCGATGGAGCGAAGTTCGCTGATGGGCACAGTCAGCAGCGCTGAAAATCCGATCGCAACTGTCGTGGCCGAGATTATGAGCGTACGCCCCGCTTGCCCGGCTGCAATATCGGCAGCCGGACCGGGTTGATATCCCTCGTCGAGCGCTTCGCGAAACCGGCTCACCATCAGCAAGGCATAGTCGATGCCCAGGCCCAGGCCGAGCATTGTTGCCAGATTCTGCACCAGAATCGACAGCTGCAGATAATGCGCGAGTATCGCAGCCGTACCCAGCGCCATCGCGATCGAGAGTACTCCAACTCCCAGCGGCAATAGGGCCGCTACCAGGCTGCCGAAAGCCAACAGCAAGAGGAACAAAGTAACCGGCATCGCTCTTTCCTCCGCATGTTTGACGTCATCTGCGCTGACCTTGCGAAGGTCGAAGTTGAGTGGCGTTTCACCGGTAATCTCGAGCTTGATATTAGGATATTGCGGCCGAAGCTGGCCTTCCATCCAGTCCGCTCTGGTCCTCAGTTTAGGGACCAACGCCTCGACGGTTTCCTCGTGCGGGTCCAAGCCGACGATGATCAGGCCTCCGCCCTTGTTCCCGGTAAACAGGGGGTCTGGCCAGTCCAGACTCGAGACGGCGCCCGACACTCCTGGCACACTACGCAGTGAACTCGTCAGGAAGCCCAACGCGTCAGCGCCTTTCGCTGAATCCGGCGCGTCAATACCGCTAATCACCAGAACCAGTCGATGCGCGTACGGGGACTGGAAACGCTGCGCCAATTCCACGTCAACTTTTTCGGATTCTCCGCCCTTGATATGAACAACTGTCTCCAGGCGACGTTCGACGTTGTAGGAAAAAGGCAGCAGCGCAATCGCCATAACGAATCCCGACATCGCCAACCAAAATCGGCGGCGGGCGGCATCATGGCCAGCGATCGGTTTGGCTCGAGTTGAAGGGTGATCTGCGTCATTGGTATCCGCCAAGCCAAAAAACCTCATTCCAGTTGAAAATTTCTGACAAATTTACCGCGTACTTCAGTTAAACAACGCCAACACGAAAACTGAACGCGCATTTTAATCTCGTAGATTGTTGAGTATACCCGTTTCGAATCAGCTTAAAAATCTAGTGAATTTGAATGGCCCCTGACTGATTCTTGGAAATCCCTAATTTGTAAGTGATTTTTTGACGCGTGTCTGCTCCCGCGCCGTGGAAAGTTACCTGGTCATTGCACGTCGCCGCCGGTTTCTGCGCCCGAAAGGACAAGACCAAATGGACGATCTCGACGGCGCCAAAGGGACAGAGAGACGGAATTATTTGGGGTGCCAAAAGAGCCGTTTGTACTCAAGGTGAAAGGGGAGAGGGCCGATGACCAAGTTAAGCGAATCACAGGTCGCAGTCGTACCCGTGTCGGGATGACTGGATCTTGCGAAGCGAGAGCAAAAGGGAGATCAGAGTGACTTTAAGTTCAGAGCCACGGGGCTTAACCTTGGCCGACGACACGGCTGAGAGCGACGCATCAACGCTGTCAGCTGAACCTGAGCATCAGGTTGAATCCAAAGTGGCGTGCGATCGATCGGGCGAGGCGGGGCAGAGGCTAACCCTGAGGGCGTTGGTGGTCGAGGATGAGCCGGCAGACGTCGAACTGGCTCTTCGAACCTTGAAGCTGGCCGACTTGGAGGTCCGTGGGGATGTTTGCCAGACGCCGGAAGAATTCATCGAAAGGGTCAGGAAGATTTCCTACGACGTCGTGCTGGCGGACTACAAACTTCCCGGCTGGAATGGCATGGAATCGGTCGAGATTTTGCGAAGGGAAGGGCTCGATGTTCCGGTCATCCTGGTCTCAGGCGCGTTGGGCGAATTGACCGCGGTGGAGTGCATCAAGCGGGGTGCGGCAGACTACGTTCTGAAGGATCACCTGGCCCGCCTGCCGGGATCGGTGCGGCGAGCGATGCGGGAAAAGAAGCTGCGCGAGGATCACCGGCAATCGCTCGAAGACCTGGCGCGCTCCAACCGGGATCTGGAGCAGTTCGCCTACGTAGCTTCCCACGACTTGCAGGAGCCGCTGCGGATGGTAGCCATCTATACCCAGCTTCTGGCCGAACGGTATGCGGGCAAACTGGATGCCGAAGCCGACAAGTACATTCACTACTCGGTCGACGGCGCCATGCGGATGCAGAAGCTGGTACAGGACCTGCTGGCCTTTTCGCGAGTTGGACGGGGAGGCTTGTCCCTGCAAAGCACGGATTGCAATCAGGTCTTCCAGGCAGCCCTGAAAAATCTGGAAGCGGCGATGGAGCAGAGCGGCGCTGTGGCGCGCCACGCTCAACTTCCGGTCGTAGTAGCCGATAGCTCCCAACTGGTGCAGGTGTTTCAAAACCTCATAGGAAACGCGATCAAGTTCCGCGGTCCAAACGCGCCGCAGATTCAAGTGGCGGCGGAAAAAAAGGAAAAAGAGTGGGTGTTTTCCGTGGCCGACAACGGGATCGGCATCCCCGCCGAACAGGCTGAGAATGTGTTCGTGATTTTCCGGCGACTGCACTCGCGCACGGAATATCCCGGCAACGGAATCGGACTCGCAATCTGCAAGAAAGTCATCGAGCAGCATGGCGGAAGGATCTGGGTCGAATCCGAGTTGGGTCGGGGTGCCACGTTCAAGTTCACGCTTCCTGTCAGGACCGCAAAAAAAGAGGACGGAGCGAAAAATGAAAACTACGCCTGAAGTCTTGATGGTCGACGATAATCCCGCGGACATCGACTTGACCAGCG
>DASSRO010000329.1:0-3405 GCA_035701745.1 Candidatus Sulfotelmatobacter sp. | reverse complement strand
TGCATTGCGCCGATCCCGGCTGCCTGCGTGCCTGCCCAGCCGATGGCGCCATCGTTCAGTACACCAACGGCATCGTCGACTTCCAGCCGGAAAACTGCATCGGCTGCGAGTTCTGCGTCTCGGGATGTCCCTACGACATTCCCAAATTCAATCCTGCGACCAAGAAAGTTTACAAGTGCACCCTCTGTTCCGACCGCGTCGGCGGCGGCCTCGAACCCGCCTGCATCAAGGCCTGTCCGACCGGATGCCTGAAGTTTGGCACCAAGGACGACATGAAGTTCATTGCCGAAGAGCGCGCAAAGCAGCTTCGCGAGAATTTTGGATTCGAAAAAGCCGGAGTCTATGACCCGCAGTCGATCGGCGGCACGCACGTGGTCTACGTTCTGCATGATGCCGAGAACCCCGAGCACTACGGTGGCCTGCCCAAGAATCCGGTGATTCCGTGGAGTTATACCGTCTGGAAGTGGCTGTTCAAGCCGGTGCTGGGAACTTTTGCCCTGTTCGGCCTGGTCGGAGTTCTGCTGCACTACGTCACAGTCGGGCCGCGCGTGCCTCAGCCCGAGCCGCCACTCAAGAAGGAGGGCCCCGATGTCCACCGCGATTGAACGTTTCGATGACAAAGCGCGCGACGCTTTCGATCGGATCGGACAAAACGAGGTCTACGTTGGCGAGTTGCAGCGCCACCGCGTTTACACGCGCTTCCTCCACTGGATGGTTGCGCTCTTCTTTTTCCTCGCGCTCTTCTCCGGGTTCGGCATTTACCTGCCGTGGCTGTTTCGCTGGTTCACTCCCATCTTCGGAGGCGGCCCGCTCGCTCGCGCCATGCATCCCTGGTTCGGCCTGGGATTTGTGATTTTCTTCGGACTGCAGACTCTTAATTGGATTGTGCCCATGAAGTGGACTTCCGCCGACACGCGCTGGATGCGCAACCTGAAGAAGACCGTCGGCGGCAACGAAAAAATGGAACCGCCCGACACAGGTTTTTTCAACGGCGGACAGAAAGCGCAGTTCTGGGAGATTGTCGGCGGCTCCATCGTCTATCTAATCACGGGAATTATTCTGTGGGCCGGCGCGCGCTATTTCGGGCGCTGGGCTGTCGCCGTCAGCTACGTACTGCACGACCTCTCAGCCGTGATCATGCTGGGCGGCATCTTCATACACATTTACCTGAGCACGATCGGCGAGCCCGGAACGTTTCGCGCCATGATTCGCGGTGCGGTCACTGAAGCCTGGGCCTGGACTTTCCATCCCGCCTGGTACAAGGAGGTCACGGGACGCGACCCTGTTGAGGCCTGCGAAGAAGCGCGCCGGCGCGGGCAGATCACCAGGCAATAGCCGGATACTCTTTCGGCTTCAGCGCGATGCCCCGCGGCCCGCCTTCGCTTCTTCCAGGATTCGAAACAGCAGCAGCCAGCGCTTCACGTTAGTGGTCATCAGGAAATTTTCCTTTACATGCTCACGCCCCGCCGCTCCGACGCGCCGCGCGAACTCCGGGTGTGTCAGCAAATATCGAATCTGAAAAGCGCAGCCTTCCACCGAATGCACCAGAACGCCGGTGAGCTTGTGAATGATCTGGTTCGGTATGCCGCCCACGGCTCCAGCGATCGTCGGCTTCGCCTTCCACAATGCCTCGGTGACCGTCAGCCCAAATCCCTCTCTTAGCGATTTCTGCACGATAATGGTCGAAGCCCGCTGGATGGCGTTGATTTCGAAGGCGCACCAAGGCGGCAGGTCCAGAATGATGACGTCCGGATCGTTGCCCGCAGCCTCTTTCACTTCCTGCAACACAGCGGCGCCCTCGGGATCGTCCGATGCGCCGCCTCCAGCAAGAACCAACTGGCAATCCACGTATTTCTTGGCAAGTTTATAGGCGTGCACCACGCCCACCGGATCCTTCAAGCGGTCGAATCGCGACACTTGGGTCACAATGGGGCGCGAGCGGTCGATCCCAAAGTCGTCGCAGACTTTCTGCACAACCGAGTCCGGCAGGTCCTTGTTCTTTTCCGACAGCGGATCGATGCACGGATAAAAGAGATATTGCGTGATCGGCAATTGCCGCGCGAAGGATTGCGCCGAAAAAATCGCGGCATCGTACTGCTCTACAAACGGACGCAGGAATTCCCACACTCGCTCGTCCGGATTCGATAAATCGATGTGACATCGCCAGACCCAACTGGCGGGCGTCTTGTAGCGCGAGCGAATCAGGCCGACCGGCTGCGGGTCGTGAATCACGATCATCTCTTCCTCAAAACTCAAGCGTTCCCGGTTCTGCTCGTTGTAGGCCAGAAATATTTCCTGCGCGGTCTTTGTCAGTTCGAAGTTGGCTCCGTGCAGCGCATTGTGAAACGCCTTGGTCACTTCGAAGAAATCGTTGCCGCCGGTAATCACGTCCCAACGCGTGGGCACCGCCAACTCCGAGAGCAGCGGCACCAGCCGGTTCAGCATTTCTGCCACTCCTCCGCCGACCGCGGTCGAGTTCACCATCTTGATCGACTTGCCCTTCAGGTCGCGCGCCAGATAGCGCAAAGCATCCACCTGCGCCTGGCCAATAATGTCCCGGTAATCGTCCAGACGAGGCGCGGGAGCGGGCGCAGGGGGCGTCAGCACGCTCGCAGGAAGCGCCCGGGCATTTCCGCGAGCAGGCGGCGTCTGCTCCGCGCCTGAGGTCGCACCCCCCGCGGCCTGCGGCGGCGAGCTCTCAGTGCCATCTCCTGCCGTGACGCTCTGTGGTTCTGCCTTCATGATTCTTCGGGTCCTAATTCATGGTTTGTTCGACGATAGATGCAATCTGCTGCCGGACTCCTTCCATCGTTTGCGTATAAATGTCTATGCGCTCGATCGCCTCGGCTGCCTGGGTTAGTCCAACCTCCTGCTCCAGCCAGTTTGAGAAATCGTTCGACATGCGGTGCAACCGCAGCCGGGCCTCAATAAAGTGGTGGTGAATGGAATGGACGCTGACGCTCCTCAGGCCAGCGACGAATCCCGGCAGCGTGTCCGGGGCGAACTGCGTGGGCAGTATTACGATCGACGACGCGCAAAAATAGAACGGTTCATGGGCCAGCTTGGTCCCCGACTGCGGACGCTGCTGCAGAAACTCATTCAGAATTTTCACCATCCGCCGGCGCAGGCCATCGATTGCCGTGAACTCCCTCACATCCACGCTGGCCAGTTGTTCCGCGAGCACCGGCTCGTTGCAAGCAGAAAGGCACCAGTGGGCAAAGTCGTTGGAGAATCCCGCGCGGATAAAATGATGTTCCTGCAAAGTGCGGAACGTGTGCTGGAAGATGGAATCATCCGGACAAGTCTGCAGCGCTTGCCACAACTCGGAGACGTTGGCCGCCTTCTGCCTTCCAATGCGCATCAGGTTTTCCGAGGTGTTGAAGTAAAACGGTTTGTCGGGTTTGC
>DASSRO010000328.1:0-10415 GCA_035701745.1 Candidatus Sulfotelmatobacter sp. | reverse complement strand
ATACGGCTCGCGAAGGACGGTCACGATGTAGTAACCATTCCGGCGGGAGCGGTCACCGAGATCAGCTACGGGCAAGATGTGCACCGGAGGGTCGGGGCAGCAGTAGGATTGGCGGTTGTTAGCCTGGGCGTGGGTGCATTGATGGCTCTGAGCAAGTCCAAGAAACATTATGTGGGACTTACTTGGGCCGACGGTGATAAAAAGGGCGGTTTGGCGATGCAATGCGATAAGAATGACTATCGCGGCGTACTTGCCGGACTTGAAGGGGTGACCGGAAAGAAGTCTGTTAATTCCGACACTATGACAGTTAAAAACTAGTTTGGAAACTTAGTTCCTTCTCCTAACCCTGCCAGCGATTGGCAGGGCTTTTTGTTTCAATGTTATTGACGACAGGGTGCAGGTCAGGGCTAGCCTTCGAGTTGCATGAAAGTGTTTGGGACAAAAGCTCACAATGTCGGCAGCATCGTTCCCGCCCTTGCAAAAAACGCAAGGACGGGGCACCCCGCTGTGTCGCTGGTGTTAGCGAAATCAAAGGCTGGGTCACCGGCCGTAACGAAGAGCCATCGATCCTGAGTTGAACATCGTTGCGTCGAGAAATTTCAGGTGGAATTTCTGCGGCAGGTTGACCCCCTCCAATAACCGTCTGCCATCTCCTGCAAGGATGGGGGCAACCACGAAGCGAAATTCGTCGACCAGGCCAAGCTGTATGAGTTGTGAGGGAATATCGATACCGCCTACTAAAATATTTTTGCCGGGCTCTTGTTTCAATTTGAGGACTTCGTCGCGAAGGTCCCCGCGAACAATTCGCGTATTTGTGTCTGCAACACTCTCCAGCGATCGTGAAAAGACAATCTTGTGGATGGAGACAAACGCCCGGGCGAATTCGGTTTCTGCTTTTGTCGCGGACTGGCTGTTGAGGACTTCGGGCCAATAGGGAACCATCAGTTGATAGGTCTTGCGCCCGAAGACCTGCAGGTCAACCTCTCGCGTGAGGCGAGTGAAATATTCGAGTTTTTCTTCGTCGACGGACTGGCTGGTGTGGTCGCAGCAGCCATCCAGAGTAGTGTTGATGGCGAAGATTAGCTTTCTCATTTAAGGCTCCGTGGGCAGAGATTAATTATCGCAAAGCGGCGCGGGTGAGAGTGGGTGGACGGAGGTTGGGTTTGGATAAGTCTTATGATGTTGGCCGCATCGTAGCCGCCCTGTCGACAAGCTTAGGGCAGGCTCTTGCAAATCACGCAAGGAAGAGGCATCCGGGGTTTGCTGTACCACGCGCCCTTTGTGGGCTGTATCGGCCTTCTGGGCTGGTGCGGGAAGAACTCCGGGGCGTGACCATCGGGCGCGGCATTCCCTTGGCGGAGACTGGCGAGGACGAGCGATAACACTCGGAATCCGGGTTCCGGGCGTTTGAGTGGAGTAAAAATTTTCCATCCATGGCAGCGTCTGAATCGGCATCTAAGCTGCAAAATGTCACCGTGTCGGGTTGGTGCAGTCACTTTAGTTTTATATTCCATGTTCGTCGGGGCGGGGTGCAGCGCGCGCCACAATCAAAGGCATGTGGTGAGCCCGCCTGCGTCCGCTGAGAAAATTTATGTGGCGGACATTGCAGATTTCGGCAAGGTTAACGACTTTCTCTATCGGGGCGGGCAACCTAAAGATGACGGAGTGAAGCAGCTGCAGAAGTTCGGCATCGATACGATTGTCGATCTGCGGGGCGAGCTGGCTGGATCGATCGAGAATGAAAGGGAGCGAGCGGAGTCGCTGGGAATTCGCTTTATCAATCTGCCTGGCTCGGGGTGGGCTACGCCGGGAGATGAAGAAATCGCTCGATTTTTCTCGCTAGTCGGGGAGCAGCCGCGGAGGAAAATCTTCGTTCACTGCTGGCTGGGCGGCGACCGCAGCGGAATGTTCATCGCTGCGTACCGCATCGCGTTCGAGGGATGGTCGGCGCAGCAGGCCATCGAGGAAATGCGCGCATTCCATTATTTGCGTTTTTGGCATCCAAATATGGCACGCTGGGTGAAGAACTTTCCAGAGCGCCTGGCGCAATCTCCCGAACTCGCACCGTTTCGCCGAATTCGTACCGAGCCATAATGGCGCCGGCGGAATTCTTTGGACTCTTCCTGGTTCACTGCTGCGTTGACAGCCTTGGCGTCCCCAAGCGGATGTTGATTCTTGGGGCGTAATGGATAGGGAAACCTAACACGTCCTGAGTGTAGGTTCAGCGAAATGTTTCGAGGACTTTCCCCGACAGACATGCCGGCAGAAGCGATGCAGACTGTTTTGCTTCCGTTAGGGGATTTAGAAGGCTTTGAAGGTATGGCGATTTTCAACACCTTAGCCCGGCAGTGCCTCCATGTGGCACGTGGGAGCTATTCACGAAGCTGGCTAACAGGACTAGGTTGAAATTGAGCAGCACTTGGGGGAGGGCTGTTCAACGAAGCGTCCCGCGACTCGAAAGAGTTACGGGCGCTTTCGTTTTAGGTGGATAGTTCATCGTTGTGCCATTTCAATCAAAACGCCAACGCCGGGTCAATGAGTGATACGGGAATTTTGCGAGGTTATGGGGGGAGCCCGGCTCAGTCTGAAAAGCGGAAGCTGTGGAGGATCTGCGACATCACCTGGTTCAATCTCTGCTGTTGGGCCGGGGTAAGCGTTTTGATGGGGGGATCGGAGACGTCCGGGTTTGTCCAGGTCTGACTAATGCTCAGACCAAAGCATCTTTGCTTGTGAAACGCGCGGTATAAGTCGGAGTTGATGGAATGGCTCAAGGCGGCTTCGGCGCTGACTCCGTGGAGAAACTGGACGCCGCCGATCATCTCCACGGGGTGCTCCGCAGAGATCAGAAAGCCTGGCCAGCTTGAGACGCTGTTGCCCTCCTTCGGCGGAAAAGGCGTGACGCACACGTTGGCGGTCATCATCTCCTGCTCGGTGAGAATCTCGTTCACCTGAAACGATGCGCCCCCGAAATTTGTGTCTTTGAACTGCGTTGCGGGATAAACCACACAAACGAGCGCGTCCTGGTCGCAAACCGGAATGTAGGACCGGGTACATGTCTCGACTTTGCCTCTCGTGCAAACCTGAAAGTCACTAGGATAAAGAAAGCGAAATGTACCGTCGGAGCTGGTGAAGGTGGTGGTTTTCTTAGCCGTTTGCCCAAACGAAGGAATCGGCAGAAAAATTGCCAGCAATGTAAGCGCCGCAACCGCTCGCATACGCCCCACTCTAAGGCAAGTTGTCGGCGAAATTCAAAGTTATTGACGGTGCCATGAAAAACGAAAACGAAAAAAACCGGGAACACGAACTCCGGCAACGCATCGTGAGCCTGGTTCGGGCGAACGACCAAGCTTTGAAGAAAGAGATGACGGCGGCAGAAGTGCAGAAGCTGAAGACAGCGGCGAGCCGGCTCAATCAGATGTTGGAGGCGGCTGCGCAAGCTGAGGGGCAAGAACTGAAGGGCGCTGCGGCTCGGCTCGATCAGTTGCTGGAAAACATTGCGGGCGGGAAAGATGTCATCCGTAATCTCAAGCGGCGAAGAGACTGGCAAAAAAGGAGAAGCGAGGACGGGTAGAAATTTCCGGGTCAGCGAGTTCGATGGGGATGCGGGGCTGGCTGATTTGAGGGTTGGGATTTGTGCGCGGAGTCGGTCCAGGGGAGGAGGTCGCGGCCGAAGGCGGCGATTCCGATGGCCGTAATGATTGCGCTCCAGGCGGCGAAGAAGAGCCATCCGGCATTGGAGAGGAACGATTCGCTGAAGGCCATGGGGGTGATCCTTTTCCGAAACTCCGTTGGCGCCTTCGGCGCGGGGCGGCCAGAGAAGCCCCGCGCCGGTCAGCAACAGACTCTCGCGGCATCGCAGCGCGAGAGTGCGCGCGATTGGTTTACTGTTCCGCCGTCGGCGGCGGAGCCTGATGCATGTGTTGCTGCATGTGGGCTTCGTGATTGGCGACCAGTTGCTTGGCCTTGGCTTGCTGGTCGGGGGTCAGCAGCTGGAACATCTGGTTGTGAACCTTGGTCTGAGCGACGGTGAGTTGGGCGTCAATCAGCGCTTTCTGCTGGGCGAGTTTTTGCACGGGGGCATCTTCGTAGGTGCCCATGGCATATTGGCGAAGCTGCTGATCGATCTGGCGGGATTGCTGGTGCAGCGGCTTCATGCTGGTGTGAGCGCTCTCCATGATGGTCTTCATCTGGGCCTGCTGCTCATCGGTCAGGTTCAGTTGCTTGGCGAAGAATGCCATGTTGTGACCTTCCATGCCGAGCCTGTGACCGTGCATGGGAGGCGGTGGAGGGGCGTCGGTGGTGGATTGCGACCTGGCAATGGCGCTGCCGAAGACAATGGCTAGAGCGGCGACCAGCAAGCGAAAACGAATCGATTTCATGTTGAACTCCTGCCGGGATTTCCCCGGAGATAGCGTACAGAGATAGGAACACGGGGGCTAGAAAAAAGGCGGTAAAGAATCGGTCAACCCAAGTAAAGTTTTGTAAACGGGGGCCAGGTCTTTACAAGAGGGGCCGCGCCTTTCCGCAAGGGTGCGCGGCAAAATGGGGAACCGAGGGTATTCGGCACGAATCTTTAGTTGTTAGGAAGATCAAAATCGGAAGATCAAAATCTTAACTCTCTCGCGAAGCGCGAGAAGGGTGGGGCAACGGGATTTGGTGGTTTGACAATTCTTTACGGCGGGGTGGGGCTTTGCGGGTGAATAATGAGAACATGGAACGAGTGTTGGTAATTGACGACGATGTGGAGCTCTGCCATCTGGTGGGGGAATATCTGCGGGCCGAGGGATTCACGGTGGAATGCGTGCACGACGGCGAGACCGGGCTGAAGAAGGCCACGGCGGAAGAATATCTGCTGGCGGTGCTTGACGTGATGCTGCCCGGGATCAACGGATTTGAAGTGCTGCGCAGGATCCGGGCGACGTCGCGGCTGCCGGTGTTGTTGTTAACGGCGCGCGGCGAAGATGTGGATCGCATTGTTGGCCTGGAAATTGGCGCGGATGATTATTTGCCGAAGCCGTTTAATCCGCGGGAACTGGTGGCGCGGATCCGGGCGGTGTTGCGGCGGACGCGAGCGGACGGCAGCGCCGCGGCGCTGCCCCCGGACGTGGTGAGCGTGGGCGATGTGGAACTGGATCCGGCGACGCGGATGGTAAAGCTGGAAGGCAAGCCGGTGGATTTGACGTCGGTGGAGTTCAATCTGCTGGAAGTGCTGTTGCGGGAAGCGGGGCGAGTGGTGCCGCGCGAACGCCTGGTGAATGCGGTGCTCAGCCGCAAGTTTTCGCCGTTCGATCGCAGCATCGACATGCACGTGAGCAAAGTGCGCAAGAAGTTGGGGGACACCGACAGCGACGAGCACATCAAGACGGTGCGTGGTGTAGGCTATATTTTTGCGCGACCGCGCGAGAAGTCGAAGGTTTAAGAGTCGAAGATGAAGAGCTTATTTCTGCGAATTTTCCTATCGTTCTGGGTGGCGCAGGCATTGTTCCTGGTGCTGGCCATTGTGGTGACGCTGGCGTTCCGGCCGCGGTCGTCGACGTGGGAAGGGCTGCGGACCACGGCGCTCAACGAGGCGGTGAATGCGTACGAGGAAGGCGGGGCGACGGAACTGCAGAATTACCTGCAGAACCTGGAGACCTCGCAGCATGTGCGGGCTTATCTGTTTGACGAGCGGGAGAATGAAGTGTCGGGCCGCGGGGCGCCGGACTGGGCGATGCGAGTGGCGGCGGGAGGGCCGCGGAATCCGCGGGATGGATTTATTATTCCGGCGCCGCCGGTGCAGCGGGACTCGCGGGCGTCTGCGGACGGCAAGCACCGGTACACGCTGGTCCTGGGATTGCCGCCGGGGCCAAGAGTATTTTTTGGGCCGCGCGGGCTGCCGGTTCCGGGGCTGATTATCGCCATCATTTCTTCGGGACTGGTCTGCTATGTGCTTTCGTGGTATTTGACCAAACCGGTCGTGCGGCTGCGGGCGGCGACGCGACAGTTGGCGGCGGGAGATTTGACGGCCCGGAGCGGCGCACCGGCGGGCAGCAGGAAGGACGAAATCGCGGGGCTGATGCGGGATTTCGACGCGATGGCAGAACGGCTGGAGTTGCTGGTGCAGGCGCAATCGCGCCTGCTGAACGACATTTCGCACGAGTTGCGTTCTCCGCTGGCGCGGCTGAATGTAGCGCTGGGACTGGCGAGGCAGAGATCGGGCGTAGAGAGCGCAGACATGCTGGACCGGATTGAACTTGAGGCCAGCCGACTGAACGAGCTGATCGGGAGGATTCTGACCCTGGCGCGGCTGGAGGATGGCGAACAGCGTGTGCCCCAGAGCCCGGTACCGCTGGCAGAATTAGTGGCCAGCGTTGCCGAGGATGCGGAGTTTGAAGCGCAGGAGCGGCACTGTCACGTGCACACGGTGATTCCTGTGGGGGAGTGGGGAGTGCGCGGTGACGACTCGCTGTTGCACAGCGCGGTGGAGAACGTGGTGCGGAACGCGATCCGGTATACGCAGGAAGGGTCGTCGGTGGAGATCGAGTTGACGAGCGAGCGAGGGACTGCGGGCATGGAAGCAGTGCTGCGAGTGCGCGACTCGGGGCCGGGCGTTCCGGAGGATTCGCTGGGGAAATTGTTCGAACCGTTTTACCGGTTGGACGATGCCCGTGGCAGGCTGACCGGCGGCGTGGGGCTGGGATTGGCGATCACCGAGAGAGCGGTGCGCTTCCACGGCGGGAAGGTCTCGGCTTCGAATCGTCCGGAAGGCGGGCTAATGGTGGAGATTCGGCTTCCGCTGAGCGTGAGCGCGCGGAGTCTGGAACGGGTGGAAGCGGTTCCGGAGCTGACGGCTTCCCGTAAGGGCCCAAGTTCGATCTCATAAGCCTGTTTGAGGACCGGAGGGCGGACAGTCGAAGGACTGGGGCCTGGCGACGAGGTTGGTTCCAATCTCGTATACTTTAAAAGTGCTGGGAGAGCGGGGCAACTCTGCGGCATTCCTGCGGTTCCAATAGCCGGTGTGGGGGTTTGCTCTTCCCGCGCTTTCCTGATACATAGATGGGTTGAGATTTCCCGCTTTTTCCAGATTGCCGAAACCCGTTCCGGCGGGATGCCGCGGGTGCGTGCACCGTTAAACCTCACATAGACATGGAGATGAACGAGAGAATGTCGAAACGATTCGCGTGGCTGTTGGGGGTGGCGGTTCTGGTTGCGATCGGAGCGCTGGTGGCGTGCGGGAGCAATTACGATCCGTCGTCGAACGGGCTGGTGCTGCTGGCTAGCCAGGGGTCGGGTCTGATCGAGACATTTTCGTTCAATCTGTATAACGGGCATTTGTCGGAGATCAGCAACCCTCCCTACAACACGTCGAATTCGGTTTGCGTTTTGAACGGCGTCCCTTCATCGCTGGTGGTGGACCCGGCAGGAACGTACGCGTACGCGATTCTCAACAAGAATTCATCGTGCCCGAACGGAGGCGTTACGGGCATTCAGGTGTTCAAGGTTAATTCGGACGGGAACGCGCCGCCGATGGGAAGCCCGGTGGGATTCAATGGGAATGTGGTCCCGCAGACGATGGTGATGGACCCGAGCGGGAAGTTTCTCTTCGTCGCAGATGGAGCGCAGGGCATCTCAGTCTTTGCCATTGGGAGTGGAGGTTCTGTAACGGAAGTGGCAGGCTCGCCTTTCTCACCTACGTTAAAGTTCCCACAAGCGCCTCTCGAAATCGTAGCCGTGGCGCCGACGCCGACGGTGTTTCCGAAGATTGGCGTGAATGCGGTGCAGAACGCAGTTTGCCAGGCCGTGGGTACGAATCCGCCGACGAGCGAATATCTTTATGCGGTGGATCACTTGGGGAACCAGGTTTTTGAGTTCAAGGTAGACACTTCGAGCGGAGTTTTGACGAATCCTACGAGCTCGATTTCGACGCCAGCATTTGCCACGGACCAGCTTCCGGCGGGCGTAGCGGTGGACCCGTGCGATCGATTTGTGTACGTGAGCGACAGCATGTCGAACAAGGTGAGCGCGTACACGATTTGCAACGGCTATCCGACGCAGTCTTCGAGTGGGTGCCCGCAGACGCCGCAGCCGCCGGATGGCAGCCTGGTCCAGATAGCGGGCTCGCCTTTTAGCCTGTCGGCGACTTCCAATCAACCGGGGCCGATTCTGGTGGATCCGTACGGGAACAACGTGTATGTGCTAGGGACGCTGTCCAATACGGTTTCGCAATTAAAGATCAGCCCAGTCTCTGGGGCGGTGGCGTCGATGACGCCGGCGACGGTGGCGACGGGTGTGGGGCCGGCGGCGATGGCGATTCGAGCGGACGATAACTGGCTTTTCGTGTCTAATTACGGTTCGGTGGGGTTGGGCGGGAATACGATGTCGCAGTATTCGATCACGCCCGCGACGGGAGCGTTGTCGGTGTTGCCGTCGGTGCCTACGGATAATTATCCGTGGGGAGTGGCGGTGAAGTAGGGCAGTGGCGAGTAGTCAGTGCGGGCCTCGGGGGCTGAAGCCCATTCTCTTCTTATCGGCTAACGGCACGACTGAAGTCGTGCTCTTCCACGTTGCGATTCACACGACTGAAGTTGTGCCCTTCCCGTTACGATTCACACGACTGAAGTCGTGCTCTTCCACGTTACGATTCACACGACTGAAGTCGAGCCCTTCCACGTTACGATTCACACGACTCAAGTCGTGTCCTTCCCGTTGCGATGTGAAACTGGCCACTGGTCACTGACCACTGCCTTTAAGTCGGTACTTTCAGGATTAGGTAGCCGCCGACGAGGACGAAGATCAGGTCGGGGGACCAGGCGGCGAGGGCTGGGGGGAGCTGGCTGAGGTCGCCCATGGCTTCGAACAGGCGCGAGACTACGGTGTAGAAGACCGCGATGCCGAGGGCGACGGCGACTCCGGTGATCGCGCCTTTTTTCCCGGTGGAAAGCGAGAAGGGAACGGCGAGGACGGCCATGATCAGGGTGATGAGGGGATAGGAAAGCTTTTTGTGTAATTGCACACGCAGGCGCACCACGTCGAATCCGCTTTGCTGCAGATCGCGAATGTAGCGATGCAGCTCTTCGTAGTTCATCTCGGTGTATTGCTTCACTTCTTTTTTGAAGTACGAAGGCGTCTCGGGAAGAACGGGGAAGGTGGCTACTTCAAAAGGACGGTAGTCGGCCATGGCCGAGACGCGCAGGGAGCGTTCCCATCCCTGCTCGTAGACCCAGCGATTCAGATTCTCGGCCCAGTGGGCGCGGTCGGCGTGGATGCGGCGCGTGATGGAAAAGGTGGCGGGATCGAGTTGGAATACGGTGATGTTGCCGAACTGGTCGCGGTCGGGATCGAAGAACTGGTAGTAGTAGATGTCGTTGTTCTGACCGAAAATCCATTTGCGGTCGGGACGCAGGTAGGTCTGCGGGGGCTTGCCCTTGATCAGATTGTGAAGGGCCTCCTGGCGCTGGTTGGTGCTGGGCAGATAGAACTGGTCGGCGAAAAATAATCCTACTGCGAGCACGGCGGCAGCTGCGACGACCGGCAGGACGATGCGGTAGATGCTGGTTCCGGTGGCCTTGATGGCGGTGATTTCGTTGGAGCGCTGCATCAGGCCGAACGTGACGAGCACGGTGAGCAGCATGACCAGGGGAGCGACGTTGTAGAGCAGGTAGGGGGCGACGTTGAGGAGATATTCGGCGACGACCGTGGGAGGAACCTGATTGCGAAGAATGTCGCCCAGCAGTTCGAAAAGAGTGAAGACGATGACCAGCACGAGGAACGTGGAGAGAATGAGTCCGAGATAGACGAAGAAGTCGCGGAGAACGTAGTCGTCGAGCAACGTTGGAAAGCTGGCGCTGAAGACGCGGCGGCGGGTGGAGGCGCGCTCGAAGGCGTTTTCGCGGCGCCCGCGGGCGGTGGGAAGAAGAGCTCCGGAGGGATCGCGCTTCCAGGCGGCGCGGAAGGAGGCGAATTCAAAGGTACGCCTCTCGGCCCGCGACAGCAAAAAAACTGCCAGCACGAGAAACAAAATGTCGGCCAACCATGCACCGAACCATGGTGTCACCCGACCCTGACGGGCCAATGAAACTCCAACCAGGGAAACCACGTAATAGGTAAAGACCAGGAGGATGGTGAGGACGAATCCGCCGGACTTGCCGCTTTTTTTCGACGACAGGCCGAGCGGGATACCGACGAGGGCGAGCACCAGGCAAGCGGTGGGCAGGGCAAAGCGCTTGTGGAAGGCGATGAGATACCAGCGCGCCAGGATGGGATCGACGCGGGCGGACTTTTGCCAGAGCGTGGAGGTGTCCATCAGTTCGGCGGGGAGCGATTCGTCGGGCCGGTTCTCGGTGGAGGGCAGGTCGAGGGGGATGTCGGTTTCCTTGAAGGTGGAGATCTGATAGTGGCTGGCGTCTTTGGGATCGGTTTCGTGAGTGGAGCCGTCG
>DASSRO010000327.1:0-8326 GCA_035701745.1 Candidatus Sulfotelmatobacter sp. | reverse complement strand
TGTTGCCAACGCCCCGCTGGCCGTGCAGTACGCGATGGAGGCCGTCAATAAAGGCATGGAGATGACTTTGGCCGAGGGACTTTATCTCGAGGCCGTGCTGTTTGGGGTGGCCTGCGCGACCGAAGATAAAAAAGAGGGAACCGCCGCGTTTTTGGAGAAGCGGGCTCCGGCATTCAAAGGGAAGTGACAAGCCTGATCTGCAAAAGTCAAAACTTCCCCCACGATCAAACAGATCTAAATTCAGAGGGCGGAGAGAATTACGCCAAATAGAGGCAAATTGAAGATTGAACCTGCGCCTAAGATCGGTCTCCCCGCCTTGCAAGGGAAATTGGACGCTCGCGGAAAGCGGTTCGCTGTCGTGGTGGCGCGGTTCAATGCGTTTATCACGGAGCGGCTTTTGCAGAGCGCTTGCAATGGACTGCTGCAAACTGGCGCTTCCGAGAAGGACATCCATCTCATCCGGGTGCCGGGGGCGTTTGAGATTCCGTCGGCGGCGCGGACTTTGGCTCTCTCCGGGAAATATGATGCTGTCATCTGTCTGGGATGTTTGTTGCGTGGCGACACGGCGCACTACGACGTAATCGTGAACGAAGTCACGCGGGGGATTGGGCAGTCGGCGCAGGAGACTGGAGTGCCGCATGCGTTCGGCGTTTTGACCTGCGACACGCTGGCGCAGGCGATCGATCGCGCCGGGCTGAAGATGGGCAACAAGGGCTTTGAGGCGGCGCTGGCGGCGGTGGAGATGGCTTCGCTGAAGAAAGCTCTCAGCTCTCAGCCGTCAGCTATCAGCGCAAAGCGGATTCCTCGCGCCGCTCGGAATAATAAGAAGAAGAAAACGTCCAGGCAGCGCAGATAATCCCTCCCGTTACAGTAAACTGATCACTAGCCACGATTTCTCCACTGCATATGGGCACTCGCCGCAAATCCCGGGAAATGGCGCTGCAGATGTTATTTCAATCCGACATGGGCAAGCAGGACGCGGAGCAAGTGCGTCGGACTTTTTGGACGGAGCATGCTTCGACCGGCGCGGAGGTGCGGGGGTTTGCCGACGATCTTTTTCGCGTGGCGACCGATCGCGGGGGAGAGATCGATGGTTTGATCGAGCGGCATGCCGAGCATTGGCGGATGGAGCGCATGGCGGCGGTGGACCGCAACCTGCTGCGCGCGGCCGTGGCGGAAATGATGGCGTATCCGGACACGCCGCGGGCAGTGGTGATCAATGAAGCGCTCGAGATAGCGCGGAAATTTTCCAGCCCCGAGTCGGTGCACTTCGTGAATGGAGTGTTGGATAGTGTGGGGAAAGAGCTGGCTGGGAGTCCTCAGTAGCAGTTCTCAGTTCTCAGTTCTTATTCACTCTCGTGGGGATTTTGACTTCGTTCTCCAGGTTCCGTTTTCATACACAATTTATTGGCGGCGCAGTAATGCCTGCGCCGAAACTAGCCACTGGCCACTGCTTTACGGCCTGGCTGCAATCAAATTCAGGCTGCATGGGTTCTGCGGGGTGGTGATGGCGCAGAATCCGTTCAGGTAATCGGGCAGGTTGGGGAAGGTAACCTGCTGCTGGTCGCTGCCGCTCAGGCCGGTGCTGACTTCATGGAGCAGACCGTCACTGCCCGCGACGACAATGGTATAGGTGTCTGCGCTAATATCGGCGCCGATTGGAGTTGCGTTTCCCACGAGTTGAATGCCGCTGGTCACAGTGCCGGCGCTGAAGTCATATATCAAAATGCTCGCGCTGCCGATGACGGGAATGTAGAGTTGCGTGCCATCGGAGGAAACGAAGAAGTTGATGGGCTGGATGATGCCATGCCCGAGTTCGACGCGTTGCGCCACAGGAGCATTGGGTGGATTGGGGTTGCTAGTAAAGGTGAGGGTCTGCGGGCACGTCGTCCCGCTGGCTGGCGGTAAGATGTCGGTGGTAATGATGTCGAAGCCCGTCGCGTCGAGCACGAGAACGTGCGTCCCATCGGGAACGGTGTTTCCGTAAGAATCCCGACCCTCAAGGTGCAGGCCCGGCAGCACTTTCATAAACAGTGGATCATGAGGCAGCGTAACCGGAGGAGCGGCAATCTGGTTATTGCAGTTGTCAAAGGCGGTAAGATTGGCCGGGTTTCCGCCGCCCGCGGCCTCGGCAACAAAAGCGACCGCGCCGCTGGGAGAAAACGCGATAGCCTTAGCGGGTCCGGAAAGACTGAGCTGCAGATTTGACCCCGGGCCCTGCAAGCCGGGTCCCTGCAAGGCTTGCAGCGGGGAATAGATGTAAAGAGATGTCCCCCCGTTTCCGGCGATAAAGGTCTTCAAATTGTCTGGCGCGAACGCGGCGGTCACCGCTTGAGAAATATTCAACGCGCTGGCTGACAACGAGCTGGCATTCCCCGTATTCACAACATATACCTGATTCGGAGTGTGCAATGTGTCGGAGAAGATTGCGGTGTTTCCGTTATTAGATACGGCGAGCACCGTTCCGGTCACTGTGCCCAGGCCGGTGAACGGGCTAGTGCTGGTGCCGAAGTTCGCGGGGTTAACCACCAAAGCTCCGTAATCGCTGCCCACGAATGCCTTGTCTCCCGCTACATCGAAGAGAATCGAGTTGGGAGAGGTGGGCATGGGAGTGGCGGAGCCGGGCGAGCCCTTTCCCGAGACAAAACTGTACATATTCGTGGTGCAGGTTGTCGGAGGTAGATGCGCGCATCCCGTACTGGTCGCCAGCAAATTCGGTGGCGTCGGATTTCCAGTCACCAGGCCGGAGACGGACCCATTCCCCAGAACGGGCGGCCCCGGCTGTAGCGGCGAGGCGTAAACCGGTACCGGGATGAGCTGCTGGCAGCTGAAATTTGACGGGATGCCCGGCTGCGATGCAAAAAACTGACTACACGATTGGATCGCCGCCGGAGTGGAAAGCGAAGCTGGGATCTGAGGGTATCCGATGTTGCAGGTTGGCGGCGAGCAAGATGCTGTAACGGAGCCCGACCCCGCCAACGGGGTCGATAGTCCGCAGGATTGCAGGCACCCGCTCGCGGGATGCACTACGGCTGGCTGCGAGGCGCTCCACGTTAGTGGCACCTTGGTGAGGATCAGTCCGTTGCTGGTATTGGGTAGGGAACTGATTCCCATAACGTCCGTCACAATCGCTGTGGCCGTCTGCGTAGCCGTGGATGAACTTGAAGTCAAGAAAGTGGTCTGGCTGGTCTGCTGGTTGCCCGCTGCGCCGATTTCTAAGTTGATCGTCTGAATGGGACAGGTTTCAAAAAAATCCAGCACAGGAGATTGACCCACTGCATTGCTGAATTGAGGTTGGACAAACGCCGAACTGGTAACGCCGCTCGCTGACGCATAAATCCGCGTCATTCCGGGCACCGACGCGGTCGCGGTCACCTGGTTGGTGGGGAAGTTGTAGGCCGTGTTCAGCACTCCGACCATATTCACCACAGGTGCATTTTGTGCCGTAAAGGTGAACGGACCAACCGCAGACGTGACATCGGAGCCCTGACTGAAGGCATGCGCTTCAAGCGTCATCGATTGACCCTGGGAGAGGCAGGGTTCCTGCACCGGGATGCCATTCAGAAAGATTCCCGCAATGGTGACGTTGTCCACGTGGGGATGCACGAACACGTAAGTGGGTACGCTCGATTGTCCCAGGGCGGAGGCGGTGACCGTTACTACGCCTGTGCCTGCGGGGGTGCAAGTAGTGAAGGAAACGTTCCACGTTCCGGCGCAAGCGACGCCGCCTGGAGCCACGTTGACAATAGAAGTGTCTGTGGAGGTAAACGTGATGGGAGTATTAAGGTTGACTCCGCCCGATGTGCGGGCTGTCGCTGTAAACGTAAAAGTGGAACCGAGTTCAACCGAGAGGTTGCTGCTGGGCGTTAGAGTGATTTGACCGGGAAAGAGAGGCGGACCGGCTTTCGTGCCCTTGCCGCAGCCGCCAATGCTCCACAAAGAAAGGACCGCCACCGCCAACCGCAAAACCGTCGAATGCGACCTGCCCATGCACCCCTCGTTAAACATTGCTCTGGCGCTGCGCTTCAGAATCACGCAGAACGAACCATTAAATGAATTGGAAAACTTGTAGTGTAGAGGCTGGCGGCGGAATCAGCAAGCGGACCGCGACGTTCGCTCCTAATCCTTCTTTGCGCTCATCCAAAGACTGGGATGCAAAAACACGGGTTGACGATGTTCGGACGCACTTGCTATATTAGTTTGGTTCCGCGAGTACATCCAGGCTTGTTGTGTGTTGCGAGTTTTGCCGATCGTGTGCAAGAGTCGCAGCTGAGCTATAGAGAAATGCATTTCCGAATGAAGCCTAGGTTCGGAAAGTTTCCTCGCTGAAACGTTCCTGCGGTGCCTTCTGCCCTATTGTGGAAGGATATGCAGGGCAAGGCTGACGAAACGGAGCGCCCCCGGAGTTTGGCCGGGCACCACCGTCGGCAGCGAAAGTCTAAGGGAATCCAGAATCTCTCCGGCATTTTGCGGTGAGAAGTAATGGTTGGCAAACAGCCGGCCATGCCCACGGATGCGCGTCTGAAACAGCAGAATTCAGCTGGGCGCTGCCTGTGCGAAAGCAGGCTGCTGCGCGGCCAAGGAGTGGCAAGAGTGCCTACGTTCAACCAGTTGGTGGCCCAGGGCCGCAAGCGGCCCCGTTACAAGACGGCGAGCCCTGCGTTGCAGGGATGTCCGCAGAAGCGCGGCGTTTGCACCCGCGTGTATACGCAGACGCCCAAGAAGCCCAACTCGGCGTTGCGCAAAGTTGCGCGCGTCCGCCTCACGAACGGGATTGAAGTGACGACGTACATTCCCGGCGTCGGTCACAACCTGCAGGAGCACTCAATTGTTCTCATTCGCGGGGGCCGCGTAAAGGATCTGCCGGGTGTGCGCTATCACGTGATTCGCGGAACGCTGGACGCGGTTGGCGTCGCGGGTCGCATGCAGGGACGCTCGAAGTACGGCGCCAAGCGGCCCAAGAAGGGCTAACGAAATAGTGGCCAGTGATCTGTGATCAGTGGCCAGTAAGCTCAAGCTAGAAGCTATGAGCTAGGAGCTAGAAGCTGAATGCCTCGTAAAGGACATATCGCCAAGCGGACCGTTCCGGCGGATGCGGTGTACCAGTCGGATCTGGTGACGAAGTTTATTAACTCGATGATGTGGCAAGGCAAGCGCTCGACCGCCGAAGGCATCTTCTATGAAGCGTTGTCGAAGGTGCAGGAGAAGGGCGGCGATGAAGCGCTGAAGCTCTTCAAGAAGGCTGTCGAGAACGCCAAGCCGCTCCTCGAAGTGAAGACCCGCCGCGTCGGCGGCGCCAATTACCAGGTGCCGGTCGAAGTGAATGCCGATCGCCGGACGTCGTTGGCGATTCGCTGGCTGATCAGTTATGCGCGCGGCCGCGGCGAAAAAGGAATGGTCGACAAGTTGACCAACGAATTACTGGACGCCGCCAGTGGCAAAGGCGCCGCAATCAAGAAGAAAGAAGATGTGCACCGCATGGCGGAAGCCAACAAGGCCTTCGCGCACTACCGATGGTAGGCATTGAGTAATTTGGTAATCGGGTAATTTTGTAATTTTAAAACCCGCCACGAGTTTGATTTTTAATTACCAAATTACCCGATTACAAAATTACGAATTGAAGCTGAAGTCGGAGCCCAGAAAGAGCAGATAAGAGTCGTGCCCAGAACAGTTCCATTAGAGCGCTGCAGAAACATCGGCATCATGGCCCACATCGATGCCGGCAAGACCACTACGACGGAGCGAATCCTGTTTTATACGGGACGGACGCACCGCATCGGAGAGGTGCACGAAGGCACTGCGACCATGGACTGGATGGAGCAGGAGCAGGAGCGCGGCATTACGATTACGTCCGCCGCGACCACTTGCACCTGGCGCGACATTCGCATCAACATTATCGATACCCCGGGCCACGTCGATTTCACGGCGGAAGTGGAACGCTCGCTGCGCGTGCTCGACGGCGCCGTCGCGGTGTTTGACGCCGTTCACGGCGTGCAGCCGCAGTCGGAAAAAGTCTGGCGCCAGGCCGATAAGTACGGCGTCCCGCGAATTTGCTTCATCAACAAGATTGATAAGATGGGTGCCGATTTCGAGCATGCCGTCGATACCATCCGCAAGCGCCTCAGTGCCAAGCCCGTCGCCATTCAATTTCCCATTGGCCAGGAAGACAAGTTCAGGGGCGTCATCGACCTGATCAACATGAAGTCAATCGTCTGGCAGGACGATACGATGGGAGCGGAATACATCACCGAAGAAATTCCCGCCGAATTGAAGAAGAAAGCCGAGGCGTTCCACGCGCAGCTGGTCGAGAGCATCGCGGAGAACGACGACGAAATCCTCCACAAATTTCTGGAAGGCGAAGAGATTACCGCCGACGAACTGCGCTCGTCGCTGCGCAAGTCGACCATCGGCCTGAAAGTATTTCCGGTTGTTGTGGGAACGGCATTCAAGAATAAGGGAGTCCAGCCGCTGCTCGATGCGGTCGTGGATTATCTGCCTTCTCCGCTCGACGTGCCCGAAACTCACGGCAAAAATCCTGATAATGGCGAAGTGGTTACACGCAAAGCCGACGATAAAGAGCCATTCTCGGCGCTGGCGTTCAAGATCATGGCCGATCCGTTCGTTGGCCAGTTGACGTTTATCCGCGTCTACTCCGGACAGCTCAAGACCGGCGATTCGGTGCTGAACGTGCGCACCGGCAAGACCGAGCGCATCGGGCGTCTGCTGAAGATGCATGCCAACAAGCGCGAAGAGATCAGCGAAATTCTGGCGGGCGACATTTGCGCCGCCGTTGGTTTGAAAAACGTCGGCACCGGCGACACGATCTGCAATGAAGATCATCCCATTGCGCTGGAGTCGATCACGTTCGCGGTTCCCGTAATTTCGGTTGCGGTCGAGCCTAAGACCAAAGCCGACCAGGAAAAGATGGGTATGGCGCTACAGCGTCTGGCCCAGGAAGATCCTACCTTTAAAGTTCACACCGATCCTGATAGCGGCCAGACCATCATCAGCGGCATGGGCGAGTTGCACCTGGAAATCATCGTCGACCGCATGATGCGCGAGTACAAGGTCGAGGCCAACGTCGGCAAGCCGCAGGTGGCGTATCGCGAGACCATTCGCAGGCATTCCGAGGCGGAAGGTAAATACATTCGCCAGACCGGCGGACGCGGCCAGTACGGACACGCGAAGATTTATCTCGACCCGCAACCACCTGGAACTGGCTACGAATTTGTGAATGACATCGTAGGCGGCTCGGTGCCGAAAGAATTTATTAAGCCCATCGACCAGGGTATTCAGGAAGCGCTCGAGGGCGGAGTGCTGGCCGGCTATCCCATGGTTGACGTGAAGGCGACGCTGTATGACGGCAGTTATCACGACGTCGACTCGAACGAAATGGCTTTCAAGATTGCCGGATCGATGGCCTTCAAAGAGGCGGCCCGCAAGGCTTCTCCTGTGCTGCTCGAGCCGGTGATGGCGGTGGAGGTGGTGACGCCGGAAGATTATGCCGGCGTAATCATGGGCGATTTGAGCTCGCGGCGCGGACGCATCGAAGGCATGGAGCACCGCGCGGGCTCGCAGGTGATCAAGGCTATCGTTCCGCTGGCGGAGATGTTTGGTTACGCAACACATATGCGTTCGTCGACGCAGGGACGTGCCGAATACTCGATGCACTTCGCGCGCTATGAGGAGGCTCCGCGCTCGGTCGCGGAGGAAATCATCGCCAAGGTGCAAGGCACCGCGAAGTGAAAGCCGGCGCCGCGGTTCGTCGTCGACCGCAGGTTCTGGGTTCGAGAGGCCAGGCAGGTTGAGTTTGGGAATGTTTTTCGCGCCGAGGGAGTTTGGGCGCGGTTTTTGCGGCAAGCCCGAGACTATATCGCGACAGAACTGAAGTGCGAGTCTGTTGGCGATGGGCGGTACCGGGTGCGGGACTTCTGGAATGGGCATCGCGGGTTCGAAATTTTCCGCGAGCGCTTCTCGGAAGATTTCGCGCAGTTCGATCAGCGGATTGTCGACGAGTTGATCGAGAAACAGGAATTCGTTGGCGCGTATTACGAGGCCGACGAGGAACTGTAGGGAAGGGATTAGGGATCCTTCGCGGCAAAGCGCCGCTGAGGATGACAAGGATTTAACTGAGAGCTGACAGCTGAGAGCTGACAGCTTGGAAGCTAGGAGCTAGAGGCTGCAATTATGGCGAAAGAGAAATTTGATCGGAATAAGCCGCACTGCAACGTAGGGACGATTGGTCACATTGATCACGGCAAGACGACGTTGACGGCGGCTATCACCAAGGTGTTGCAGAAGCACAATCCGAAGATTGTGTTCCGTT
>DASSRO010000326.1:0-10046 GCA_035701745.1 Candidatus Sulfotelmatobacter sp. | reverse complement strand
AACTCGCCCATCGTCATCCCGGGCCGCACCGGCACAGTCCAATAATCCGTAAAGTTTTCTTTCCCCGCGTCTGATACCGGGCCTTGCACAAACGCGCCAGTAGCGGGATCCGGCCGATCCAGCACGATCATCTCGATCCCGGCTGCCGCCGCGCCTTCCAGAAAATATCCCAGCGTTGTTTCGTACGTGTAGTAGCGCGCGCCTGCGTCCTGAATGTCGAATACTACCGCATCCAGATTCTTCATCACGTCCGGTGGCGGACGCCGGGCTGCATCCGTTCCCCCGTAAACGCTGTAAACGGGTACACCGGTGGCTGCGTCGACGGAGTTGCCGACGTGGGTTGTGTCCAGTGTCCCGGTGACTCCGTGCTCCGGGCTGAAGATCGCATCCAGCGAAACTCCGGGCGCCTTGGCCAGCACATCAATTGTCCGAAGCCCCTGACTGTCGATGCCGGTCTGATTGGTCACAACCCCAATTCGTTTTTTCCCCGAAGCGCCGGCAGCCGGTTGCAGCACATCGAATCCATGCTCCTCGAGCACGTCGATTCCCGTCTTTACGGTCCCATTTCGTGTGGCCATGTGCCGGGCCGCGCTCAGGGCCTCGTTGTATCCGGTCACGCTCTTCCAGCGCAGCGCCTCTTTTTCCGACGGATTCAAGGCCAGCGCAGCCGCGACTTCGGTCGCAACTTTCGTCCGCAGGCCGATCGCGTTTCCCTTTCCTCGCGGATGCACTGAGTTGGTCAGCAAGATAATGTAGGTCTGGGTCGTCGGATCGATCCACACCGACGTCCCGGTAAAACCGGTGTGGCCGAAAGATCCCACGGGCAGCAGGTCACCGCGATTGGACGAAAACGGCGAATCAATGTCCCAACCAAATCCGCGCAGCACTGGGGCCTGCGGAGGCTGCTCCGGCTGTGTCATCTTCTCCACCGTCACGGCCGAGAGAATTCCTTTTCCCCCATCCAGCAGCGTTTGCGCAAACTTCGCTAAGTCGTCTCCCGTAGAAAACAGGCCCGCATGTCCCGCCACTCCTCCCATACGCCGAGCCGTGGGATCGTGTACCACGCCGCGCAGCATGTGTTCGTTCTCGTCATATTGGGTGGGCGCGATCTTCGGCCGCCACGACGCTGGAGGCACATAGCGCGTCCGCGTCATCTTCAGCGCCGTAAAAATATGTTTGGCCGTGTACGCATCGAGCGTCTCGCCCGACACCTTCTCTACCAGAGCGCCCAGCATGATGAAATTGATATCGCTGTACACGAACCCCGATCCCGGAGTCGTTTCCGGCGGCTCGACAAACGCCAGTTCATACGCGGTGTTTTTTCCCTCCCAGGGCGTCGTCAAATCCAGATCTGGCGCCAGGCCCGAATAATGCGTCATCAACTGCCGTACGGTGATGTCCTCTTTGCCATTCTGCGCAAACTCCGGCAAGTACTTCGCCACCGGATCGTTCATGCGCACTTTGCCCTCTTCGAAGAGCTGCATCACCGCCGTCGTCGTGGCAATTACCTTGGTGAGCGACGCCAAGTCGAATATGGTATCGAGCGTCATAGGCTCGCGCTTGGGCTCCAGCGCACGGCTCCCATAGGCTTTGCGGTAGATCACCGAGCCGTCGTGTCCCACCACCAGAACCGCGCCGGGAATATTTCCGTCCGCGACCGCCTGCTCGATAATGGCGTCGACTCCGCCCAAATGGCCGAGCGTCGCCGAATGTTTGATCTCGGCCAAAGCCTGCGCGCAAATCATTAGCAAGAGCGCCATCAACAAGGCGCACCCAACCCGTAACCGGCATGAATTCGTTTTCATTGTGAGATGTTGCCTAGACTCTACACAACTCGTCGGGCCGGCTCAAGATTACTCGCGACCCGAGTGCCTCTCCTGCCACGTCCAGGTTACCCGGCGGCAGATTCGCGCATCCCATCCACAAGTGGCAGTGCGCGTCCGCGTCACTCCGAGGGGCAATCGCTCGGTTCCGCAGTTGACGCCGAGCCCAAAAGCAGTCAGATTATTGCAGAACGACCGCCCTATACGGCCCCGAAGTTTTTTCAGGAGTAAGCGCCTTGTCAAGCGGCGTCACAGCATTGGTCCAGCGCGGTCTTACGCAAATCCGCAGTGTTTCGGCGTTCCCGATCCATTTCTTTCTCGTTCTGGCGATGGCCTTCATCGCGGGCGCGCAGACTTCCGCTCCGCTGCTGCAACCAGAAGAACAATCCCATTCCATTCGCGGGACCGTCATCAACGAAGTGACGGGCAGTCCGATTCCGCGGGCGCTGGTCTTCACAGGCGGCATGCGCTTCGCGATGCTGACCGATGGAGAGGGACATTTTGAGTTCGAGTTGCCCAAACCGAACACTGGGAACGGCGTCGAGAGCCAGGGTTACACTTTCAATTCCACTTCGCTGGTCGCTCGCAAGCCCGGTTTTCTTGACGAGCGCTATGGCAGAAATCTCGTGGAAGCGGACGCTGCTCCCGGCGCTGAGGTAACCATTCCTCTGATGCCCGAAGCGTCAATAACTGGACGGGTGATCTTTGCCGAAGCCGATCCAGCCCTGGGCGCTACTGTGCAACTCTTCTCTCGTCAGGTCCAGAATGGCATCCCGCGCTGGCTGCCAGCTGGTTCAACTCGGGCCAACTCCAATGGAGAATTTCGCTTCGCGGAATTGCGTCCGGGACTCTACCGCCTGGGGACCAACGAACTGCCGGATACTGACCCGGCTGACAGGATTGTCGGCCAGGAGTTTGCGTATCCTCCCGTCTACTTCCCAAGTGTCGCCGATTTCGCCGAGGCGGGAACGATTCAACTTGCCGCTGGAGAAAGCGTCCACGCAGATATTCCGCTGACCCGCCAGCCCTACTATCCCGTCAGGATTCCAGTCGTGAATGGCGAGGCCTTTAGCATCCCCATGATCGTCACCGTGTCGCTGGGCGGACATTTCAGCCCGGGCTATTCACTCGGATACAACTCGGAAGAGCAGCGGATTGAAGGTTCGTTACCTCGCGGCGAATATGTCGTGGAGGCGGCCATGCAAGGAGAAAATGCGGGCGCCGGGTCGGTGCATCTTTCCGTCGCCAGTGCGCCGGCACAAGGCCCCAGCTTGACTCTTACCCCAAACAGTTCAATCGCGATTCATGTTGTGGAAGAATTCACTTCCAACGACGGGATGAGCTCTGGGGTTTGGAACTCGAATGGCCGGTCGATCACAATTCACGGGCCCCAGCTTTATCTGCGAGTCTCCGCCGAACCCGTGGACGGCCTCAATCGCGGCGGTGCAACGCTTCGTCCGCCAACGGGGCGGAGCGATGACCCACTCATTCTCCAAAATCTCGCACCCGGGCGCTACTGGTTGCAGCTCCAGTCTGGCCGCGGATACGTGGCAAGCGCCACCATGGGCGGACTCGATTTGTTGCATGAGCCTTTCACGGTCTCTCCCGGATCGAAGACACCCATCGAGATCACGATGCGTGACGACGCCGCGCAAATCGAAGGCACGATTGCCGGAACCGGCCCCACGGCTGTGAATGCGCCCCATTCTGCAGGCCTCGCGCCTGCCTACGTCTATTGCGTGCCGTCGACCGATAGTCCTGGGCAGTTTTTGGAGCTGGTGGCATCTTTCGATGGAAAGCTGGAGTACGGGTCGGTAGCCCCAGGCACCTATCATGTGCTCGCCTTCAAGACGCCACAGCCCGATCTTCCCTATCGTGACGCCGAGGCCATGAAGGCATTCGATGGCAAGGGGCAAGTGGTCCATTTCTCTGCCGAGCAGAAGACGACCGTTCAATTGCAGGTAATTTCGACCAAAGAGTGAATCAGTGGCAGCTGACTCAATTTCGGTGCGGTGGATGCTCGTCACTCTCTGCTGGCTCAGCGCGGTTACGCAGATCGCCGCTCAAACCCGCGCACCATCTCAGGGCGCGACTCCTAGCAACGGCTACCGAATCGCCGGAACCGTGGTCAGCAAAATCGACGGCCATCCCTTAGCCCGGGCGCGCGTCACCGTGCAGGACACAAAATCTACCGACAAGTTTGAGGCCGTGGTTACCGCCGAAGACGGTAAGTTCGAATTCACTGGCGTGCCTCCGGGAAAATACAATCTGCGCGGATCAAAGCGCCGATACGTTGCCGCTTCTTACGACGAGCATGAACAATACTCGACCGCCATCGTGACCGGAGCCGGGCTTGAAACCGAAACTCTGATCTTGCGCCTTGCGCCGATGGCCATCATCGCCGGCAAGGTTCTGGATGAATCCGGAGATCCAGTTCGTCATGCGACGGTGAACGTGTATCGCAACGATCACAGTTCCGGGGTCGATCAAATCTCTCAGGTTCACTCTTCTCAGACCGACGATCTCGGCGCTTACGAGGCGGCCCCCGTCCCACCGGGAACCTACTACCTTTCTGTCACCGCGCGGCCCTGGTATGCGCTCCATTCGAGTTCCGAAGACGCGGGCCCCGGCCCACCCTCCGCATCAGTTGAAGCGAAGGTCGATCGAGCGCTCGACGTGGCCTATCCTTTGACCTACTATCCCGACGTTCTCGACGCCGAGAGTGCAAGCCCCATTCCGGTGCGCGGCGGGGAACACCTGCAGATCGATATGCATTTGAATCCGGTTCCCGCGCTCCACATATTTTTTCGTGCGCCCACCACAGGCGAGGGCAACCATATTTTCCCCCAACTCGAACAACCGGCGTTTGATGGTTCCACCTTTCTGCAAACTGGCGGCTCCCAACGCATGGCATCGTCTGACGTGTTCGAACTGACGGGCGTTCCAGCGGGCCGCTATAACGTTCGTCTCTACGGACAAAGCACGGCGACCCTGATGAGTGGAGTCGATCTCAGCAAAGACGGTGAAGTGATCGACACTTCCACTGCCGAAACGATGAGTAGCCTGAAAATTGGGGTGCAGGCATTGGGCGACACGACTATTCCGCAGCACCTTATAGTCGGGCTGCGCACAGGAAGCAAGATCTTTGCCGGGATGCAACAGGTGAATGCAAAGGGAGAGGCGGATTTTCATCAGATCGCGCCCGGCCGCTACGAAGTGACGGTGTGGAGCGCGAACAAAGCCTTCTCCATCGCGCACATTTCGGCTGAAGGCGCCGAGGTCTCTGGCCATTCCGTGACCTTAACCGCAGGCGCACAACCTTCCATATCGCTCACCGTGGTGAGCGGCATCCTCAATGTAGAGGGCATCGCTAAGAAAGATGGCAAGGTCTTCGCCGGCGCGATGGTCGTTCTCGTTCCCAAGAATCCCGAGGGTAACCGCGATCTTTTCCGCCGCGATCAAAGCGATCTCGACGGTACTTTCACTTTGCAGGATGTCGTCCCCGGTTCTTATACCGTCCTGGCCATCGAGAACGGATGGGATCTGGATTGGTCGCATCCCGCCGCGATCGCCGCTTATGTAAATCGCGGCCAACCCATCGAGGTCGGAAGTCAATTTGGCCGGACGATAAAGCTTCAGCGAATGGTCGACGTTCTGTCCAAATAAAGGCGACTGGGGCCGCGATCTCTTTTACACTGTCTTGATCATGAAGAAGGCTGCCTGGCGGGCGGTGATCGAAATAGCTTTCATCATGTTCCTTTTCTATTCCAACCTGCTCATGGGAGAGTTCGAGCATTCGGGAATGGGCCAGAAGCGAGGCATTTTTTGGGCAATTCGCGATATCTTCACGTCCGCCAACTTTGAGATTGCCGTCGTGACGGCATTACTCGGCTATCTCCTGTTTGAGTTTCTGCGCACCCGATTCTGACGGCCGGAGCACTGCATCCCGCCGTAAAACGCGACGGACTTTGCTTCCGATCCAGCTTTCGGGAAGCATGAGCTTGTCGTCGGCCGAGGTTACCTGCGTTACGTTAACTTCTATTTTTCATGGTTCCAACCCGGCGATCTGGAGAGAAGATCAACTTTCAGCCCTCGCTCGCACCGCACAGGAGGTTGCCATGAAGAATCCGCACGCACATGTTCCCTTTTGCCAAACTAGTTCCTCCATCGCGGCCTCGTGCCCGGCGTGTCAATGGTCGCCTGTCCAGTTAAGTCTGCCAGCGCCCGCGTCGGCCTTCGAGAAGAAACTGACTCAAGAGGACCAGAAGTTCCTGAAAGAGTTGCTCGTCTCCTATTAAACGACCGCAGGATTTGCCACTCGCCAGCCTGCTCTCCACCGAGACTGACGTAACTTTCCCAGTCCCTATTCTTGCCACCCGCGAGCCCCAGTCGTACCATAGCGCCTTCGTTCATTCGCGCACAGGAGGCCTCATGCTCGACCGCCGTCATTTTCTTTCCACCGCAGCTACTGGAGTTGCCGCGTCCCTCGCCTTCCGCGGAAACCTGCTGGCTCAACTCGAAAAGACTCCTCCCCTTCCTGACCATTCCCTTCTGGACAAGAATGAAGACGCCTTTTGGGCAAGCATGCGCCAGCAGTTCATCATCCCTGAAGACGAAATTTATCTGAACAACGGCACCGTCGGCTCCAGTCCTGCACCCGTTCTACGCGCGATCTTTGACGGCTACCACACCACTGAAAAAATGGATCAGCAGGATCCCGAGGACTACCCCATCTGGGGATACGCGGCGTGGAACGAGTTCCGCGATCCGCTCGCTGAATTCGTAGGCTGCAAGCGCGATGAAATCGCCCTTCTGCGGAATGCCACCGAAGCCAACAGCTACATCGCCAACGGCATCGACATGAAACCGGGCGATGAAGTGCTGATGACCGACCAGGAGCATCCGGGAGGCGAACATCCGTGGGATCTCAAGGCCAAGCGCTACGGCATCGTCGTGAAGAAGATCACGCTGCCCCGCCCCGTTAAAGATGCGGCGCAGGTGCTCAACCTGTTTAATGACGCTATTACGCCGCGCACCCGAGTCCTGTTCTTCAGCCACATCACGACTTTTTCTGGAGTGGTGCTGCCCGCCAAAGAACTCGCTGCACTGGCGCGCACGAAGGGAATTCTCTCGGCCGTCGATGGCGCTCACGTTCCCGGCATGATGCGGCTGAACGTGACCGAACTTGGCTGCGACATGTACTCCTCCAGCCCGCACAAATGGCTATTCGCCACCAAGGGTTCCGGATTCCTCTACGTGCGCGACGAAGTGATTGACCGCATCTGGTGCACCATCGCCACCGAGGGCTGGGACGATAAAAAGATTCGCGCCGAACGCTTTCAGCGCATTGGCAGTTCGAACGTTCCGGCGCTGTGTGGATTGCGTGCGTCCGTCAAACTTGCAAGCGACATTGGGATCGACCGCATCGAGCGCCGGCATCGCCATCTCGCCGACTACATTCTCGACGAAATGAAAAAGCGCGGGGCCGAGTCGTGGACCTCGCCCCATCCCGCGCTGCGCTGTGGAATTGTCAGCGTCAACGTTCCCCCGGTGCCGCGCCAGGACCTGGAAAACTGGCTGTGGAAGACGCACAAGATCCGCATCCGCGGCGGCGATCCCTACAAGCTGCGCCTTTCCACTCCCTACTATCTGCAGAAAAAGGACATCGACCGCTTCCTGGAGAAGTTCGACGAGTATAAGAAAGCCAAGATAGCGGCATGACCGGTGTGGTCATGTCGACTTGACCATGTCTGTTATAATGTGACCATGAAGGAAATTTCCGCAGCAGTCTTCAAGGCAAAATGCCTCACGTTGATGGAGGACGTGCGCTCCACCAAGCGTCCGCTGGTGATCACAAAGCGCGGCAAGCCGGTTGCGAAGCTTGTCCCCATCGACGAACCGAAAGACGACTTCATCGGCAGGCTGAAGGGAGTCTTTGAAGTGGCTGGCGAACTTGATTCCGATCGGGCCGAGGAGTGGGAGTCCGCGTTTTGATTCTGCTCGACACGCACGTGCTGTTCTGGGCGGTCGACAATTCGAAATCGCTTTCCCGCCCAGCCGCCTCCGCGATCCGCCGCGCCCGGCTCCAGGGCGGGATTGCGATCTCCGCCATCAGCGTTTGGGAGTTGGCTTCCCTGCTGGCGCGGGGCCGCATCCGCCGGTACGGCACGCTCGAATCCTCGCTCAACTTGCTGATCGAAGGAGTTACCGTTTTGCCGATCACGCCCGAGATCGCCACCCTGGCAACCCAATTCCCTCACGACTATTCCGGAGACCCTGCGGATCGCATCATCGGTGGGACAGCTCGCGCTGAAGGCCTGACGCTCATCACCCGCGACGAGAAGATTCGCAGAAGTCCACTGCTCAAAACAATCTGGTAGTCGATGCCAGCGAATTTCTCCCGTCTGATCTGCTAGTCGTAATACTCCAGCCCCAAGTGCGTAATCAGTTCCTCACCCTTCAAATGTCGCAGCGTGTTTTTCAGCTTCATCAGTTGAATGAACAGATCATGCTCGGGATACAACCCGGGAGCAGTCATCGGCGATTTGAAGTAAAAGCTGAGCCACTCCTGAATGCCCAGGCCGCGCAGAGCTGAGCAGCGTTTGGCCAAGTCGAGGAACAGCACCAGGTCGAGCACGATAGGAGCGGCTAAGATCGAGTCGCGGCACAGGAAGTCCACTTTGATCTGCATGGGATAGCCGAGCCATCCGAAGATGTCGATGTTGTCCCAGCCCTCTTTGTTATCGCCCCGCGGCGGGTAATAGTTGATGCGCACTTTGTGGAAGATATTTCCATAGAGTTCCGGATAGAGCCCCGGCTGCAGGATATGTTCGAGCACGCCCAGCTTCGATTCTTCTTTTGTCTTGAACGAGCCCGGATCGTCCAGCACTTCGCCGTCGCGGTTGCCGAGAATGTTAGTGGAGTACCATCCGCTCAGGCCCAGCAGACGCGCCTTGAACGCGGGGGCCAGCACCGTCTTCATTAGCGTCTGGCCGGTTTTGAAATCCTTGCCGCAGATCGGCGCCTCGTTCTGGCGCGACAGTTCCAGCATGACGGGAAGATCAACCGTCAGATTGGGCGCGCCATTGGCGAACGGCACGCCTTCCATCAAAGACGCGTAGGCGTAGATCATCGACGGCGCAATCAGTTCATCGTTCTCGCGCAGAGCCTTCTCAAACGATTTGACCGACTGGTGCGCTGCGGTCGGCTCAATGTAAGACTCGGTCGAGCCGCACCACATGGTAATCAGGCGGCTGGCTCCGCTGGTCTTTTTGAAGTCGCGGATGTCGTCGCGCAGCTGTTCGGCAAGATCCATCTTGGTCTTGCCTTTCTTCACGTTTGGGCCGTCGATCTTCTTCACATAGTTGTGATCGAAGACGGCGGCGCGCGGCTTCACCGACGAAAGAAACGGCTTCAACTGCTCGAGCAATCGGTAGTCGAGCACGCCTGCGTTGGAGGCAGCCTCGTACATGTTGTCTTCGAAAATGTCCCAGCCAGTGAAGACCAGGTCGTCGAGTCCCGCGAGCGGCACGAATTCCTTTACCTTGGGCGAGCGGCCGTCGGTCCGCTTGCCCAGTCGGATGGTGCCCATTTGCGTCAGCGATCCGATCGGCTTAGCCAGTCCCTTGCGAATCGCTTCCACGCCGGCTACGAAAGTGGTAGCCACGGCGCCCATGCCCGGAATCATCACGCCCAGCTTGCCTTTCGCGGGCTCCATGGTTCCGTTGGCCTTGGAACTGCCGCGCGCTTTCGCGTCGGACTTGGTTTCGCTCTTTACTTCAACCCGTGCTGTATTTTTTGGTGCAGACTTCTGCCGTGTCGCCATAAGTTGGCTGCTTCCTCAGTAAGTATCAGGATGGATATGCAAACCTCATATGTTCTCGTATCGAGTGGGAGTTTGGCAAACCTGCGCGGCCAAACGTGGAGATCGGCCCTCCAACGGTGTCGCACGGACATTGAGCGGAGAACTATCCTGCCCGCCCCATGATACGAATCTGCCTGATTGATTCTTTGCGTTGGACTTGTACTCCCGAGCCGTTCACAATGAAATCACTTCGCCACCGGCTCTGCAGCCAGTTCCGCGAAGCTGATATTTGCCGGAAGCCGAGCAGCAGCCTGCAAATCTTCTGACCCCGTTGATCTCCACAAAAATCTGAGCCCACGCGGCCCGGCCGTATGCGGGCAGTGTGCTCTTCAGACGCGCTCTTTGCCGTGCGGCTCGCG
>DASSRO010000325.1:0-26426 GCA_035701745.1 Candidatus Sulfotelmatobacter sp. | reverse complement strand
TACTCCGACGGCGAGTTCACGCTGGCGGAACTCCGCACGATCCTTCTCTCGGAAGGATGTTCGTTCTTGTGCATGACGGACCACGCCGAATATTTCGACCCACAATCGATTGCGCGCTACATCGAGGAATGCTCGTCGCTTTCCGACAAAGAGTTTTGTATGGTCGCAGGCCTGGAATATCGATGCGAGCGCGACATGCATATTCTGGGATATGCCGCGACGAAACTGGTCCAGTCGACCAATCCTGAAGAAGTGATCCGGCACATCGGATCGCAGGCGGCCGTTTCAGTTATTGCTCATCCCAAGGACGATTTCTTCCCCTGGATTGAAGGCTTCGCTACACTGCCCATGGGAATCGAAACTTGGAATTCAAAGTATGACGGGCGCTACGCTCCCCGCCCCGGTACTTTCGCGCTTCTGCAGCAACTGAAACGGCGCTCGCCGCAAATGCATGCCTACTACGGGATGGATTTGCACTGGAAAAAACAGTTCCGCGGAATGCGCGTCGTGCTCGATTGCGATTCTGTGGAACCCGCAGCGATTCTCGCGGCACTCGCCGCCGGAAAGTATTCCGGCCAAAAAGATGATCTGCTCCTTCCATCTTCAGGCGAGCTTCCCGCCACTCTTCTTCAACAATTCGGCCAAACTCAGGCGCGCTCGCGCCGCATGTGGACGTTTCTGAAAAACAGCAAGAAGAAGCTCGACAGCCTCGGCATTCGGGTTCCTGACTCCCTAAAATCGCAACTCCGCAGGATTTTCTGATGGCGGAGCGCGGCATCGTGTTTCTGATGTATCACGAGTTGGAGCTGTCGGCGCGGCCATTGTGCCAGTCCGAGCCAGGATATGTGCGCTACATTCTTTCCCAGGAATCGTTCCGTTCTCAGGTGAATTGGCTTGTACAAAATGGATGGCGAGGACTGAGCACCGGCGAAGCTTTGCGCTATCCGGCAGAAAAGTCGGTCGCAATTACTTTCGACGACGGAACCGAGACTGACTTGATCGCGGCAGCGCCTACTTTGAAAGAAAACGGATTCAGCGCCACCTTCTACGTGACTGCCGGTTTTGTCGGTAATTCCGGATACATGTCTTCCGCACAGGTACGGGAGTTGCACGAGCACGGCTTTGAAGTCGGTTGCCACTCGATGACTCATGCCTACCTCGACGATCTGGACGAAGCAGCTTTGCGTCGCGAAATTGTGGACGCCGGCAAAAAACTGGAAGACATCGTAGGCGGAAAGATTGAACACTTCTCGTGCCCCGGTGGCCGGTCGAGCGATCGTGCCCGGCATCTGGTGCGGGACGCCGGATATCAATCGATGGCCACCAGCGGGACGCATATCAATTCCTCGGCGACTGATCCTTACTCGTTGGGCCGCGTGGCCATCATGCGCGAAATCAACCTCAACACCTTCGGACGCATCTGCACAGGCGAAGCCTTGCGGCGGATGCGCTTGAGCGAGAATCTACGAGGCGCGGCTAAGCGCGTAATGGGCAATGCCGCGTATGACCGCTTGCGCAAGCTCTTATTGCGTTAGTTGGTCCCGTAAGATCCGGCCTCATCTATTTTTTGGAAGGATTGATCAATGTGACATTCCGTTAGCAGAATTCACTGGAGCCGCACCGCTGCCAATCGTGCTTCGAATCTGGTTTGCCAGCCGAGTGGTGAAAATTTCCGATCCTTGAGCATTCAGGTGAAATCCGTCAGAAAATAAATTGGGCTGAAACTCCCCGGGAGCCGAAAGCAACCAGACAGGAACACCGGCCTTATTACCGAGGTCTTGTACTTCCTGAGCATAATCGTTGCGAAGTGTCGGCGGAACGAGAAGAACGATCCTGACGCCATACGTTTGAGCAAGTTCGTGCAACTGCGGAAGCCTCTGTTTTGCCGTCTCTAATAACACCGCCGGATCGCCGACGTGCGCGCCGTGATCGGCAATCCTGGCGGCAAGAAGCCGAAAGTTTGGTACGAGCAGGATCATCACATCCTGGCGAATAAAACCTTTGTCCGCCAGCCAGTTGCTCCAGTGAGCAAACCAGTACGTGCTCGCCGTTGTTTTGTCGAGGTTGGCGTGACGTACGGCCAATGGAAAGTCGATCGCGCTCATCTGGCGATGCGCAAAAGACTCCCCTAAAGTGAATCTGGATGCCAGCTGATCGGTAGCGAGCGTTAGCACGATCACGCTCGGGCGCGCGCCTTCCTCGAGAAGTCGCCGCAGGCCAAAATACCAATCCAGGTAATGCGTTTGTTCGATGGCGAACCGGCTGACGTCGAACTGAGGCGCCAGCGTATGCTGCAGTTCGTCGAGTTGGACCCCCTCGAGCAGAAGAGAGTTCCCAACCAGAAGCACTGTCGGACGCCCGTCGGGAGTGACGGGACGAAGACTATGCGCGGCCTGCGTCTCCGTTTCCACCCGGCGCTCGATGCGGCTGAGACGCGTCAGGATTACCGGGGAGATCACCTCCAATCCCAGGAGGATAAGGGCAAGCCCTGCTAGAAGCGCGACGATTCCGGCCCGCGCGCTCACCGGCCGGCGTGCATTCGCGAGGGACACTGCTCTCGCGGCCTCAGAATTGGAAGTAGATAAAGGCATTTGCTTCATTCGCACCAAATAGAGCGATCACGAGCGCGCAGGCTAGCCCAAACGCTACGCGGGGCTGCACAGTTGCGGACGCAAAACAGTATTCATCGCCGGTCGACTCCAGGTAAAAATCAACTAACAGGAGTGGCACGGAGAACAGCGCCAGGAACATAAACGCGGCAGGAAATTCTGGTCTCCACGTCCAGACCGTCAGGCCCTTCAGCATCTGCCATGCGGCTCCCAACGATGCGGCGCGGAAAAATATCCAGGCTAGACATACAAAATGGAAAATCAGAATTCGCTTTGCCCACTTCGGAATTGCGGCGCGGGCTGTGGTGACGCCGCGGGTTAGCTTCCGCTCCACCGCCAATCCCCCGCCGTGCAACGCGCCCCACACCACGAATGTCCAGTTTGCCCCGTGCCATAAGCCGCCGAGCAACATCGTTAGCAGGAGGTTTCTGTAGGTCTTGCGTTCCCCGTAACGATTGCCGCCGAGAGGAATATATAAATAGTCGCGGAGCCATGTACTCAGGCTGATGTGCCAGCGCCTCCAGAAGTCCTGAATGCTGTCGGCCAGATACGGCTGACGGAAATTCACCATGAAATGGAATCCCATCAGCTGGGCGCAACCGCGCGCAATATTGCTGTAGCCGCTGAAGTCGCCATAAATCTGCCAGGCGAAGGCGTACGTTCCCAGCAGCAAAACCGGAAGGCTAGGTTGGCGGAACGAGCCGCCAAATGCCGCATTCGCAATCAATGCACAGTTGTCCGCAATTACACATTTGCGAAACAGTCCTTCCAGAATCAGCATCATGCCATCGAACGCCTTCTCCGAATCCCAGCGCCGGGGATTTTGAACCTGCGGCAGCAGATGAGAAGGACGCTGAATAGGACCGGCAATCAAGTGTGGAAAGAACGTGATGAACAGGCCGTAATCGACAAACGATCTTGAAGGTGGCAGCCGCTCGTAATAGACGTCAACGATGTAGGCGACTTCCTGGAAGGTGTAGAAGGAAATGCCCGGCGGCAGGATGATTCGCAGAAGTCTTATCGATGCATGAATTCCCACGGACGACAGCGCGGTAACCGCCGAGTCCGCGAAAAAGTTGAAGTACTTGAAGAATCCAAGGATTGAAAAATTAATGACCAGCGACAAAATCAGCAACGACCGCCGCACTTGTGGATCTTTCGTGTCCGCGACTTTGATGGCAATGAAATAGTCGATGGTCGTCGAGGCGATCATCAGGCACAGAAAACGCCAATCCCACCAGCCATAGAAAAAATAACTCGCAATCAGGAGAAACCGGTTCTGGTTGCGGAAACCCAGGCACCAGTAACACAGCACGACGAGGCACAGAAAAACGAAGAAGACTGGAGTATCGAAAAGCATAGAAATTACAGGAACAGCCGTTCGTGATCAATGTGTTTCGCGACCGCGCGGAATCCGGAAGCAGCAACGCATTTCGGTCGCTTTTTTACGACTCAAGCTCCAGCGGATCGAGCCGTACCAATCGACCCAGCGGAGTGGCTTTCAATTGATGTTTGGCCTCGAACATTGCCAGATAAGTCGTTCGCAAGCGTGACGCGCGCAGGCTGGCTTGGCGATGCCCTGCTGAAGCGAGTTCGTATCCCAGTTCTTTCAGAAAATCGCCCAACAGCGCCTCAAAGGCCGCAACCTGCTCGTCCGACATTTTCGTCTTCCAGCGTGCGACCGGATCAAAACTTTCGTTGGACGCGGCAGCAAAAGAAGTGTTCGGCTGGCGCACCGATCCTATTGCCGCGCGCTGGATCCGGTCGTAGTCCAGGTCCTGTTCAACGAACTCGCCGAGTCGCGATAAAGTCGGCCGAGGGGTCGCGACCAGATCTTCAAAGCGAACTTCGTGGTAGTCCGCGCCCAAACGCCTTCCTTGCTCACGTCCTTTGCGCACGACCCATTCCCAGTACAGTCCTGCGACTCCAAGCCTTTCGTTGCGATCCCACGGCAGAGGATAAGACCAGCCCTGCTGAGCATAGGACAAAGCAACATCGCGGCCGTCACGAATAATGTGAATGAACAGCGCCTCCGGTATCTGCCGCTTGATTTCCTCCATGTACAGAAGATGGTCGGGAGTGCACTCTGCCCAGCGCGCAGTTCCCTGCTTGCGGGCGATTTCCTCCATCACGATTCGCAGGAAATCTCCGCCACCCTCACACTCGGCGATGATCTTGTCGCCGATTTCGCGAGCATCCAGTCCGGAGACTCGAAACAACTTGCTTTTCAGCCAGGTATTCAGAAGTTTCTTCCGCTCGGTAGCCGAACGCATTCCACGAAACCGCGGTACCAGAAGATTGAAGACGTTGGATTCCGCCCGGTACACCGCAAAATCCCCCGCCGAGAGCAGCATGTGGTAGAGAACTGTGGTTCCTGAGCGCGGACAGCCCAACACAAATACCGGAGCCTTGCTCCGCTTCCCTGAGTGGGATGCGGCTCCATTCACAATCTTCATGTCGGCCAGTGTTTTCACGACGGGCTCAGTATCCTTCCTCTTATCTGATTTCACTCGCTACGGCTTCCTGCTGCGGCTCTCGCATCAGAGTGCGATACGCAACTAACCATTGTTCCCGAACGGCGGTCCAATGATAGCGGCCGGATTCTTCATAGGCATTCGCTGCAAGCTGCGAGCTCAAGTCTTCATCTCTCAGCAGTCGCAGCAGGTTCGCCGCAAGCGGCGCAGCCTCGCCCGGCGGCGACAACAGACCGGTGCGCTCATGATCGACCAAATAACGCATTCCTTCTGGAGCAGTGCTCACGACGGGGGTGCCCGAGGCAAATGCCTCGAGGACTGAAACCGGCATATTGTCGAGGCTTGAGGCATTCACGAAAATGTCTGCCTCGTCGTACACTCTTCCGATTTCTCCCCTTGGGATAGCTCCCAGAAATCTCACTCCTGAAAGCTTCAGCTGATGAACCAAGTCCCGAATTTCCTTTTCTGCCGGCCCAGCCCCGGCCAAGTCCAAACGGGCCTCGGGAAAAACATTCTGAACCTGCGCGAACGCCTGCACTACCAGATCGACCCGGTAATAGGGATGAAATCCGCGCGTACAGACCAGATGCGGACGCAGCGGAGTGCGCGATCGAAAGCGAAACTGTGACAGGTCGACAATGTTGGGTATAACTTTCGCCTTCAGCCCAAACTCCTCAAACACGTCCACCAGGTAGCCGGAAGGAACCACCAGCAGGCCCATTTGAGCGAGCATGGGTCGCGCCGTGCGAAACCTCCGCAAGTGATCGCGAGCCTCCCCGCTGTGGTAGTGCACCAGTACTTTCCTTTTCCGCGTCTTTGCCAGCCACCACGCGGGAACCGGCGCTAACAAGAACGACCAGTAGGATGCAGAAAAAATGTGGGCGATGTCCGCATTTTTTAAACCGCGCCAGAGAGCCAGTAGATAGAGCGGCTCTCGCACCAGAGTCCGCAAGCCTGGAATCCCCTCCACCCATCTGATGCCGCGTGGAAACGGGGGGTCGATGGGAATGAATTCCGCGTGCACGTCAGGATCGTTCTGCCAGTTTCTTTGAAGTAAATCCGCCTGAACCGCTTGTCCTCCAACGTAGCGCAACGATGCCGCCACAATCGCGACCCGCAGCGGCTTTTGAGTCGCCCCTCGGTTGCCAGTAAGAGAAGGCTTCCAGCCTTTTCGCTTGAGCAGATCGGCATACAGCTCCTCGTGCCTGCTGCGCATCTGATCGATAGCGAAATTGTCCTGGGCGAATCGCCTCGCGATGCGGCCCAGATTTTCGCGCATGGAAGCGTCGGTAGCCAATCCGAGAATTGCCGCCTCAAGCGCCTGCAGATCGTTCGGCGGAATTAAAACTCCCCGGCCGTGCGAGAGAAGTTCAATGTTGCCTCCCACCTCATTCGCAATAACGGGCACTCCAGCCGCCATCGATTCGAGGATGGCGTTGGAGAGACTCTCTGAAGAGGATGGCAGAACGGTTACATCCAGAGACGCCAAAATCGCAGGGATATCGCGCCGCTCGCCGAGAAATTGCACGCGATCGCGAATTCCTAATCGCTCTGCCTGCTGCTCCAGTTCGGGCCGCAGAGGGCCATCTCCCACCAAGATAATTTCGAGACTCGGCATGCGTTGACGCAAGCGCGCGGCAACCTCCAACAAAATTCGGTGGTTCTTGGAACGAGCGTTCATGCGCGCAATCATGCCCACGCGAAACCCATCAGGACGGCGCGGTTCGATCGCAGGCGCGCCCGCGAATGCCGCCGGCGACAGCCCATTACCAATAACAACTGCCCGCTCCGGGCTCAGTCCTTGCAGAATCAGGCGATCCGCAGCAGCTCGAGAATTGCACACTACGCAATCGGCCCAGCGAAACATCGCCAGCTGTGCCCGGCGCTGGCCGGCGGTAAGCAGGTCACCCAGCTGGCGCTGGCTCCCAATCACTACGGGCGTGCCGGCCATCTTCGCCGCCGGAATCAGCGCCAGGTTGGTATAGAAATCAAACGCGTGAGCGACCGCAACTTTATTCCGTCGCAGGTAGGCGGCCAGCCGGTAGCGTGCCCGCATCGACTGTGGGCGATAGAGACTCCCGCCCAGGTCGAAATGCTCGACCGGCCCAAGGTTCACTTGCAAGGGACCGTTTTCTTGCAAGCACCCCAGACTGACCCGGTAATTCGCGGGCTGCAAGGCGCGAGCCAACTCGACAAACTGGCGCTCACTGCCCCCAGTTTCAAAACTATTGGTCATTAGAAAGACGCCCGGAGCGCCGTCCCGGTTCCGGGCCGCCTCTGCGGAATCGCCGTTTCCCGATATTTCGGAATCGATCGCGGTGACTTGTGTAGCGGGAAGGTTCATACCGCCTCACCACCCACGGGAATTGCGCTCTCAGGCGCATTTCCTGCATCCGCTTCGGAAAGTTTTTCGAGATAATTCCGATGCCACAGCTCAAACATCAGCAGCCGCCAAATTCGGCCTGCATGATTTCGCCGACCGCGAAAGTGCTCATCCAGCAACCGGCGAACGGCTGGCGGGTTGACATATCCTCTTTGCAGGCTCCGCGAATCCAGCAGCACCGTCAGAATCAAGTCCTTCAATTCATGTCGAGTCCAATGCACCAGCGGCAGCGCAAAACCTTGCTTCGGCCGGTACAAGGTCTCTCTTGGCACGCCCAGCCGCTCCGCCAATTTCCTGAAAATATATTTTTGGTTGCCGCCTCGCATTTTCCATTCCGCGCTGAGACCCGTGGCCCACTCAAGGAATACGTGATCGACCATGGGCGCTCTCGCCTCCAGTGAAGTAAGCATGCTCATGCGGTCTACTTTTGTGAGAATGTCCGCGGGCAAATATGTTTTCGAATCGAGGTAAAGCAGGCGGCTTAGCGGATCTTTCGCCGGAGCGCGTTGCAAATAGCCGCGGAAAACGTCGAAGGGATCTTGCGTCCCCGCTGGCGGGCGAATGAAGTCGTCGGAAAATATCTCCATCTGGCGTTGCAAAGGCTGTAGAGAAATATCTTCCAAATAACGCTCCTGCCAAGGCAAAGCAATGCTGTAACTCAAGCTCCGCCCCGGCGTTTGCCGGGGAACCAACTGGTGAAGGTAGTCGCGATAAACGCGGCGCATCCCCGCCGGTATCCAGTGAAACGCGCGGTCCTGCAGGCAGACGCGATAACGGTCATAGCCGGCAAAAATTTCGTCCCCGGCATCGCCCGACAACGCGACGGTCACGTGCTGCCGCGCCAGGCACGAGACGTAATACGTCGGCAGCGCGGATGCATCTCCAAAGGGCTCTTCCAGCGAATGGCTCAAAGTTTCGACTGAGCTAACCACGTCCGGTTCGAGGATCAATTCATGATGCTCGGTGCCGAATTTCTGGGCCACAAGGCGCGCGTAGGGAGTTTCGTCGAAATCTTTCTGCCGGAATCCGATGGAAAAAGTCTTCACGGGCCCGGAGCTGAATCGGGCCATCAGCGCAACAATCGTTGAAGAGTCTGCGCCTCCACTCAAAAAAGCGCCGAGCGGAACGTCTGCGATGAGCCGCATCTTTACCGCTTCTCCTAATCGCTGCTCGAGTTGCTCAAGGCACTCCTCTTCGCTGGCGGGAGAATGCGTTCCGTATGCCGGAAGATCCCAGTATTGGCTTATCGAAAGCTTGCCGTCCTCCAATTCGAGGAGGTGTCCCGGTGGGAGTTTCTTGATATCCACGAACGCAGTCGCGGGATCAGGAATATATCCGAATTGCGCGTATTGTCTTAACGCCAGGCAGTCGACCTGGGCGAGTCCCGGCGCAACCGCGAGAATGGATTTGATCTCGGAACCAAACAGCAACCGCTGGCCGTCGAATGCATAATGCAGCGGCTTTTCTCCCAAACGGTCGCGGGCGATCAGCACCTTGCGGCGACGCTCGTCGTAAAGCGCGAATGCAAACATGCCGCGCAGTTGATGAACGCAGTCCCGGCCCATCTCCTCGTACAGATGAACAATTACCTCTGTATCGCTGTGAGTGGCGAGATGATGGCCTCGGGCCTGAAGCTCGGAACGCAGCTGCGGGTAATTGTAAATTTCACCGTTGAACACAACCCAGATGGAGCGATCCTCGTTAAACACCGGCTGGTGGCCTCCAGCCAAATCGATGATGCTCAGCCGGCGCATTCCAAAGCCGGTTCCGTCCTTGACGAAAATTCCTTCGTCATCCGGTCCGCGGTGCACGATTGCCTGGCACATGCGGTGAATCGCGGCCGCTTCAACGCGATAACCGGCAGCCGTGTTGACGACGCCTGCGATTCCACACATGCTTTATCCTCTCCTGCCCGATTCGGCGGCGGTGCCTTTGCGAAGCTCCACCGGCAACTCGCCAGACAGCTTCAGGCGGTAGTTTCTGTAGTCGCCTGGATTGCCTTCGCGGCCATCGCACGCCGCCCAGATGATGTTCGTCATTTCGCGCGCGGTCACGAAATGAACGATTTCGCGCCGGTCTGCCGCCCCTTCCACCAGATCAGCGAGGAAACGCTGCATCGCTGTTCCCAGCACGGCCTCTTCCTGCGTGGGATCCATGCTGTGGCAGTGCAGCTTGATAAAAATCCAGTCCGGCCTTCCCTGAACCGAAATCGACGCCTGCTTCCAGCGCTGAAGCCGCCGCAGGCTTGGCGGGTTAACGCCGGTCAAGGCAGCATTTTCGAACCGTCCAACTCGGTTGCGAGCCTGTTTGTCGAAATCCAGCATTAGTGGCCCCTGCACGATGATCGGAAACCTCTCCAAAGGACGATTAAGATGCAGATCGCGCCCCTTGCGATGCGGGGCTTGTGCATTCAGGGGAAGGCCGCACTCGTACAGGGAGTTCACCTTGCCGATTTGCGCGGGATGAAATGCCGCCGTCGGCATCGTGAAGTCTGCGTAGCAGCCGGTTTCGGCAAGGATCTCCATCTCGTTATCAACCCCGCAGGCGTACCCCCCGGCCGAATTGGCAAGCGCAAAATTTCCGTGAACAAAGGCATAGCGCGGCTGGTCCGAGCCGTCGATGAAACAAAGAGATCCGTGATTGAAAACCAGGGCGTCGCGGAACTCGACTAACTGCCGCCGCGTATTTTCCGCGCTATCGGGTGAATCCATTCCGTGATGCAGATGAATTTCCAGTTCGCCCCAGCCTTCATGGCAATGCGACGCAAGGCGGTCGACTAACGCTCGCTCGTACTGCTCCGCGGGATAGAAATAAGTGTGGACGAAGGGGCACCCTTCCTGGTCGCGCCATGAACTTACCGCGCGGGGATACTCAGAGCACCACCGTTCCACGCGGCGATCTTGCACGGCAAGGGGAGCGTGGGCCCGCCCGTCTTCCGGCACAATGGACGGTTCGAAATGATCCGCAAGAGCGAAGATCAGATGCACTCGGCCACGGGGCGCAGGGCGGGTTAGCCTTTGCCAGGCATAGCCCGGGAGCCAGCGCGTGTAGGCGAGTTTGCGCAAAAAGCTGGGCCGGCGCACCTGCGGCTCTACAGAGGATCCCTTGGCTCCGCTATCCATCTTCCCGTTTCTCACTCTGCTCAATGACCTTTGGACAATCGACCCGAAAAGGTCCAGTGGCCTCGCCAGCGCTCAGCGGACAAGGGTAAGGTCACCCGATTTCCTTTTTCGCGCGCGCACTGCCCAATAGCGGCTGCGCCAGTCTTCCACCGCCGGTTGAACTGAAGGTAATTCTTTTCGCTCCCTGACAAGCGCCAATAGAACCGAGGAATAGGCGACGTAAAAATATGGGAAAAACTGATAAGCAACAGGCGCGAACAGCGCGCCGATAACGAAGCCCACCATGGAGCCGTGCAGCGCGCCCACAAACAATTTTGTCTGAGCATCCAGGCCGGAACTGCGGCTCACCTTACTGAGATTTCGGAACGCACTGCCGAGAAAAAGCAGGTAGAGCAGCAACGACGGAATGCCGCCCTCGACCGCAATTTGCAGGTAGGTCATGTGTACGTCTTTCCAGACGCCCGAATACATCCGAAAATTACGAATCCCAATCCCCAGAATGGGATAGTGCTCAATGCCCTGGATCGCACGGTTCATCAGATACTTGCGCTCCTCGTAGGATCCGTAGGCTCGGTTCTGTTCCTGGTTATCCACCCGGCCGCTCATAGCGACCATCCGCTCGGTTAAAGTCCGTCCCGCGACGGTCAGCAGAACAGCGAGCGCGAAAACGCTGACCACAATCAGGTAGAGGCGACGCCCTTTCACTCCGAAATGCCACAAACACATGATCCCCGAAACCACCAGGCAAATGAATCCAGACCTCGACGCGGTCATAAATAGCGCGAGTCCCATGATCAGAATGGCCCCAGTCCAGCACAGTCTGACCAGCACGCCTTTGGCTGTTAGAAGAAAAGCCACGCAGAACGGCAGGGTCAGGGCGATCGCAAAGGCAAGATCGTTGGAATTGGAGTAGATGCCTCCCAGCACGCCTTCGAGCCGGCCTTGGCTGCGGCCCAGGATGACCGACACTACGCTGATGATCGCGACCGAAGCAGACTGAATGTAGATGAGGCGCCGAAGCTTTGCGAAATCGGTGACCAGCAGGTACGTAAGTATCCAGAGGACGGAAATCTTGGCAAAATCCAAAGTGTGCGTGATTGCTCCCCCACGCCACACCGGCGACAGCAGCGCCGAGAGAAAGAGAATACCTATCATCCCGAGCAAGAATCGCCCCTCCCAGGGAATATCCTTTACTCTGCGCTCCGTCCTGCCCAAACTCGTGAACAGGGCTAGAAGCGCGAAAACGCCGGCGATTTTGGCCATTGGAATGTAAGTGAGGCCTGGGATCCAGTCTTCCGGCCGTACGCAGTAGACAACGTAGAACGTGGTCAGCCAGAAAAAGCCCGCAGTCGGGGCCGAGCGCTTTTTCCAGTCAATAAAACGCGCTCCCACCTCTCCCTCCGCCGGCTTGGCCTGTAAAGTTTTCACCGGATCCATACCTCCTTGCGCCCGGTGACAAAATTGGCAAAGGCCACCACTGCGGCCGTATTTAGAACGACCAGTGCAAGCACGGCGTTGGCAATCCGGGTGAGCGCTCCATGCGGCCGGTTCGATAGCGCGAACAAAGCAAGACCGTAGAAAGCCAACTGCAGGGCAAAGGCGCCGCGATACAACCGCTCAGGGATGGCGACAGAGGCGACCAGCAGTGCCGCCAGTGCGAACGGCACCGCGAGCCGGAGAAGTTTGTGGCTCACGAAGCGGAACCAAAGCGGATTCTCGGCAGACAGCACCCAGGGAGCGAGCTGCACCAATTGGTAATTCCCAGTCAGAGTCCGCACCTTCCGGCGAAATTCCTTTTCGGCACCCAAATCGGGGTCGTCCCAGGCCCGCGCCCGCCCGTCAAAAATGACTCGGGAACCTTGCCGCGCAACGTGCAACGGCAGCAGCACGTCATCCAGGAGCGTCTCAGGCGGAATTGGAACCAGCAGCGAGCGTCGCGCCGCATAGAGAGCTCCCGTCGCGCCCACCACGGAGTCCGACGCACTCTCCAGAGCTCGAATTTTTTTCTCCATCCGCCAGTAGAGGCCCATGCGTTTTTCCGCCTCGCCCGAGGCGGCGTCGCCCAGCATCAATTCGCCGCTCACACATCCCACTGCCGGATCGGTAAAATTCTCCAGCAGCAAGCGCACGGCATCGGGCTCAATCTCCTGCCGCGCATCCATGAAAACCACGATCTCGCCCTGGGCCGAAGCCAATGCTTCATTCAGTCTGCAGGCTTTCCCCTTCGGATCCGGCGCAATCACAATTTGGAAGCGCTTATCTTTCGCGGCTTGCGAGAGTATCTGTTCAGTCCCGTCCGTCGATCCGTCCGACACAATCACAAACTCCAGCCGATCGGGCGGATAGTTGAAAGATGTGAGGTTTAGCAGCTTGCGGGGCAGCGTGCGCTCTTCATTGCGCACCACCATCACAACCGAGACGAACGACTCATTCACGCCGCGCAGTACCGGCCTCGGACTGAGGCGGCTCCATATCCAGAGCAACGCCGCGTATCCCGCATAAGCGTAGAAGACGAAGGCCGCAGCGCCCCAGAATAAAAACTTCATCGCGCCCCCCGCCCCAGCAGCACGATCTTGACCGTCTGGAACAGGATCAGCAGGTCCAATCCCACCGAGGCGTTCTTGATGTAAAACAGGTCGTACTGCAGTTTTTCGCGGGCATCCTCGAGCGTGTTGCCGTACTTGTACTGCACCTGCGCCCATCCTGTAATTCCCGGCCGCACCACGTGGCGCACGCCGTAATACGGAATTTCCTTGCTCAGCCACTCCACAAACTCCGGCCGCTCCGGACGCGGCCCTACAAAATGCATGTCGCCCTTCAGTACGCAAAACAGTTGTGGAATCTCGTCCAGCCGGGAGGATCGCAGAAACTTTCCCACGCGCGTAATGCGTGGATCGTCATCGGTGGCCCAGGTCGCGCCGGTGTCCGCCTCGGCATCCTGCCGCATAGTGCGGAATTTGTAACAGTAAAATGTCGAGCCCCGTTGTCCGACTCTTCGTTGACGGTATAGAACCGGGCCCGGAGAATCCAGTTTTACTGCCAACACAATAAAAGGCAGCAGGGGGAGCGAAAGCACCAGCCCCACGAGCGCCACCGAAAAGTTCAACACGCGCCGCACCAGCCGGAACCAACTGCTGAAGCGGAAGCCGTCGGCAAAAATCAACCAGCTGGCATACAACTGCTCAACTTCGATTCGCCCTGAAATTTTCTCCAGCCACGAGGTCGCTTCTTCCACCTTTACACCGTTCAAGCGCAGTTCCAGTAACTCTTCCACCGGGAGAGTCCCTCGCCGGTCTGGCATGGCGACGATGACGCGATGCACTCCGTTCTCTTTAGCCAGGCCCACCAGGTGGGAAGCCACCGTATCGCGGTTCAACTGGCCTTCAATATTCCCCGTCCATCCCACGACCTCGATGCCAAGCTCGGTCCGTTGCCTCAAGCCGTTCAACAGCCGGAGTGCCCGGTCTCCGGTTCCCAACACGTACACGCGCTCGCGAAAATAGGGCCTCTGCACAATCCACGCGTAAGCCCCTCGCCAGCCGAAGAGCATGATGGTCAGAACTACCAAACCCCATTTCGCTCCCGGCAGAAAGATTCGACCCGGAAGGAAATAACGGTAGATGAGATCGACTGCCGCCAGCGTAAAGGCAACCAGGCCTAGCACCGTGAACAGGCGAAACATCTGGTCCCACTTCGCGCCTACGCTGGAAGAGTCGTAAAGATCCAGCCCATGCGAAATCATGAGCACGATCGCCGTGACGCAGATAATCTTTACGTATCCGCCCTGAACGTTGAGCAAAATCCAGCTCGTTTCCTGATTCTGCCACCACACGGTCAGCAGAAAGGAAAACCCCACGACCAGCGCTTCGACGATCAGAAGCACCAGTGTGCGGACGGGGTAGTAGACATTGAAAAGCCGGATCACTTCTGACGTCTCCTAGACCTTGGTTGCCGTGGCTTTTTTCTGATAGGAGTCGTAGTAGTAACGCGCGTAGGGGATGTCGCCTTCACTGGTCCCGTTCAGCACTACTCCGATCAGCGCCTCTTCCGGAAATTCCTGGCGCGCTTTGCGGGCTAAGTCCACCGGAGTTGAGTTCGAGCGCACCACCATCAGCACTCCATCGCAGGCCTTCGCGAGAACGCTGGCATCGGAAACTGCAACCGCCGGCGGAGAGTCGATGATGATCCAGTCAAATAGCGGCTCGACCCGCTGCAGCAAAAGCTTTAAGCGTCCGTTGCCCACAAGTTCCGCCGGATCGGCCGCCCCGATTCCACTGGGAATGAAGAAGAGATTATCCAGCGGTCCGCGTTGCATGATCGAGAACTCGTCCTTTTTCCCCATCAAGTAGTCGGCAAGTCCGGGATCAGAGGTTGTTCCCAACATCAGGTGCAATCGTGGAGCGCGCAAATCAGCGTCGATAAGCAGCGCCCGCCGCCCGTGCTGCCGTACCATAACCTGCGCCAGGTTCGAAGACATGAAGGACTTGCCTTCCTTGGGCAATGCGCTGGTGACCAGAATCTTCTTCAGCGGCATCTTCTCGCGCAGGTGATACAGCCGGGACCGCAGCGTGCGGAATTCCTCGGTGCCGCGGGCCCCGTCATCGCCGTTCAGGAAGAGCATGGTCGTAGCGTCCGGCTTCCATTCCAGTTGCGCACAGCGCGCCAGCAACGTATCGGTGCTAAACGGGCCGACCAGGCCGGGCATGGCCGGAGGCGCGGGAGACAAAGGCATGGCGGCGGGCATGTCCGCGACTGCGGACGCTTCGGAAACCGCCGTCGGGGCGAGACTGGATTGCGCAGGGCCGCCCAGATTTGCTGCCCGTTCCTCTTCGGCTTTTTTCAGGGCTTCATGAATTCTACTCATAGTTTCTTCTCCTCAGCCACGTCCTTGTCTTCCTGACGCAAACGATCAGCCAGCGTGGCCAGCGACCGCAGTGCATTTACCAGATCAAATTTCTCCGAACTCGAACTGGGTGGCGGGACCGGCAGGGCTCCTGAGGTCGTGTTGTCGCCCAGATCGAAATCCCGCGCCACTCCGTCGACTACCGCTGGAACAATTACTTTCTGCTGATCAACAAACGAACTCACCAGGCAGTGCTCGCAGAGCAGGTTGATCACTCGCGGGATGCCGGAGGCGTAGCGATGGATCGCTTCCAGCGCCTCAGGCTCGAAAATCTGTTGCCCGTTGGAGCCTGCAATGCGCAAACGTTGCTGCACGTAGGCCTTGGTTTCGTCGAGGGTCAGGGCATGAGTCTTTGCGCGCAATGTCAGGCGCTGGCGTAATTGCCGCAACTGTGGCTGTTTAAGCTTTTGTTCCAGTTCCGGCTGCCCGACCAAAACGATCTGCAATAGCTTTTCGGTGAAGGTCTCCAGATTCGTCAACATTCGAATCTCTTCCAGCACTTCGTCGCTCAAATTTTGTGCCTCATCGACGATGAGCACCGCCGTCTCTCCCGCTCGGTAGCGATCGAGCAGCCAGTTATAGAGGCGTAGCAGTATCTGGCTCTTGGCCTTCGAATCGCAGGGAATGCCGAAGTCCGCCAGCATGTAATCGAGGAACTGCGGCACATTCAGTCGCGAGTTGAAAATGAACGCCGTGGCAACTTGTTGCAGGCGGAGCCACTCCAGCAGTTTGTTGATAAGCGTGGTCTTGCCCGTGCCTACTTCTCCGGTGAGCAGCACAAACCCTTTGCGGCTCTGAATTCCGTAGGTGAGGCACGCCAGCGCTTCCTCCGTGTGCCGCGTTAAAAATAAATACCGCGGGTCCGGATTGACATTGAACGGGTTCGCCCGTAGTCCGAAAAACTCTTTGTACATGGTTTTTCCTGAGGCCAGCTGCGCCTAAACTGCGATCACTTCTTTCTTTTCATCCTTTTCATCGGGTTGCTTGTTGCGGTTCCAAAACTTGAGCCGATTGTTCCCGTTTTCCGCGGCGACTGGGCCCACCCACGGAACTGCCGCCAGCATGGGCAACTCCATTACGGCCTCAGCGTCTGCCTCGGTGCGGATCGATTGATCGCGCAATTCCAGCCACATCGCCAGTCCGACCCCTAGTGCGAGGCCAACTCCCAGGCCGCCTCCCGCAAACATCAAGCGATTTGGAAAGCTCGGCGAATCCGGAAGGTTTGCCGGATTCAGGTTCACCATGCGCTCGCCTTCCGACTGATTGGTCATGTTGACAGTCAAATCAGCTTTGCTCTTGTTGGCGAGCAGGTCTTGGTAATTTTTCTGGGCGTTGTCGTAATCGCGCATCAGCGCCTTGTACTGTTCTTCGACCGCCGGGCTGAGCGAAACTCGTCCCTGGTACGTCGCGATTTCCTGCTGGTAGCGTTTCTGGTCGCGGGTTGCCGATGCGATCAGATCCGAATATTGGTGGACCTGCATGCGCAGCTGCCGGATCTCCGCAGGTTCCATGGCCGAAGCCTTTTCGTTGCCACCGTCACTGGCACTGGCGGGCGCGTTGTTGATCTGCGCCAGTTCCTTTTTCACCTCCGCGATATCGGCTTTGGCCTTGATTACATCGGGATGATCGTCGGTATAGCGGGCCTGCAAACTCACCAACTGCGACTGCAAATCAGACAGTTGTTTTTGCAATGTGTCCGGATTGGTGGAAGTCTGCGACATTTTCCAGGTCGACAGCTGCTGGGCCAGCACCGACTCGGTATAAGCCTTGTCCTGTTGCGCGCGGTTCAAGGTCTGCGTGTTCGCCTCCAGCTGCGAATTCAATCCCATCAGAATTTTCAGGTTGTCTTCTTCTTCTCCCGGAAGCTGACCTACGTACTGTTTTTTGAAGGCGGCGAGTTTGGCATCGAGTTCGTCCAGGTTGTGCTTGGCATCTTCAATTCCCTTGCTCAGCACATTGGTGGTTCCGGTAGCACGGTCTTGCATGTAAGTGAGATTTTTTTCCAGCAGCAGCGAGGTCAACCCGCTGCAGATCTCCTGTGCTTCATGCGGCGTCTTGTCTGTATAGTTAAGCCGGAAAGCCGGCTCCTGGCTGCCTTGCGAACGACCTCTCCCCGGTCCAGTGCCAATGTCGGTGGTCACAGCCTCCAGGCTGAAAGTCTGGCCCGTGGTAATGCCGTCGATCACCTCGTCGATGCTCTGCTCGCTTTTCGTTGTGCCGTAGATCTTCTGCAACATGGGCTTCAACGCAGCCTGGCTCGTCACCTGCGCCACCAGCGTGTTTATGCGCGCCGCTAAATCTTCGGTGGCCACCGGTTGCACCATCGTATCGGGCACTTTCTGCCCTTCCACAAGGATTGTCGATTGTGACGTGAACTTCGGCGTAAAGCCGTAGGAGACGAGAAAACCAACCAGCGGCGCGAGCAGCGCTGGAATGAGGATCACCTTGGCTCTCCGGCGCAACATTGCCAGATAATCGTCCATCGTAAGTTCGCGATTCTGAATCATGCTGGTAGTCCTTCTGGCTGTCCCCCTTGCTTGCGCATGACAGCCATGAAATCAGTCAATCCGGATTGGGCGGGGAGTCCAGTCCAGTCCAAACGTCAATACGCTGCGATTCGAAATGCGATTGCAGGGCGCAGCCCCCGTGCAGTACGACTGATCAAATATCAGTTCATTAAACTGGTAACTGGCATAGCCTCGAAAGTTTCGCCCAAAGGCGCGCTGCAGCCCGCCGCCCACAAAAGCATAGTTGTACGAATTCGCGTCACTGGCAGGGCAGGCGGATTGCGCCGTCTGCACCGTGCCGCAGGCGGCCAGTTGCTGTAATGTCAGCGGCTGGATCGCGCTGTTCGTCGCAAACCCCACGTCGATGAACCCGTTTAGCGTCCGCGTCAGTGGATGTTCCAGGCTCAGGGTGAAGATGTTGCTTTGCGCTCCGGCAAACAATCCCGAACCGCTGGTTTCAAAGCGCTGGTATTCCACGTCCATCGTTGCTTTTTGGAAGCGGTAGCGCAGGCGGGCACGCGCCGCCACCCCCGGTTTGGTGCTCTTTACGGTGGTGGGGACCAATGAGTATCCGAAAGCCTGGCAATAGAATGCTTGAACTACCGGATTGCTGCAGGTCGCGCTTTGCGTATCGATAAACGAAAATTGCGGCCCCGCTCCCAGCAGCAGGTCCATCCGCCCGGAAATGCGATGCCCGTACAACGCCTGGAAAATGTGGGTATGAAATGCGGTTCCCTGAACAGAGAAGTCGAAGCCCTGATAGCCATAAACCACCGCCAGCTGGCTCTGTGGGCTCAGAGAGCGGTTGTATCCCAGTTGAACCGAGGTTTGGGAGCTCCCGATGAAGGACGTCCCAACCTGGTCGGTTCCGTAGAAATGCATGAAAGCGTACGCCCCAGCGGCGGTGACGGTGCTTCTCGGCGACAGGCTTTCCGACACATCGACCAGGCTCACGTTCAGAATGCGAGGAACGAATCCCAGATTCCCCAGGCTGCTTCCTCCCCAAAATCCACCAAAGCTGGTGCTTCCGAGCGATCCGATTCCCTGCGAACCGAGCGAACCGTAGGACCCGCCGAAATTGCCCTCCGGCAGGTAGCTGAAGGCGTCGCGCAGCGATAACTGTCCTCGCTTCCAGTTGATTTTCTGGTCCACATCGAACTGCTGCAGCGCCTGAAAGCCTCGGCCCTTCAGCGTGTAGTATTCAACGCCGCCTAAGTAATCCAGGGCGAGGTCATAGTGGCTCCAAAGCCGCTTCAGGACCACGCTGCCCACTCCGAGACTGATCGAAGTGACCCCGCTGCCGCCCACGGTTTCGCCCGCGTTCGTCATCGCCGACTCGCTGAAAGTTGCGCCCGGCTGCAGGTAACTGAGGGGCGCCGCATTCGGCTCGAGCGATGGCAGGTCTAATCCAGACAGCGGAGGGTTATCGCTGATCGCAGGCGGCAGAGTGTCTTGGCCGTAAGCGGGAACAGGCTGTTGGGGCGTGCTCTGCGGGGCATCGCCGGTTGCAGGTGGCGCGGAGCTATCTTGCGCCCACGCTCCACTCAACGCGATGGCCAGCATTCCCGCGGTCAAGGTAATTTGAAATTTGAGCATCGTCGTCCCTACGGGACCACCACCGTATCGCCAGGCTTCAGCAAAATGTTGTGCTCCGGATGTTCGCCCTTAACCACTTCCTTGTAATTGAACGGGATCTTCACTTGTTTGCCATTCTCAGTTCGCAGGAGGTAGATTGCTTTCAGGTTGGCGAATTGGGTGAACCCGGCTTGCGACAGCGCTTGCAGCATAGTCATGTGCGGCAGCAGCGGAGTCTGGCCGGTGTGCACGACTTCCCCCGACACAAAAATCCGCTGGCTGTTCATTGCGGTTACGACAACCGTCACTCGCGGGTCGGCGATAAATTTCTTCAGCTTTTCCGTGATCAAATCTTTCAATTGCAGCGGACTCAGGCCCGCTGCCGTGACATCGTTGAGCAAGGGCATCGAGATCTTGCCGTCCGGGCGCACCGGCAAAACTTCCGACAAATCCGGTTCTTTCCACACGGAAATGCGCAACACATCGTCGGCCCCAATAATGTAATCGGAGGCCGAGGAGGCTTCCGGTGGCGGCGCCTCAGCCGTCGGTCTGGCGCTCTTGTCATCGCTCTTCACCGCGCTCTTGACTGCCCCGCTGGACTGCGCCAGCATCGTCGATGCCAGCAGGCCCACTCCCATCCACACGGTGATTTTTATCGCTTTCCTCATAACGTCTCCGCGGAGCTGCGAGGCTCCGTTCCGTCAAATCCAATTTGTTTCAGCTTGTAGAGCAATGCCTTGTAACTGATCTGCAATTGTTCCGCGGCTCGCCTGCGGTTCCAGCGTGTGCGGGTCAGGGTATTCAAAATCAATTCTTTTTCCGCCTCGCGCGAGGCCGCCTTCGACGCCGCCTTCAGCGACACACCGGCACCATTGCTCCCGGCCTCCGGCTTGCGCATCACGGCGCGGAGCCCGCCCAGTGCCACATCCTCATCCCCCAGCGCGACCAGAACCCGGGCGGCGTCTTCGAGTTCGCGCAAGTTTCCCGGCCACGAATAATCCAGAAACAACCGCAGCGTCTGTGCACTCAAGTCGGGAACTCTGCGGCCAAAATCGCGCGCGTACTTCCTCAGGAAATAGCCCATGAGGAAGGGAATGTCTTCTTTCCGCTGCCGCAGCGGGGGCAGCCGCAAACATACGCCGCTGATGCGGTAATAGAGATCCTCGCGCAGCCTTCCCCGTTTGACTTCCACCTCCAGATCGCGCGCGCTGCCGCAAATCAAGCGGGCGCGCTCGCCGCAGACCGCACTGCTCCCTGAAGACTGCGGTAGCGCATCGAGCAGGCGCGCCTGGCACTCTGCACTCAAGTCAGCTAATTCTTCCAGGTAGATCGTCCCCAGATCAGTCCCTTCGCGCTCTCGCAAGACGTCGAGATCGACCGGTTCCAAGCCCAAACATTGAAACCAGCGAAAAGACTGCTCAGTTCGTTGCGACATTTGATGAATTCGTTGTGCGGTAGCGTGCTTACCTGCTCCGGGCTCCGCCAGGACCAGGACCGGAACATCACGCTGCGCCAGTTCGCGAATTACCGCTTCCACCGGCCGCATGCTGGCGCTCACCCCTTCCACAAATGCCAGTCCTGCGGGTTGCTCGCCGGAGCGATTTCGACCGCTCTTAGCACTCTTGGGCAATAACTTACTCACTTTTGCCTCTCGACTGGACACAAATTCCCGCCAGATTCGCGCACAATGAAAGACCTTTAAGTGCACGGGGATTGCCACGATCCCACGGCAGCTGCCCCAAGAAGGAAAACCATTCCATTCAATATTTTCAATAGTTTAGCAGCATCATACCCAACCCACAGGAACCAAAACATGCAAGGTACACCCACCCTCAATCGCTTCCACAGGACATGTAGGAAAACATTTTCACACTCTGTATAGCTTCGGAGTTCCCAGGCACCCGTCAAGATTCTAGGCGAAAACCTCTTCCGCTGTCGCGTCGGCCAAGTCATTGCCGTGCCTTCCAGGAGTCTGAAGCGCGGTTTACATTGCACCGCAGCGCCGTTTCGCTTATGCTCGAAGTTCCCCCAGACGGTGCGGTGAACCAACAGTTGCAGACCGAACCCTCGATTGATAACTCGATGGTGAGACCGTCTTTCGCCATCTGGGGCGAGGTTCCGCTTTGGCAGGTGGGCGTTCTAGCCGGTCTTTGCGTCTGGCTTTACTGGTCCACGCTATTGCACCTGGTGGGTCAGTGGTGGAGCGATCCGAATTTCTCCCACGGTTTTCTTGTTCCCTTATTTTCGGCTTTCGTGATCTGGCAGCAGCGCGACCGCCTGGCTCGGATCCGCCCGAATCCTGCCTGGGGCGGGGCGATCGTACTGCTGGCAGGCTTGGGGTTGCTGATCGTCGGCCGCCTGGGGGCGGAACTTTTCCTCGACCGCTCATCCCTGCTAATCGTCCTCGCCAGCATAATCATTCTCTTTCTGGGATGGAATCTGTTTCGCGCCCTGCTGTTCCCCTGGGCCTTTATGCTGCTTATGATTCCTATTCCAACCATCCTGTTCAACCAGATCACTTTCCCGCTGCAGTTGCTGGCTTCAAAAGCCGCGGCTGTAGTGCTTCCGGTGATGGGAGTTCCCATTCTGCGGGAAGGCAATGTAATCAACCTTCCGTCCATGGCCCTTGAAGTAGCCGAAGCCTGCAGCGGAATTCGTTCGCTGATGTCGCTGATCACCCTCGCCATTATGTACGGATACCTGATGGAAAAACGGCTGTGGGTGCGTTGGTTGCTCGCGCTCGCCTCAATTCCCATCGCCGTCGCCGCCAACAGTTTTCGTATCATTGGAACAGGATTGCTGGTGCAGTACTGGGACGCCGACAAAGCGGAAGGCTACTTCCACGCCTCCTGGGGGTGGATCATCTTTGTCATTTCCCTCGTTCTGCTCTACGCTGTGCATGAACTGGTGAGCTTCTTTTTCCCTGAGGAAATCCGCGAATCGTGAGGACTTCTTCTACATCGCGCTTTATCGTGGCTGCGCTACTCATCCTGGGCGCAGGAATTCTTCTGCAGGCGCGCGCACGCAGCGAGGTTTTCCCGCCACGGCTTCCGTTGAAGCAGTTTCCGCAGCAGCTTAATGGCTGGACCGGCACGGACGTTCCCATCGATCAGGATGTCTTAAACATCCTCGGCCCCGGGGACTTTCTTCTGCGCATTTATCAGAACCCGCAAAAGGCGCAGTATGTCGATCTCTTTATCGCTTACTTCCGCAGCCAGCGCGCCGGAGATACTATTCACTCTCCGCAGCACTGCCTGCCCGGATCCGGATGGGCGCCGATCGAAAACAAACGCATTGTGCTAAGCCTGCCTGGGCATGAGCCCTTTCCCGCCAACCGGTATCTCATCGCCAAGGGCGATGATCGCCAACTCGTGCTTTACTGGTTCTGGGCCCACAATCGGGGGGTCGCCAGCGAGTACTGGGCTAAGTTCTACCTGGTTGCCGACTCCATCAAGATGAACCGCAGCGACGGGTCCCTGGTGCGCATTACCACCCCCATGTATCCGGGCGAAACCGCCGATGCTGCGCAACAGCGCATTCTGCCCTTCGCCGGAGAGGTCTCACCGTTGCTCGATAGCTACATTCCGCGCTGAGGAGAATTGCGCCTCTCTGCACCTATGACTCCGGTAACCCCTGACCTCGATCACCGTGCAGTATCATGAAAGATTGCGGAGCAGGAGTTTCCAATAGCCCCGCGATCCACAGTTGGAGAATGCAATATGAGTCGTTTTGTTTCCGTTCGCGTGCTGCTGGCGTGCTGCGCCTTCACTGCTCTGTTTACCGGATGCTCGCGGGATCCCAATGTTCGCAAGCAGAAGTACCTGGACAGCGGCGAGAAATACTTTGCTGAGGGCAAGTACCGCGAAGCGTCCATCCAATACCTGAACGCGATTCAGATCGACCCGCGTTTCGCCCAGGCCCACTACGACCTGAGCCAGGCCTATCTCAAGCAGGGAGACAGCCAGCGAGCCTTTCAGGAACTGCTACGAACCGTGGATCTCGCGCCCGACAACTATCGCGCCCACACCGATCTCGCAAACCTGCTCGATACCGTAAGGAATCCCGACGGCAGTGCGGTGGAAGACACGCTGAAGCAAGCCAAGACTCACCTCGACATTATTCGGGAGAAGCAGCCTAACGCACCCGAAACCCACGAGGCATGGGCCAATTACGACGCGGCACAGAACCAGTTCGCATCCGCTATCGAAGAGATGCAGCAGGCTATTGCAGCTGACCCCAATCGTTCCCAGTCGTATCTGCTGCTGGCGCTGTTCCAATTACGCGCCAACCGGCCCGACCTGGCTGAAACAAATTTCAAAAAGGCGACCGAGGTCGATCCCAAGTCGATGGGCGCCCAACTGGCGCTGGGCGGTTTTTACCAGGCTCGCAACCGCTTACCCGAAGCCGAACAGCAGTTTAAAAACGCAATCAATATCGATCCGAAGAACCCGGCTCCTCGCTCCGCCTATGCCCGCTTGCTGATGCAAGAGGGAAAAACCGCGGAGATCGAATCGTTCCTCCGGCAAACAAAAAAAGATCTTCCCACCAGCCAGGAAGGCTATCGCATGCTGGGCGACTATTATTTCGCCTCGGGCCAGCTCGATAAAGCGACGGATGAATATAGTTCGCTGCATAGCGAGCATCCCCGAGATTTGCAGGTCAAGAAGAACTACATCCAGCTGCTGATTCTGAAAAGCCGGCTCGATGAAGCCTCGAAGCTCGACGACGAAATCCTGAAGGGGAATCCGAAGGATGCAGAAGCTCTCGTCTTTGAGGGCGAAATCCAAATCCGTCACAACGATGCCGGCGGCGCCATCAACTCGCTGCAAAGTGCTCTCCGCAACGACGCCGACAACGCCGTGGCTCACTACCAGTTGGGCAATGCCTTCGCCATGCAGAACAATGACGCCCGCGCCGAGGCGGAGTGGCACGAGGCAGTGCGCATCCGCCCGGACCTGACCGACGCGCAGCGTTCCCTGGCCGGCTTGGCATTAAGGCGCGGTGATATCGAGGCTCTCCTGCGAATTGCGCAGCAAATCATTACTGCTCAGCCCAATATGCCCGACGGATTCCTGTTGAAGGGAATGGCGGATATCTCCCGTCAAAAGTACAGCGAAGCTCAGCAGGATGCCGAGCAGGCGGCGCAGCGCGCACCTCGAAGTCCTGCTCCTCTGGTTCAATTGGGAAACATACAACTGGCGCAAAAGCACTTTCCGGATGCCGAAAAGTTCTACCAGCAGGCGCTCAATGTCGATCCATCGTCCACCGAAGGCCTGAGCGGCCTCATGAACACCTATTTCGCAGAGAAACAGACCGACAAGGCGATTGCTGCCGCCAACTCGCAAATTGCCAAATCTCCCAACACGAGCAATCTTTACGATTTGTTGGGAACTGCACTATTCAATGGGAAGAAGGACTTGCCAGGCGCTGAAGCGGCTCTGCAAAAGGCGGTTGAGCTCGATAAGACGAACGTCGACGCGCTCGAAAAGCTCGGCAAGGTGCAAGTGCAAGAGGGTTCCGTCGATAAGGCTCTCGCGCTCTACCAGCAATCGATCAAGGACAATCCACGAGAGGTGAATTTCTACATTCTGCGTGGCGAACTCTTCGAGTCAAAAAAAGACTGGGACCAGGCTAAGTCCATGTATCAGCAAGCCCTGGCGATTGCACCGGATCACCCGCTGGCATCGAACAATCTTGCTTATGTAATGCTCGAGCAGGGCGGGAACGTGGACGTGGCCATGAGTATGGCGCAGACCGCGCGCCGGGGCATGCCAGAGTCTCCCAATGCTGCTGACACGCTCGGCTGGGCCTACTATCAGAAGGGAATTTACCAGTCGGCGATTGGTCAGTTTCAAGAGGCGCTGAAGCTGGGCGAGAAGCGCGGCGAGCCGGATGATGCCGCCGTTCACTACCACCTTGGGATGGCCTATCAGAAGCTTAATCAGAACGGCCTAGCTCGTCAGCAATTGGAAAAAGCGATCAAGCTCAGCCCGAATAACGAAGACGCGCGCAAGGCATTGTCGGATCTGCGCGGTTGAAAGTTGCGGAGCACGTCAGTGCAAATAAAAACCCCGCCTTGCGGCGGGGTTTTGTTGTTAAGTAGGGCGGAGAAGGTTTAGGCTTTCAGTTTGCGGCGAACGATGCCAGCCAGACCGATCAATCCGGTTCCCAGCAGGCCCAACGAAGCCGGTTCAGGAACAACCAAGGTTGTGTCACCGCTGGTGATCGTTGCATCGCCGTCGAAGTAACCTTTGCCGGTATTGAGGACTATCTGGGACGTCGGACTGTTTGGCCCCAAACTGCCCATCAAGATGTAGGTGTGGGTTCCATCCGCGCTCCCAGTAAGGAACAACTGAACGGGTCCCTGGAAGCTCCCGCTGAACAAGGTGCTGTTCGGAATTCCGCTGGTGCCGTTTCCGGTGATCTTAAACCATGAACCGACATTGGAGAAGGTAGCGATTACGCAATCCGTCCCCCCGCCCGAACAGCTGTTTGCGGTCAAGGAACCAGACAGGAGCGCTCCCGTTCCGAAGCTAAGGCTGCCCAAGTCTGATCCGGTGACCAGTCCGAGGCCGTTGAGCCCGTTAACGGCGATCACCGTAGATCCGGTCAGCGTCAGTCCGCTGCTCGAACCCATTAAGTTGCCGCCAGTGTTTGTGTAATCCACGTGGTTGCCGGCGAAAAGTGCCGTTGGCAGGGCCAGTGCCAGTGCAGCCAACAAGGGGAGTTTCATCATTTTAAATCTCCTAGGAGTTAACACGCCCGGGTCTTAACAACGACGCGTGGCATTGACCTCGAGAATCAGTTCCGTTCCCCAGGTGCTGCCCTTAAAGTGCACCTCGAGTACCAAAAC
>DASSRO010000324.1:0-14615 GCA_035701745.1 Candidatus Sulfotelmatobacter sp. | reverse complement strand
AGAAAAACCGGCGTGCCTACATAAACCCCATGTACCGCTGGATCCGCGAGAGCCGCCTCTAACGTCGCAAACGCGCGAGCGTCGTACGCCGCAGCTTTTGCGGCATCGCGCGTGACGAGACCGTAGAGACGGCTTCTGGGCTCGGCTTGAATCGCAGGGATGACGCGTCGCGTCGCGATGTCGCCAATTCCGATGACGATCCAGTTGTGGAGTTCAGGTTTCAAGGTTTCACAAATCGCAGGGTTTCAAAGTTGCAAGGTCGCAAGGTTTCCCGATGTCGATTGGCCTTCGAGAAGGGCTTTGAAACCTTGAAACCTGGACACTTTGAAACCTGCTCTAGAAAAACAAAGGCCGGACTCAGCCGGCCTTCGCAATCAATCTTGCACGCAGCTACTTCTTGGGGGCGATCGCGTCCTTCGCAGCCTTGGCCACGCGGAACTTCACCACGGTCTTCGCCTTAATCTGGATGGGTTCGCCAGTCTGCGGGTTGCGTCCAACGCGGGCCTTGCGGTGCGCCTTCACCAGACGGCCCAGGCCGGGCACTACGAAAATGCCGTTCTTCTTGGTTTCTTTGATCGCGGTATCGGCCAGCTGTTCCAGGAACGCCGCCGCGGTCTTGTTGGGAAGCTCAGTCTTCTCGGCCAGATGCCGGATGAGTTGTGTCTTTGTCAAACCTGCTGCCATATGTTTTCTCCTCGACAGAAATCAGTTTAATACCAGCGCGGCCTATCTTATACCCGCGGGCCTGTGGAAAACACCTTTATTTACTGGGGTTTTATAAATCAGAAGTGCGGAATGAGGCATTTTTACAGGGTTTTTTCCGCATCGGGTCGACGAAACGAGCCTGCCATGCGTACCAACGTGGTAACCGGAAAAGCGATGGCAGATTGATGATTGTTTGATTTCTGATTTCTGATTTGAAAACCCAGCCGTCACGAACGCTAATGATCAATCAACAATCTCCCTACGCCGCTTCCGCCTCCCCGAAGACGCCATCGCGCATGCAATAATACTTTCAGGGAGTGCGTCCGCTCTTGAGTTGTGCCATCTGCGAAATTCGCAAGGAAAAGCGCTTTTGCCCCGCGGTTCACGGGCGTATTTGCGCGCAGTGCTGCGGTGAGCAGCGCGAAGTAACGCTCGATTGTCCGAGCGATTGTCCCTACCTTCGCCAGGCGCGCGAGCACGAGCACCCTCGTTCCGCCGACCAGATCGATCCCGCCGGATTATTTCTGCAAATCCAGGTTTCCGATCAGTTCATGTACGAGAAAGAACATCTGCTGATGGGCCTCACCTACGCTCTGGCCAGAGCCGCGCGCGCCGACCGCAGCCTGCACGATCCCGATTTGATTGCCGCGCTTTCGACTCTGGCGACGAGCTACGAACGGTTGGCCAACTCCGGCCTGCACTACGAGCCCCCTCTTACCAGCGATTCGCAGCGCCGCGTGGCCGCCGAAGTCGAAACCATGGTGAAGGAATACCGCGAGGCCGAGCAGAAGCACGTGGGCTATTCGACGCTTCGCGACTCCGACGTGCTGAAGGCATTAGTGTTTCTCGTACGCCTGGCGTACGGGCGAACCTCGGGCCGTCCCAAGTCGCGCGCCTTCCTGGAATTCCTGTTCGCGCAGTTCCCCGAGAAAGAGTCGGCCATCGTCGCGCCCCAGGAAGCTGGAAGCCGCATCATTCTTCCCTAAAGCCGGCCCCATATTCTGCCCAGATTTTCACGGATCTTGAGCTTTTGATCCGTGCAGATCCATGCAATCCGTGGCCAGTTGGTATTTCCGCACGGTCTGTCCGGGCGGCAGCTCGCTAAGCAGCTCCGCTATCGTTTTATCGAGCACGGGATGCCGCACTGCGGGCGCGATCTCCGCGAGGGGTTCGAGCACAAAACGTCGTTCATGCATCGCCGGATGCGGCACGTTCAATTGCGGCGAGTCGATGATCTGGTCGGAAAACAAAAGAATGTCGATGTCGATGAGGCGCGGCCCTTTTTTCTGCAGTCGCTGCCTTCCCATTTCGCGCTCGATCCTTAGAATGCGCTCCATGAGTTGCCCGGCAGCCTCAGTGGTTTCCAAGCCCGCCGCACAGTTCAGAAACCATGCTTGATCAGTGAAATCCACAGGCTCGGTTTCATAAAACGACGAAACGGAAATGAAGCGGCCTGCGCCCTTAAGCCGCGCCATCGCATCGCGAAGATTTTTCTCCCGATCTCCCATGTTCGATCCCAGCGAAAGATAGGCGAGATTGGTCATTCAGAGGCTTCAGCTCTTTCGTGAAAATCAATACACCACAGCATCATCCTACGCGTGTTCGGATTTCGTAAAACATTCGACACACTACTTATATTCACACTGTCCGGCATCTACAAAGGTTCCATCACCTTGGTCACTATCGTGCCTTCGCCACCGGCCCCTAGAATCAACGGTATGACGTTGGATTCGCTCGTTCTGAGCAAGGATCCGGAAGTGTTGCGCGTGATCCGGCCCACGCTCGAAAAATTGTCGATTGAAGTGGAAATCTGCAACGAGGCCCGCGCCGGCGCCGATATTCTTATATCGGACAAGTTTGACGCGGTCATCGTCGACTGCGACGATCTGAACGGCGGATTGGCGGTTCTGCAGGGCCTGAAGTCCACTCCCAGCAACAAGAATTCGGTGGCCTTCGCCATCCTCAACGGAAAAAGAACGACCACCCAGGAAGCGTTTGGCATGGGCGCCAACTTCGTTCTGCAGAAGCCAATCAGCGCCCTGAATGCTTCGCGCTGTTTTCATGCGGCGTTGAATTTCATGATCAAGGAGCGCCGCCGTTACTTCCGCCAGCCGGTCAAAATGCTGGTCAAAGTTTTAGTCGATGGCAAAACTCTGAACGCGACCAGCACCAACATCAGCGAAGGCGGCATGGCGCTCATGATGCGGGGAAGCCTGCCGAGGAAGTCCGCCCCCATTCTCAAATTCTCGCTGCCCGGCAAGAATATTCATCTCGAAGTGGAAGCCGAAGTCGCCTGGGTCGACGTCAAGGGCTTTGCCGGATTCCGTTTCCGCAATGTTCCGCAGAAATTGCAGACGGAATTGGAAAGCTGGCTCGACGAGCGCATGGAACAGGAATTTCCCGGCGCCAAAGAGAAAATGGCCGCAGAAGCCGAAAGCACAAACTAGATTCTTTCCCCGCCGCCCGCAGCAGCCTCATCGCAGTTCCATTCGCTCATCCGATTTGGCTGGATTCCCCTGTCTTAGAGGTATCTGACTTTCAACTTGCGCGCGGCCGTATGCGTGGCAATCTGGAGAGATCATTTCCGCTATCACAGGAGAAACCGGGATGTTGACCAATGACTTCCGCATCGCGAAAGTGCAACGCACCCTGCGCTGGTTTGAGCAGGATATTCCTTTGCTGAATATGCGGGTGAAAGAGCTGTCGAAGGAGCGGCAGGAGTCCGCGCGCAAATTTGCGACCGCAGTCATCGACTGCACGCGAGCCGAGCTCGAACGGCTGCTAGAGGAGCAACCTCACGATCGTTACGACTCGAGCGAAATCCCCTGCGAGCCCGCAGACTAGCGATAAATCCCCAACCATAATCAGAGAGACGATCCGGCCGCTGCCTCGGAGCCGTGCGCAACCGCGTTGGCCCGCTCCTCCTGGGGGAACGTGACTTCCTCCCACAGCGTCTTGTCGCGCAGAATGCGCGACACCAGCGCGGTGTGCATCGCGTGCCCGGCCCGGTCGGCGACCACGTTTCCCAAAATCTGTTTTCCCAAAAGCGCCAGGTCCCCGACCAGGTCGAGAATCTTATGCCGCACAAATTCGTCGGCAAAGCGCAACGGGCCATTCTCTACGCCATCGCGGGTGAGCACAATGCAGTTCTCGCTGGACGCGCCCCGAATCAACCCCATATTGCGCATCGCCTGCTCGTCCTGGCGGGATCCAAAAGTTCGCGCACCGGCAATGTGGCGCAGGTAGCTTCCGTTGGTCAATTCCACCTGAAATGTTTCTTTCCCGATCAGCGGATGCGGAAAATTGATCGAATACGAAACCGAATAGCTTTCACCGGGGTATACCGCAATGAACTTGTTCCCCTCGCGCATCTCCACCTCGCGGCGAATCTTTAAATACTTGCGCGGACGCCGCTGCTTGCGGATGCCCGCCTTCTGGATCATCTCCACAAAGGGTCGGGCGCTGCCGTCGAGAATGGGCAGTTCCAGGTTGTCGAGTTCGACGATGGCGTTGTCGATCCCCATTCCGATGAAGGCGGAAAGCACATGCTCGGTGGTAGAGATGAGCACGCCCTTTTTCATCAGGCTGGTAGCGTAACTGACACGGGCAACGTTACGGCTGATCGCTTCAATTTCGAAGCCGTCGAGATCGGTGCGGCGGAAGACGATACCTGTCCCCGACGCGGCGGGCAGAATACGCAGCGAAACCGGCGCGCCGCTGTGAAGGCCTACGCCGCTGCACTCCACCGCGGAGCGAATTGTCTGTTCGGGGGTCACGGACAAATCGATTGAGTGAATAAAGTAGACTACGCCACTGCCAACAATGTTGTCTGTGGTAAAAAAGCCACAGTAAATGGCCTCCTGGCGATGCCCGCAGCAGGCCTGGCTCACCCTAAGAATCGCCCTAACCAACTAATTTTAAAATAGTTACACTCTTTTAGGAAGAAATGCGACAGGAGCTATGCCAGTAACCAGGAAGCAAACCCTGCATGCGGAGTTATTTTCACCGAGCAGTCACCGCTTCCCGCCCTGCTTCCCCGTCGTTTTGTTCGGGTTGTAGTGGGAATTCGGGTCGAACATCGCCTGATCGAGCCCCTGATTGATAGTGACCTCATGAAGGAAGCGCTGGCTCGCCATGTCGCCGTTGAAATAGCGTGTCAGGTTATAGGGCGCCATGATGCCCGCCACTGGTTTGTAGTCGTCATACACCTCTTCTTCAATGTTCTTTTGCCGGTCGACCGGGTCCCGCCACGAGAACGACTTCTTAATGGGCAGGTGGCTGTCAGCGTCGAAGTAGAGAGTGACGCTCTCGTTCAGCGCATTGATCAGCGTGACTTGCGCCGCCGGATGTTGCGCCGCAATCGCGGCACCTTCATACAGAAGCACCACGCCCGGATCGTTCACCCAGGTTCGTAAAATCGTGTCCAGCGAAAAACGGCGCCGGCGCAAGTAGTCGTCGAGATCTTTCTGCTCGATCGGATGCGGCCCTTTGTAAGTTATCTCCCAGGCCTTGTTTCCGACGTAAAGTTCTGCAATGTCGCGCTCCTTGGTGACCTCGACCCGCTCTTTATCAGGAAATTCCGTGAAGCTCCAAAACAGCGCGCCCTCTCCGTTGGGCCGCCCGTGATGGAAACTGTAAGCTCGCCCCTGCTGCTCGCGGTCGCGAATCGTGAGATACGTCTTTCCGCCCAGCGCCTCAATAGCCTGATCGATTATCGTTTTTGCCTGATGATCATTTTCCTGGGCCCCAGAAATGGCAGGCGCTGCCTTGACCGTATCCGAAGAGGCCGGAGGCGATACTGGGCTCGCGCCGTTCTGAGTCTGCCCCCATGCGAGGCCATGCCCCGAACACACCAAAACCAACATGGAAAGCAGTCGTTTCATTGCTTAAGGGAGTGAGCGTGCAAGCGGAATTGTAGCGTTTTGGGTGGATCTTCACCCGTGGCGGCGCCGCTCCTTTCGTAGCTTGGATGCACGAAATCGCCGAAATGCAAGCTCAGTCCGGGCCTTTTTAGGCCTCTTTCGTCGCCCTTATCCGCTGAGGACCGATCCCCCATTGACGTTAAACACTTCCCCTGTAATGAAGCTGGCGTACTCGGTGCACAAGAACAGCACAGGGCCCGCAATCTCCTCAGGCTTGCCCACCCGGCCCATAGGGACGGTGCTGCGTATCTCCTCTCCGCTCTTCGGATCTGCCAGCGCCGTGGCGGTCATCTCAGTATCCACCCAGCCGGGCGCAACTGAATTGACATAGATTCCAGACAATGCAAGCTCCGTCGACAAGCCCTTCGTCATGCTGATCAACGCACCCTTGGTTGCCGAATAGTCGCAATGAAACGCCTCGCCCCGCTGCCCGCTGGTTGAACTGATCAGCACAATATGTCCCGCCGCGCCGTTTTTGCGGGGCTGCGCTTTCATCTGCGCCACCGAATGCTTCACCAATCCGAACACTCCATCGAGATTGATAGACAATGTAAAGCGCCATTGTTCGTCCGACATGCGCTCGATCGGCACATCTTCCGCCGGCCACACCCCATGATTGGCAACCAGGATGTCGAGCCGTCCGAAGTGCCGGACAGTCTCGTCCACCAATGCCCGCGCGGCTTCTGGAGTTTTCAGATCAGATTGAATGGGATGGCACGCGTTCGCGCCACATTCCCTGGCTAGAGCTTCCGCCTGCGCTCGCGCGCCGCGATAGCTGAAAGCGACTTTGGCGCCGGCGGCGGCAAACATCCGCACCGTCGCCGCTCCAATGCCCCGTGAACCGCCGGAAATAAGAGCAACTTTACCTGCGAGAGAAAGAGGAATCGACATAGCAGACTAGTTTCAAGGTTCTTGTCTGCCGTTGCAAGAGGCGGGTGGTTTACGAGTAGGCTACTCAGTCCCCGGTGCCGGAAGACAAGCGCTCCGACTTCAATCCGCGCAGCAGCAACCGCACCAGCATGCCGTCGAAGCGGGTTCCGCTCATCTTCGAGAGTTCGTCCAGCGCCTGTTCCGGCGTCCGCGCGGCGGCGAAGGATTGTTCGGTAACCATGTTCGCATACGCATCGGTTAGTGCGATGATGCGCGCCCACAGCGGAATTTCCTCTCCGCGCAAGCCATCGGGGTAGCCGGATCCGTCAAAACGCTGGTGATGATGCTCGATCGCCTCCCGCATCATCTTGCTGTGAGGAATGGTGCCCATAATTTCCGCTCCCACGTGCGCATGCATCTTCACCTGCTGAAATTCCTCGTCGGTCAGCGGCCCGGGCTTGTTGAGCACCCGCTCGGAAATGAAAATCTTCCCTACATCGTGCACGCGGGCCGCATAAACCAGGTCCGCCGTCTCCTCCGACGACAATCCCAGCGCTCGCGCAATCACTTCGGTATAGCGGGCCACCAGGTCGCCATGGCCTGCGGTTTGCAGTTCCCGCGATTCAGCGGCCCGGCTCAAGGATTCGATCGCCTCTTTGAGCACCGGAACGTTGCAGTCTTCTTCCCCGCCGCACAATTTATACAGAGTCGACGTCAACTCCTCCAGATGCTCGGGCCCGGCCTGTTCGCGCTGTAAGAAGCCCTCGATATACGCCGAGATCTGCTGGCGCTGGCGGGCAAAGTCCTGCCCCTCGACATATTCCTGCGCGGTCGAAACCGAATTCCCTCCCGACCGCTTCGAGACATACATGCCCGCGTCGGCCACCCGAATGATGTCTTCGATGGAAAATCCATGCATCGGGAAACTCGCCACGCCAAAGCTGCCGGTGATGTGATGCTCGGCCAGCATGGGATCGCTGGCCAGCCATTGCCGCAGGCGTTCCGCCAGCACCTGCGCCTGCTCCGCGCCGGTTTCGGGCATCAGTACGATGAACTCGTCGCCGCCGTAGCGCGCAACCACGTTCGATTGTCGCGACTTCTGCTCCAGCAACCGGCCCACCCGCGCCAGCACCAGGTCGCCCTCGAAGTGACCCATGGTGTCGTTCACCTCTTTGAACTTGTCCAGATCGATAAGCACCACAGAGAACGGCCGTCCCGAACGTGAAGCGCGTTTCCACTCCGCCGACAGCGCTTCCCAGAAGAAACGGCGCGTCTTGATCCCAGTAAGTCCGTCCGTAATCGACTGCTGCTGCAGCTTCTGAAAAACGAAAGCATTGTGCAGCGCCGTCGCCAGAAGGTCGGCCAGCGTATTCAGGATCAGGACGTCCTGTGGCGAGAATGCATTTTCGTTGCGGCTCTCAATGTTGAGTACGCCCAGCAACGACTCGCCATATGTAATCGGAATGCACAGGATCGCGCGCGAGTCCGTCAGAATTCCCGTAAGATTTCCCGGCAACGCATGCTGCACCATGGCGCGTTCGCCGGTGCGGGCCACTCGGCCCAGAATGCCCGTCCCCAGCGGAATGCGCTTGCCCACCGAGTGCGCCGTCACTCCCGCTTCCGCCTTGATTTCAATCTCCTTGGTCCCGTAGTCGAGCAGGCCGATGCCGATGTGATCGAAGCTGAAATTCTTTTGAATCTCTCCCACGATCTGGCTCAGCATGTGCACTGGATCGTCGCTGGAAATCGCGGTGCGCGAAACATTATTCAGGAACGCAAGCTGCCGCGAGCGCCGCTGCTCATCGGCAAATAGCCGCGCGTTCTCCACCGCCACAGAAACCTGCCCCGCCGCCGTAGCCAGCACATCCAGATCGCGTTGCTCGAAGACGAACTCCCGATCGGGGTTCATCGCCACCATCACGCCCGAAGGCTTGTTGCTCAAAAAAATCGGCACTGCAATCAGGCACTTCGCCGGCCGGCCCGGAATATACCCGATACCCAGATTCTTCCGCGTGGTCTCCAGGTCCGAGCGAATCAGCAGCGGTTCTCCGGTGCGAATTACGTATTCGCTGAACGCATTTCTCAACTCACGCGCGCGCTTCGGCAGCACCACATTGTCCCGCACCTCCAGTTCGAAGCGCAGTTCCTCCCCCTCCTGGAACGCGATGTAAAAGTGGCTGGTATCGAAAATCTGCCCCAGTTCGACCTGGATCGTCCGCATGATCTCGTCCTGATCCAGGCGCGAGCTGATCGCCTTCCCAATCTCCGTCAGCAGTTCGTATTCCTTGGTCCGGCGATGCGCGTCGTGGCTGACCACATAATTTTCAAGCGTAAGGCCCAACTGCAGCGCCAGACCCACCATCAGCCGCGGACCTGATGACCCAAAAGCTCGCCGTTCCGCATGGGGGAAAAGAATCACTCCGAAATTGTGCTCGCGAGTCTGCAGGCTGACCGCGGTCAGGTTGCGAACATCCGCATCCGTCAGAATTTTCTTGAAGTCTTCGAAAGTTCCGCTCGACGAAGCGGGAAACGGTTCAGCCATTTCCGACAGGTGCTGTACCGTGAAAATTCCGCTGCGGCGGTAGGCAAGTTCCGACAAGTACTCCCCCGACCCGCTCTTTTCCAGATCCTCCAAAAATCCAGCCGGAAACCCATGCTGCACCGAAGGCAAAAGACCGCGCCAGCGTTCCGTAATGAAGATCGCTGCCCGCCCCATCGGCAACGCGCTGCGTAAGCGGTCCAGCGCCGCCTGCATACTCGGCACCAGGTCGTCGGCGAAAAGCAAACGCCGCGGGTCCACTCCCAGCGTCGAGAGTGCCAGCGTGTTTTCCTGCACCGCGTTGCGCTGATTTTCAAACAGCACCATCACCATGGCGATGCCAAGCAGCATTTGCGGCACTGGGCCAAACAACCGGCTGGCATTGCCGAACATCTCTGTCCACGGGTTCTGCAGTTGCCCCACGCCCATCAACACGGCCCACAACGCCAATGAAACCGCGAGCACCCAGAATGCCAGCGACTTGCGCCGGTGACTGTTCAGGTAAAAAACCGCCGAGCAATAAAGCAGTATCCCCGCCAGCCCCAATCCCAGCCGGATCGCCGGCTGCACGTCCGGACGAAACACTCCATTCACAATGTGCCCGCGCAGCGTCAGACCGGCCAGTGCCACGCCAAACGTCCCGACCGCCGCGTCGTACCAGCGGAAGTGATACGAATCCCGCATCAGCCGCGTCGAAATAAAAATACACAACGCCATCGCGACCAGGAAAAGCTCGCTCACGAAAAATGCCAGCGAAGATTTCGGAAAGGTGTCGAGAACGTAGTGCAGCGAGTAAGCCGCCCAGGCCAGCTGCCACGCGCGGAAGTAGGGCTGCCGGCTTTGCTCGTGCAGATAAGTAAAGACGAGAAAGAGCAGAACCGAGACAAAACCCGGAATCAAAACTGTCGTGATAACTACACTGTTCATAGGGTCGGTGAGGACGCCTCTGGCCAAAGCTGCTGGTCCAGTTTCGGGGGGAAACAGTTCGTCAATGTTTTCACACCGCGCCGCCGAAAACAATAGAATTTAAGTACAATGCCCGCTTTGGATCGCTTTTGAAATCAAAATGTTGCATGCAATATCGTTTCGGTGGTCCCGCTTGACGCTGGTTTGGCAGGCCCGTACCATCGAAGGTTACTTGAATCTCACACATTGTGGCCCTCGCGACCGGATCGTTTCAGTCTCAGTCCGTGCCGTTTCGCCTGACACCCTATGCCAGACACTCTGAACTCATCGCCAGCCAGGCCAAGGGTACGCTTTGCCCCGTCGCCCACCGGATTCCTCCACGTCGGCAGCGCCCGCACCTTCATCTTCAACTGGCTCTATGCCCGCCGCAACGGCGGCACCATGATCCTCCGCCTCGACGATACCGACGTCGAACGCAATACCGACGCCTCCGTCAATTCCATTTTTGAAGGCTTAAAGTGGCTGGGCCTCGACTGGGATGAGGAATACAAGCAGTCGGACCGCGGCGCCCTTCACCGGCAAATGGCGGACACAATCTTGCAGAAAGGCCTCGCCTACCGCGACTTCACCCCCGCCCACACGGGAGACAGTGAGCGTTCCGGCACGCAAGGAACGTGGCTCTTCAATCCCGGCATGCGCGAGCTTTCCCGCGAAGAGAGCGATCGCCGCGCCGCCTCAGGCGAGCCATACGCCCTGCGCTTCCGCGTGCCCCGCGACGCCGGCCAGATGGTCCGCTTCACCGACGCCGTTTATGGCGAGCAACTCAAAGCCGCAGCCGACATCGAGGACTTCGCCCTGCTGCGCTCCGATGGCATGCCCACCTATCACCTCGCCTCCTGCGCCGACGACGCCGATCTCCGCATCAGCCACATCATTCGCGGCCAGGATCATCTCTCCAACACCTACAAGCACGTCCTGATCTTCGAGGCCGCCGGCTTCACTCCGCCGCAGTTCGCCCATCTTCCGCTTCTCGTCGCACCCGACGGCACCAAGCTCTCCAAGCGCCGCCACGGCCCGGTCGTGAGCGTCACCACCTACCGCGACGCCGGCTTTCTGCCCGAGGCTTTCATCAATTTCCTCTGCCTGCTGGGCTGGTCCCCGAAAAACGATCGCGAGCAGATGTCGCGCCAGGAGCTGATCGATGCCTTCTCCCTCGAAGGCATCAACCGCGCCAATGCGGTCGTAAACTTCAAAGATCCAGATGTGGAGCAGCCCGGTGTGGAGCAGCCCGGTGTGGGGCGGGCACTCCTGCCCGCCAACCCTTCCCCCGAAGAGACATTTGACCCCAAGGCACTCTGGCTCAACGCCGAGCACATTCGCAGCCTTCCCATCGAGGACCTGAGCCAACGCCTGCTGCCGATCGTCCGCGAGGCCGGCCTCAACGTCACGCCCGAAAAGATGCTCCGCATTACGCCACTGATCCGCGAGCGCATCAAACTGCTGCGCGACGTGCTCACCGCCGCGGACTTCTTCTTCGTCGACCAACTGTCGCCCTACGACCCCGCCGAACTCATCCCGCAAAAAGGCGATGCCGCCATGGCGAAGAAAGTTTTAGAAAAGGCGCAATCCGTTCTCCCGAACGTCGAGTTCAAGCACGATCCGCTCGACCAGGCATTACGCGCCGCCGCCCAGGAGTTAGGCATCAAAGCAGGCCAGATGTTTCAGCCCATTCGCGTCGCCGTCTGCGGCCGCAAAAACGCCCCGCCGCTGTTCGAGACGTTAGAAGTCCTGGGCCGTGACACCACCCTCGCGCGGATCCACCAGGCAATAGATAAGGTGATCTGACGCCGAAAAGCAAAAACCCCGAACGTTGCCGTTCGGGGCTGTCAACCTGTCCAGTTGTATTTAATTTTTACAGCCACGGCGGCGAAGTCAACGTTACCTTGGCACCATAAATGGCGTGTCTCTGGAAAAGGTAAGAATTCGTCGAACGACGACCTCATTTTTTTAATGCATCCATTCCGTCGTGTTCCTGATCTATTTTCTTCAAACATTCTTGCAGGAAGGTCCCCCATGAAAGCAGTCCAAATCAGCAAAGCCGGCGGAAATTTTGAACTCGTCGAGCGCCCCATCCCCCAACCCGGCCGCGGTCAGGTGCGCATCAAGGTCGAAGCCTGCGGCATCTGTCACAGCGACGCGCTGGTCAAAGAAGGCGTCTGGCCCGGGCTCCAGTATCCTCGTGTCCCCGGCCACGAAATTGCCGGACGTATCGACGCCATCGGCCCCGACGTGACTCTGTGGAAGCAGGGCCAGCGCGTCGGCGTAGGCTGGCACGGCGGACACTGCTTCCAGTGCGACCCCTGCCGCCGCGGCGATTTTGTTCTCTGCCAGAACGAAAAAATTACCGCCATCCACTTCGACGGAGGCTACGCCGAATACATGGTGGTCGGCGCCGAGGCCGTCGCGGCCCTGCCCGAGGATCTCCCCGCTGACGAGGCTGCGCCACTGCTCTGCGCGGGCATTACCGTCTTCAATTCGTTGCGCAATTCGGGCGCGCGCGGCGGTGACACGGTTGCCGTACAAGGAATTGGTGGCCTCGGCCACCTCGGAATTCAGTACGCCCGCCAGTTGGGATTTCGCACCATCGCTGTCGGCCGCGGTAAAGACAAAGAAGCGCTCGCCCGCAAACTGGGCGCGCACGAATACGTCGACACCGGCGCCGGCGCTCCCGCCGAAGCGCTGCAAAAACTCGGCGGCGCGCAAGTCATCCTCGCCACCGCCCCCGACTCAAAATCCATCTCCGCCCTGGTCGATGGCCTCGCCGCCGGCGGCACTTTGCTTGTCGTTGGAGCAGGTTTTGAATCGCTCACGGTAACGCCCCTGCAACTCATCGGCGGCCGCAAGGCGCTTCAAGGCTGGCCTTCCGGCACCGCCAAAGATTCCGAAGAAACGCTTCGCTTCAGTTCACTGAGCGGAGTTCGCCCCATGATCGAGCGCTATCCGCTGGAGAAAGCCGCCGACGCCTACCAGCAAATGATCACCGGCAAAGCCAGGTTCCGCGTCGTGCTGACGATCGGCAAGTAAGCAAAACTTCGGCAGAACAAATAGTGCTCATAAACACGGCTGGCATCGCCAAGATCGGAGCCTCGATTAACACGATCGCCATGTCCGACTAGGGAAAATCACGGAACCTCAAGGCGCCTTATCTCTTGAACCGATGATGCGAGAGAGGGGATACATCTGGCCGGGACTGGAAAATTCGGACGAGTCCAGTCGAAAAATATCAAGGCCGCGCTAGATATCATTTCGTCTATGTTTTGACCACTATAATCTGTCTCGTCCTCAACATCTTGACCGTTAAGGCAAAGTATCCAGGTTTCAACGTTGCGCTTTGGGACGACATTGGCGATTCGCTCTTGAACTGCTCGTGGAGGTAAATTCGCATCCGCAAGACTTCGCTCCAACTGCTGAAGGCGTCGCGCGACGCTTTCGGTGTCTGCGTCTACAAGCACAATTAGGGCAGTCTCTGCCCGCGCTGACCGATCCCTGTAGGCGGCGACTTCTCTTGCGTAGCGATTCCGGACCCATTGCTCGCCTGAACCTCGCCCGGAGGGTAGTTCCACGTTACGGATGTCGGGCCCTGAATATCCCAGCCGCTTTAGGTAGCCACGGGCAAACCTTTGATGTCGTGAATCCTCCGCCAAAACGACAACTAACGAAGGCTTACTCATGTTCCCAACCGCGGGCGACGAGTTCCGCTGGAGAGAGGTTACTAGCACTCAAATTGCGGAAATCTTCCGATCGTACTGGCCCGATGCCGTCGCGAACGAATTGGACACCACAATTCGGAGCCCACTGGTTGATGAGCTCTGGATGATGAGACATTATCAGAATCTGCCCCTTGTGTTCCTCAATGGCATCCGACACCGCGTTCAACCATGGCTGGATCTCGCGCAAGGAAATGAAGTTTTCGGGTTCGTCCAAGATCACCGTACTGCCGCTCGCTAACAGAAAATGCAGAATTGTGTACAGAGAAATTACACATCGCTGTCCTTCGGAGAGCTCATGAAAGCCGAACTTTACTCCAAGACCGTTAGCATCCGCAAATTCGCAGAGCAAGACACGAATGTTCTCGCCGGCCGCGGTCAGTTCGAGAAATCGGAATCCGTCGAGAGCTTGCCGCAAACTCTCGTGTAGCGCGGCATCTTCCTTGCGGTAGGCTTGGACAAGGTGCCTATACCAAGCAGCTATATTCCCCAAATCGGCTCTTGGAAAAAGATCTTCCCGCTCCGCTCTAGACCCCATACCGAAAGGGTTGATCCGAAAACATATCAATTTGCTAAGCCATTCCCTGAACCGGGTTAGTTTTTGGTTTTCGGCACGGGCCGTAATGGTCGCGAGCGCGGAGCGATACCAGTCAAAAGGATAAGTGACTTTGTGTACGAATTGATCGTTGAAGAGATGTACCTCTCCCTTCTTGAATTCAAAGATCGGTTTGTCGTTCAAGTGGACCGTTTCAGAAGTAACTCTCGGTCGCGGTGGATCACCGAGCGGATCAATCGCCAGACGATACACGTACACTAATCCGTCCAAGGTCGCCTCAATCTCGCAGGTCTGTTGCGCCTGATTCATCCAGCGCGTCCGCTGACTTAGGATGTTGAAATCCTCGAACT
>DASSRO010000323.1:0-4700 GCA_035701745.1 Candidatus Sulfotelmatobacter sp. | reverse complement strand
ACCGCGGTGCAGGAACGCAAGACGACCGCGCTGGCGCTGGCTGAGGCGCACTATGCCCGCATCAAGCAGGAAGACGGCCAGATCGGAGCGTTCCTGACATTGTCGAAGGAACGTGCGCTTGAGCAGGCGGATCGCATCGACCGCATGGCTGCCGAGGGCAAGAAGTTGCCGGCGCTGGGCGGCGTGCCCGTCGGCATTAAGGATGTGATGAGCACGCGCGGCGTGCGCACGACTGCGGGATCGAAGATTTTGGAGAAGTACATTCCGCCGTTCGATTGCACCGCGGTTGCGCGCATGGAAGCGGCCGGCGCGGTGGTGCTGGGCAAGATGAATTGCGACGAGTTTGCCATGGGCTCGTCGAACGAAAATTCCGCGTATCAACCGGTGCGCAATCCGCGCGACCTGAGCCGCGTTCCCGGAGGGTCATCGGGCGGATCGGCCGCTGCGGTCGCGGCTGACATGGCCGTGGCTACGCTGGGGTCGGATACGGGCGGATCGATCCGGCAACCGGCATCGTTCTGCGGCGTGGTGGGATTGATGCCGACCTACGGACGAGTGTCGCGCTACGGGCTGATCGCGTTCGCATCGTCGCTTGATCATATTGGGCCGCTGGCGAAGACCGTGAAAGATGCGGCAACTGTGCTGCGCACGATTGCGGGACGAGATCCTATGGATTCGACTTCCGCGGATGTACCGGTGCCGGACTACGTTGCCGAACTCGACAAACCGGTTCGCGGAATGAAGCTCGGCGTGGCCAAAGAATACTTCGGCGACGGACTGGACGATGAAGTTCGGAAGGCGGTGGAGGCGGCGATCGACAAGCTGAAGGGATTGGGCTGCGAAGTTGTGCCGGTTTCTTTGCCGCACACGCCTTACGCGATTCCTACTTACTACCTGATTGCGACGGCGGAAGCTTCGTCGAATCTGGCGCGCTACGACGGCGTGCGTTATAGCTACCGGGCACGCGGGGTGAAGACGTTGTCGGAAATGTACCGGCGCAGCCGCGACGAGGGCTTCGGGGCAGAAGTCAAACGGCGCATCATGCTCGGTACGTATGCGCTGAGCGCGGGCTATTACGATGCGTATTACTTGAAAGCGCAGAAGGTGCGGACGCTACTGACGCGAGATTTCGACGAGGCGTTCCGCAAGGTGGATGCGATTGTCACGCCGACCAGCCCGACCGCGGCATTTCGGCTGGGCGAGAAATCGAACAATCCGCTGGCTATGTATTTAGCCGACATCTACACGGTGACGGCCGATCTGGCGGGGATTCCGGGGATATCGGTGCCTTGCGGGGAGACGAAAGAAAAGTTGCCGATCGGACTGCAGATTTTGGGCAGGCATTTCGATGAGGCGACCATTCTGCGAGTGGCGCATGCGTATGAGCAGGCCTGAGTGCGTTATTTCGTAGACCGAGTGTAGTAGCTTTCTCCGGCACAAGAACGGCACAGGATTTTCCCGCCGCGATGCACTTCTCTGCGGAAGTTGATTCCTTCTCCGCACGCCTCGCACACTACGCGGTCGCCTTTGTATCCGGGAAATTCTTCTGGCGGCAATTCGACTTTCACCCATTGCGTGGAAAATAGATCTTCGTCGGAGATTTCGCGGTAGGCGCGCATTTGCTGCTGGTTCTTGTCGGCGATCTCGGGATGCATTTGGCGAGCTAGAGACTTGGATGACTCTTTGGCCGCGATGCGGACGGCTTTGCCGCTATTTACGTCGACGAACGTGGCGGCGACCTTGCCCCAATCGCGGAACTTGAGCGCGCGCTTGCCCAGGCGGCATCCGGTGACGACGGCGACGGCGTCGGTGGCGCAGCGGTCGATTTCGACGAAAGTCACAAGGCGCTTGCGGTCTTTGCCGTGGGGATCGTCGATGCCGAGCTTCTGCAGGCCGAGCATGGCCAGGCGCACGCCGAGGACTTGTCCGGCACAGAGGTGTCCGTGGGCCTGTTCTGCGTCGCGGAGATATTCGTCGAAGGAACGCATGCGAGCTGCCGTCAGACCGCGGCCATCGGACTACAGCTTAACACCGGAAGGAACACAAGGTCCCTCCACTCGTTCGGCTTTCGCCTCACTCGGTCGGGATGACAGAGTGTTTTTATACGCCATTACTTTCTGCGCCAGCGGATTCCGTCTTTGGTGATTTCTACGAGGATGCCTGCGTCGGCGAGCTCGTTGCGGATCGCATCGGAGGTTTTGAAGTCGCGGGCGGCACGGGCGGCCTTCATGGACTCGATTTTCGCGTCGATATCGGCGTCGGAAAGTTTGCCGGACTGAATCGCCGCGCGCAGTTCGTTGCTGATGTCTTTCTCGCGGCCCTCGGAGATGGCCCATCCGAGGACGCGTTTCATCTTGGGGGCATCGTCGTCATTGAGCACATCGAAAATCTCGTCGAACCTGGTTAAGGCCGCGAGCAGGGGGGCGACGTCGTCTTTCTTTATACCGCTGCTGTCGGCTGCGGCATTTGCCTGGCGAACCATTTCAAAGATTGCGCCTTGCGCTTGGGCGGTGTTGAGGTCGTCGTCGAGCGCGGCGGTGATGCGTGCGACCGTGTCGGCCGCCAGAGACTGCATCTCGGGGCTTGAACCATCGGGGAAATTTCCGGCGGTCAAACGCAAGCGAAAATTCCGCAGGCGGTCGACGGAAACTGCGGCCTGCTTTAGCCCGTCGAAAGTGAAGTTCAGCTGATTGCGATAAGGAACCGAGGCGAGCAGGTAGCGAATCGAGGAAGGCTTGTGTCCTTTGAGAACCAGGTCGCGGAGGGTGAAGAAATTCCCCAGGCTCTTCGACATTTTCTCGCCTTCGACCAGCAGAAAGCGGGCATGAAACCAGAAGCGGGCGAATTCTTTGCCGGTAAAGGATTCGGATTGCGCGATTTCATTTTCATGATGGGGAAAGACGAGGTCTTCGCCGCCGGCGTGCAAGTCGAACGTTTCCCCGAGTTCATGCATGGACATGACGGAGCACTCGAGGTGCCAGCCGGGACGGCCCGGCCCGATGGCCGTGTCCCACGAGGCTTCTCCGGGCTTCGGCGCCTTCCATAGGGCGAAATCGCGGGCGCTGTCTTTATCGTATTCGTCGACGTCAACGCGGGCGCCGTCGAGCATGCCGCTGAAATCGCGTTTCGAAAGCTTGCCATACTGCGGAAACTTGGCGATGCGGAAGTAATAGGAGCCGTCGTCGGTGCGGTAAGCAAAGCCTTTCTCCACAAGCGTCGCGACGAAGGCCGCCATTTCCGGAATGTGCTCGGTGGCGCGTACCAGCGTGGGTTCCTCAATGCCGATCATGGCGGCGTCTTCGAGAAAAGCCTTCTCGTACTTCGCGGTGTACTGCTGAACGCCGACGCCGTCACGAGCAGCGTTGCGGATGATCTTGTCGTCCACATCGGTGATGTTCATGACATGGCGAATGCTGTAACCGCTCTGGCGAAGAAATCGGCGCAGGATGTCAACGGCGACGAAGGTTCGAAAATTGCCGATGTGTCCGTAGTCGTAAACCGTGGGACCGCAGGCGTACATGCGGACTTCGCGGTCGCGAAGAGGGCGAAATTCCTCGATTTGCGACGACATGGTGTTAAAAAGACGAAGCGCCATAGGAAGCACGAGCACCGGTAAACGAACTTAAGATTCTAGGGTCGCGAAGAAAGCGGGTCAAATCGCCATCAAAGGGTGGAAGTGCTGGCGGGAGGCAAGGCGTGTGTGGGTTCGCGCAGACGCTTCTGCACCAGGATGACGTAATGGAGCGCGGAGATGATGGTGAAGAAAAAAGTGGCACGAAGGAATTCGGTGCGGGCGATCGAGATTCCGCGCAGCGGCCGAATTTGATAGAGCAGGACGAAAAACACGGCGGCGATCTGTGAAACGGTGTTGGCCTTGCCGAAGATGCTGGGGCGAAAGTTTCGCAGGCCGGCAATCGCGAACAAAACCGCGCTGGCAGCCAGAATCGAAATGTCGCGGCTAAAGACGACGACCGTGAATTTCCAGGGAATCTTGCGCAGGATGGAGAGCACAAGGAAGACCGTGCTTAACAGGAGCTTGTCGGCGATCGGATCGAGATACTGTCCCAGCAGAGTTTGCTGGTGAAGAGTGCGTGCCAGCAGTCCGTCGAGGCCGTCGCTGAATCCGGCGATGACGAAAACTACTAATGCCCAAAGATAGCGGCCCTCCACGAGATGAATCACGATGAAGGGAACGAAAATCATCCGCAGTAAAGTGAGTTGGTTGGGAGCGGTGAAGATTTGCGAGAGCTTCACGCGGGTTCCTTCGACCCGCGCGATGGGGAATTGTTGTTCGAGCCAGGTTGTGGGCCGCTGGAGGGGGCGAGAGCGGCGGATGGCTCCAATCCGGTCTTGGCGAGGAAGCGTTGCGAAAGGGAAGGCAGGCTGCCGTCGGGCAGGTCCAGTTCGACGCGTTCGAGACGGTGCATGGGAAAGAAAACGACAGCGGGAGTGAAGGGTTCGCCGTCTCTGACCATCACGGCGAGGTCCTCGAACGAGGCCAGTTCGACACCGCTCAAGCTGAGTCCCTCGGCCGCCAAAGCGAGGATCATTCCCCAGAATTTTTCCCGGGGATTGGACAGGGTCGCGATCACGATGGCTCCGGGGGCAAAGGGGGCACGAACGTTGAGCGCGACAGGAACGGCGACGGCGGGCTGCTTTTCCACGCCTAGATTGTCGCCGGGAAAAGCGTCGATTGCAAA
>DASSRO010000322.1:0-13268 GCA_035701745.1 Candidatus Sulfotelmatobacter sp. | reverse complement strand
AATCATGTGAAGTATTGGATCAAGCCCGATATCGAAAACCGCATCAAGAATGGGGAAATCGAAGCTTATTTCAACAGTTCGGTGCAGGAAATCGGGATCGATGATGTTCTGCTCAATACTCCGCGCGGTCCGCGGCGCCTGAAGAATGACTTCGTGCTGGCCCTCATTGGCTATCATCCCGACTATGATTTTCTGCGTAGCATGGGGATTGAATTGTCGGAGCCGCAATGCCGTCCGGTGTGCGATCCAGTCTCGCTGGAGAGTAACGTGCCAGGGTTTTATGTTGCGGGTGTCATCGTGGCGGGATCGCGGACAAACGAAATTTTCATCGAGAATGGCCGTTTCCACGGCAAACAAATCGCCGAAGATTTGAAGAAAAACTTGCGGCCGGAATCGCGGCGGCAAAGTCCGACGCTCGAATCCTAAGCCATTCTGAGTCAGCCGGCAGCTTCCCGCTCAACTTTAAGGGACAAGACAAGACTCCGGGCAGGTTCTCCCGGGGTCCGAACGGCAACTCGCTAACTTTTTTAGACGCGCAGTTTGCGCCGTATCTGGTCACCTAGAGCTAGCAGGCCAGTGCCCATCAGAGCCAACGACCCCGGTTCAGGTACTACCGATGATGGAGTCCCACTGGCATAGCCGGTGTTGTCGCCGCATTTCGAGCCCGAAGCGGTGCAGAAATGAATGACGACGCTTGTGAACTGATTCGCGGTGAGGCCGGAAGCAGTGAGCATGAATGTAACATTGTCAGCGCTGACTATACCCTTGGGTTGCCCCTGGACGTTGGTGAAATCGAAGGCAAAGGTCCCGAACATGCTTACATTCTGTGTAGTCTTGAAATGTTGAAAGTCGAGACCAGAATTTGCATCTGCCTTGAGTCCGCTCACACTGGACAGCAAGAGGCCGGAAGGTCCGTTGAACGCGAATTGTCCGCCATTCAACTTGGCGGAGAAGCCCGCGTTCATGTTAATGCTGACGCTCACCGTATTGGGACCTGCGTCGGCAATGGTGACCGTACCCACAGACCCCGAGATTCCGAGGTTGTTCGAGCTCAGATCGAAGGAGATTGAATTCGCGGACGCCGTTGGCGCTACGGCCAAAGCGGTTGCTACACACAGAACTGTTAATACGGTTTTTAGAACTGTAATCCTCACGGGGCGGGTCTCCAGAACGATGAAGTTTATTGCAAAGCTATCAGAGCACGATAGAAGCCATATTAAGAACTTCAAATAAATAATGTAAGCTGCTGATATAAAAGATGTTACGGGATATTCATTCGTCCCTCGGGTCGAGGTGTTCGGTGCGTAAAACTGAAAAAGTTTGCATTTCACGATACCTCCTAGTGTAAGGGTCTCGATGCTCCCCGTAATGCCAAGAGATCTCGGAGAGACTGTTTCTTTAATCTTTATTGATACTGTTAGGTGCGTCGGTCGCACCAAAATCTAATGGAACCGCAACCGCAGCGCAGCGTCCCATCCATTTCGATCCCGTCATATTTCCGGCTGCTGCGGCAGAATCGGAATTTTCGGCGGCTGTGGATGGCCCAGATTGTCAGCGAGATCGGAGACTGGTTCTACACGTTGTCGATTTATACGCTGCTGCTGCAGTTGACCGGGCACGCCGGCTCGGTAGCGCTAGCTCTAGTCTTGCAGGTTTTGCCGCAAACGCTGGTTGGCCCCACGGCGGGTGTGGTGAATGACCGCCTGCGTCGCAAGCAGGTGATGATTGCGGCGGACATCGTGCGCTTCTGCGTGGTGCTGGCGATGCTGTTGGTGCGTTCGCGCTCCATGGTGTGGCTGGTGTATCCCTTGCTGCTGGCGGAAACTACCATGGCGGCGTTTTTTGAACCTGCCCGCAGCGCCGTGATTCCCAACATCGCGAGCGAGGATGAGGTTCTGGTTGCCAACACCCTCTCGTCGGCGACGTGGTCGGTGAACTTGCTGATCGGGGCAGCGGTGGGCGGCGTGGTGGCTGCTTTTTTTGGACGCGACACCGTCTTCATTCTCAACGCGCTTTCTTTTCTGACCTCGGCGTTGCTGATCAGCGGTATGCGCTTCGCCGAGCCTCATGCCGAGGCCGCAGCCCCGCTTCGGCCCCGCGATCTGATCGACTTTTCTCCCGTCCTGGAGGGAATCCGCTACATCCGAAGCCATCCGACGCTGTTTCCGGCGGTGTTCGCGAAAGCTGGCGAATTAATGATCGGACCAAGCTGGGTCATCTTTACGGTGATGGGAGTACGCGAGTTTGCGGTGCACGGGCGCGGCATTGATGCTGCGGGCGGGGCCATGCTCGGCATGAGCATCATGTTGGGCGGGCGAGGGCTCGGGGCCATGGTGGGTCCAGTGGTGGCCGCGCGATGGGCGGGCCGCAACGACCATCGTTTGCGCCTCGGCATTCTTTTCGGATACCTCACTATTGCAGCGGGCTATTGCGTTCTGGGCGCCAGCCGCAGCGTTTGGATGGCCGCCGCTTGTGCCATGCTGGCGCACGCAGGAGGCTCGACGGTCTGGGTCTTCTCCACTACGCTTCTGCAATTGCACACGGAGGACCGCTTTCGCGGACGAGTATTTTCAGCCGACTTAGGGTTAGGCAGCCTCACATTTGCGGTCACCGCGTATGCGGCAGGCCGATTTTTGGATGCGGGCATCTCCGCCCGCGCCGTGGCAACGGGTACCGGCGCACTCATGCTGGTTCCGGCGGCGATCCTCGCAGTTGCCTTGCGGGTAGGACGGCCGCAAGAGGCAAGCCTGGTCTCTTAGTATTTCTCGAATGGCGGGCGCGCAAACGACGAGGTTCTGCGAGTGCAGAGAAACAAGCACTCAGGGTGATGGGTGCCGCGCATGAGATCTTCGTTGTTCCAGCTGCTCTCTAATCTCCGGAGCGAATTCCCCCACCCAGTTCGACAGCATGCCGAATGCGGCCTGCGTTAGAGCTCCCTCGTAGCCTTCATGCCACATCCTGCCGCGGGGTTGCCAGGTGCTGGAGAGCATTCCGGCGCCCAGCGCGGCACCGTAGAGCGCGAACTGGGGACGCAGTTCAGTTTCGCTGCGGTTATAAGTAACAAAGTTTCGGATGAGCGCGTGCTTGGTTCTTGCGCGGATGCCGATGCAGTGGCAGCGGTCGTAGCGTGGTTCGTAGCGCAACGCGAAATTGCCGGCAGTCGAAAAAACATTCTGGATAGCAGTGCGCGCGTACTCGGACCCCACGCGGCGTCCGTAACCCTCCATGCCGCCGCCCCATTGGTAAGGTTGGCCACGAGCCTGATCGAGCAGGCCCAGAAAGTCGCTTTTGATGTAGATGCCGGGAGTCGTAAACGTCTGGCGCATAAAAAGTCTGTATCGCCGGTACGCGTTCAAAGGCAAAAGCGGAGCTTCTTTGGGAACATATGCGCCGTAAAGCCAGTTCACATTAAGCTGTTCTGGTTTTGAAACGGGCTCAACAATGGGGGTTGCGTTATCCGGGATGCCGTCGTTCCCAAATTGCTGTTGGCTTTGGGCGTTTCGCGCGAACAAAGCTATCAAGAGATACAGCGCCCACGAGCAATATCGCCTGGATATTTGCATCCTGGAACGCCGGAAGGTGCGGCAGAGCGGTTGCACGTTTCAATGATATTTATTCAAGGATTGATTCGTCGGCGGAAATTGACGAAGCACGATTACGCCGGTAACTGCATTTGCGGATTCGAACGAGCGCGCATTTACGGCTGGCTGGCGCGGTCGATTTTCGCGGCCATGATGAAATCACTTTCGGTCAGGCCATCAATCTTGTGAGTCCAAAGGGTAACTCCAACCTTACCCCACGCCAGCAGGATATCGGGATGATGTCCCTGCTCTTCGGCTAACGCGCCTATCTTATTCACGAATTCCAGAGCCTGCTTGAAGTCGGGGAACTTGAATTCACGCTGCAGGTGGTGCTCATCACGCACTGACCAGTGGGGAACGCTCTGGTGCAGCCTCTCCAGGTCCGTGCCCTTGAGCGGCGGAACGCCGCCACGGCATGGCAGGCAGGTTTTGTCGGCGAGTTGTTCTGTCATATGGCCTCGCGAATAACATAAAAGAGCGTGGTGCTCCCGGAAGGACGTTCATCCCGCATGCGCCGGAACCGCATCCGTTTGCGAAGGCTCCGGCGCCTTGAAGTAGCGCTTCAGCCATAGCAGGTAAAAAAACAAAAGCACCATCGAGATCAGTCCCCACCACAGAATAACGTGGCCCCGAAACATGGGATTAGAATTCAGCACTCTCAGTTGCTCGTCCGACATGCCCATTTTTGAATATGCCCGCATCATATCGGTGCGCCCATAGGTAAGCGTCATCGAGAGCAGACGGGTAAGCAGAGTGAGAATCGCGGTCCACCAACCGGTCGCTTGCAGACGAAACAAGGCCAGGGAAATGTAGACGTCGAGAGCGGCCGCCAAAACAAAACACAGCGTCGCCCCCATTCCCGTGAGATAACGCCCGAAAAAAGGGAAGAGCGGAGTGGTCAGGCCGACCAACAGAAGGTAAACAGATCCGAGACCAAAAATCAGGCTAGCGCCCAGCACCGGCAGCGGCGTCCGATCAGTCCAGCGTTCGATGGGATCGCGGCGGCGGACGGTTTCGGCGACATCTCCCCGGCCGTAAAAAACGATAAATGCTACCGGCACGATTACCAGAAACACCGCGATAAAAATAATGATGAATGTAAGAATGACCGCCATTACGCCCGTGGACATCTCTGGTGACGGACCAGCGGGGCCATTGCCATGAGCCTGCGCCAGAGCGCTTCGCACGGTCATTGGCAACATCGCCGTCAACAGGACGGTAAAAAGCGTTCCCATGACGAGCCAGTAGCATGAGAGGACAAGCGTAACGGCGCGGGCCCAGCGCTTCATTTGTACCGATCCGACTCCCAGCGCAATCAGCACCGCCGCCATGAAAGCGTAAGTTGCGACGCCTGAAACCAATTGGCCAACACGCATCGTGCCGCCCGGCGCCATGCGGGACATAAATGCCCCTAGCGCGATGAAAGGGATCATCAACGCTGCCAGCAAGCCGAGAATAATCTGGGCAACTCCGAAAATTACCAGGCCTGTGCCGCGGTCTCGGTAGGCTGGTTTCTCGGCTACAAACTCGACCGGCATCGCGGAGGGCGGGTCGGCTGATGGTGGTTTGAACTCGGCTCCGGGATCGGCTTCCACGAAGACCTCCCAACGATCGGGACATCTTAGCAGGCGGCCGGGCGGGATTATACTTCCGAGTTTCAGCGTTCGCTTGCTGAGCCCGTATAATTTTTGTTCGATGTACAATAACTTTCTACTCCACTAGCCTTTCTGGCATTCCTTCGGGCAATGGGAAAGCCGTGAGAAATGCCGTTGAATCCGACGGTTCAGTGCCACCGCCGGCGCAGACAAAACCTTCGAAACACGCGACTGAAAAAGGAAAACAAGCATGGTCGTTCTGGTTATCGGCGGAGCGGGATACATCGGTAGTCATACTGCCCGGGCGCTGAAGCGCGCGGGACATGAAGTGATCATTTTCGACAATCTCAGCACCGGATTTGAATTTCTGGCCGCTGGGTTCGAATTGATCAAGGGCGACGTCCTGGACTCAGCGGCGTTGGCGCGGGTGCTGCCTGGGGTCGATGCCATCATGCACTTCGCGGCACACGCCTACGTCGGCGAATCGGTAACCAATCCGAAGAAATACTTTCACAACAACGTTGAAGGGGGGCTGTCGCTGCTGAATGCGGCACTCGACGCCGGTGTGAAGAAGGTTATTTTTTCCTCGACCTGCGCAGTCTATGGCGAACCGGCGAAAGTTCCAATCGAAGAAAACACGCCGCGGCAACCGGTGAATCCCTACGGCGTTTCGAAGATGTTCTTTGAGCAAGCGCTGGAGGCCTACGACCGCGCTTACGGATTCCGCTACGCCAGCCTGCGTTATTTCAATGCCGCAGGCGCGGACGAGAGCGGGGAGATCGGCGAACTGCACGACCCCGAGACGCATCTGATTCCGCTCGCACTGTCCGCTGCAGCGGGGCTGGGTCCGGAACTGCGCGTGTTTGGATCGGATTATCCCACGCCCGACGGAACCTGCATTCGCGACTATATCCACGTGAACGATCTGGCTAGTGCGCATTTGAAAGCGCTCGAATATCTCGTGGCCGGCAAGGATAGTATTGCCGTCAATGTTGGAACGGGAACGGGTGCTTCGGTGCAGGAAGTGATTTCCGCGGTCCAAGACGTGACTGGGAACCCGGTGCCCCGCAAGATGGTGCCGCGACGCCCGGGAGATCCTCCAAGACTGGTGGCGAATCCGGCGAAAGCGGAGGCGTTATTGCAATGGAAAGCGAAGCGCGGGTTGCGCGATGTAGTGGAGACAGCATGGAATTGGATGGAGCGGCAGAGGTCGGGCTCCACGCAACGGGTGACGCAATAGCAACGCTTGCTGAGAACGTTGATCTGGTCGGCACGAGGTGAGCAGAAGGCAATATGGCGAATGATCTCGCAGGAAAAAAAATCGCGTTCCTGGGTGCGGGCAAGATGGGCGGCATCCTCTTGCAGGCGTTGCTGAAAAATGGCTCGCTCACACCGAAGGCTACGCGCGCGACCGTAGCGCACCGGGAGCGAGCGAAGGCGCTAAGCGCGAAGCTGAAAGTGAAAGTCGGCACCGACAACCTTGAAGCGGCCAAGGACGCCGACATCATCATTATCGCGGTCAAGCCGCAGGTGGTCGAGGAGGTGGTGCGCGAGATCGGCAGTTACCTCACGCCGGAACAGCTGGTCGTATCGGTGGCAGCGTCAGTACCAACGTCCATGATCGAACAAAATCTTCCGCCGAATGTTCCTGTTATACGCGCCATGCCCAACACTCCGTGCCAACAGGGCGCAGGCATGACAGCGATCTGCAAGGGCAGGCACGCCAGTGCAGGAGATGTGTCGCTGGCTTGCCACATGTTCGATGTAGTGGGGCGAACCGTGGTGGTCGACGAAAAGCACATGGACGCAGTCACGGCGCTCTCCGCCAGTGGTCCGGCTTATATCTACATCATCCTCGAATCGCTGGCGGAGGCAGGAGTAAAAGTCGGGCTCCCGCGTGACATCGCGACACTGCTGGCGGCGCAGACCACGTTGGGCGCCGCGCGCGTCGTGCTCGAGACTGGAGATCATCCCGCACTGCTCAAGGATGCAGTGACCACTCCGGCAGGCTGCACCATTGATGCCATCATGGAACTCGAGGAAGGAAAGCTGCGGGTTACGCTAATTAAGGCCGTGGTAAAGGCGGCGCAGCGCGCCAAGGAATTGGCATTCGGTTAGTACTTCGATCGCCTTTTTTCAATTGAGCCAAAGGAACCTTTCGAAGAAGTTATGCTATCGAGTGCTCTAGGCGCTCGACATCTCTTCCGAAATTCTTTCACTCATGAAGCTCCTGATTGTAGTACATAGCCGGTTCGAGCTCTGGAATGCTCCCAAGTGGTTTGGAGAAAGACTGGCGCTTGAGTTTCCGCAATTGCATGTCACGCAACACAACTGCTTCGACGGCATCGAGAAGGAATTGCGCGACGCAGAGGTCATTTTCTCGGCCTCGCTGCGGCCGGAACAGCTAGCCCTTGCTCAGCACTTACGCTGGATCCACGCTCCCTCGGCCGCGGTACATGATCTGCTGTTTCCGGAGTTAGTGAAGAGCGAAGTCGTGCTCACGAACTCGCGCGAAGTGCACGGCCCGGTCGTCGCCGAGCATGTGATGGCGCTGATCTTCGCGCTGGCGAAAAAGATTCCGCAAGCCGCGCTCCTGCAGCGGCAACAAATCTGGGGCAAGGGTGAGATGTGGAACCAGCGGACGCCCCCGCGCGAGATAGGCGGTTCAACGCTGGGCCTGATCGGGGTGGGAAGCATTGGAAGCCGAGTTGCGAAAATGGCCTCGGCGGTCGGCATGCGTGTGATCGCCGTGCGCGAGCACGTAGAGAAGGGAAGTCCCGACGGCGTTGAGGCAGTCTTCGCTCCATCGCAAATCGACGAGATGCTGAAGCAATCCGATTTTGTGGTTCTGGCCGCTCCGCTGGTGACGGCGACGCAAAACGTGATCAACCCTGATCGCTTGGCCAACATGAAATCTGGCGCATACCTGATTAATGTTGGGCGCGGAGCGCAGGTGGACGAGGCCGCTTTGGTCGAAGCTCTTCTGGCACATCGAATCGCGGGCGCAGCGCTCGATGTGTTCGACCATGAACCGTTACCGTCAGATTCGCCGTTGTGGGGTCTCGAGGATCTTCTGATCACGCCGCACACGGCCGGGCTCACCGAGAAGCTGTGGCACCGCCACTACGAACTGTTCTCCGACAATCTTCGCCGCTACTTGGCAAGCCAGCCGTTGCGGTTTGTGGTCGACAAGCAGAAGGGCTATTGAGCGCCGCCTTCGTGCTACAGTTTTCTAGTCGCCTCTTACTTCCCGCAATAACCGGCGCCGACAGACGAATCTCATGGAACCACGGCTCATTCTTCTCAATTTGCTGTTTCGGCTGGGCGTAGCCGCGGCCGTCTCCAGCACCCTGGTGCGTTCCAAGGAATTCAAGTCGCTGTTGTTTCGAGAGGAACGTACCTTCCGGCAGAAAGTTTACCTCGTGCTTTGGTTTGGTCTGCCGATCATGGTTGGCGTGTGGACTCGGATTTCGCAAAAGAGTTTTGCTGCTGGCGACGTAAGCTTCGAAACCAGCCTTCTGCTGGGAGTGATCGGCGGACGCCTGGCGGGATCTCTCGGCGGCGTGCTCATGGGCATTCCGGCAATGCTGCACGGAGAGTGGGCGGCGATGCCCTTCGACGTTCTTTGCGGGTTTCTCGCAGGCCAACTGCGCACCATGGCTAACAACAAGGACGACATCTGGTCCTTCTCCCCTTTTATCGACGAAAGCATCATCCGCATGATCCGGCGCAACCTGCCGCGGCCGCGGTTGTTCGATTGGCAGATCATGTTTTTCTGCACCGTGGTCGGCCTGCGGTTTACTCAGACCGAACTGGCGCAGTACTTTCCCCGCTCGATTTTCAGCCTCGAGAGTCCCGATAACTATTGGGTATACAGCGCTATCTATGCGGCCAGCATCGCGGCGATCGGCACTGAGCTGAAGATTTTTAACAGCGTTCGCATCCAGATCAAACTGGAAGAGCAAGAGCGCCTGCTGCTGCACGCCCGCATGGAGGCGCTGCAAAACCAGATCAACCCGCATTTTCTATTCAACACACTGAATTCCATCTCGTCGCTGGTCCGCTTCGATCCAGACATGGCACGGGAAGTGATCTTTAAGCTCGCGAGAATTCTGCGGCGGCTGCTCAACAGCGGAGAAGCGTTCGCGCCGCTGCGCGAGGAATTCGAATTTATCGATAACTATCTCGATATCGAGGTGGTGCGATTTGGGCGTGACAAGCTGCGCGTGGTCAAGGAATTCGATCCCGCCTCGCTCGATGTGGTCGTACCCAGCATGTTGCTGCAGCCGCTGGTAGAAAATTCCATCAAACACGGTTTGGCGCCGAAGGTGGAAGGCGGCAGTGTTTACCTGCGCACCCGGGTTGTCGATTCGCGGCTCATCATTGAGGTCGAGGACGACGGGGTTGGCATGGGAGGAAATCAGCTCGAAGAAAGTAGTAGTTGGCCGGGCATGGGTATCGGCATGGCAAACATCTCCGAGCGGTTGCACGTGCTCTACGGCGACACGGCGCGCATGACCATCGACAGTCAGGAAGGAAAGGGAACCCTGATTCGAATTCGCCTGCCCCTGGTGGAAGCCGCGAGTTCCGTTCCCGAGGGTTTCTACGCCGAACGCTCCAGCACGCGCCGGTAAAAATCTTCGTACTGCTTCACGATCTTAGTGGAACAGAAACGGTCCATCGCCACGGCTCGTGCGGCTTTCGCCATTTCCCGCAGGCGCGGCTCGTCGCCGAGCAGTTCGATCGCGTAGCGCGCCATCGTTTCCACGTCGCCAACGTCGGCCAGGTAGCCCGATTTGCCGTGTTCGATGACCTCGGGCACACCGCCCGCGCGCGTGGAAATAGGAACCACTTCGCACGCCATCGCTTCGAGCGCCGCCAGGCCGAACGACTCCAATTCACTAGGCAGCAGCATGATGTCGGCGATCGCCAGCTTCTCCTGAATCTCGTCCTGCTTGCCGAGAAAGGAGACGTCTTTGTGAATACCTTTTTGCACCGACAGCCACTCGGCAACCGAACGATCGGGGCCATCGCCAATCAGCAGCAACTTTGAGGGGATTGTTTTGTGGACACGGTCGAAAATCTCGATTACATCGGTGAGGCGTTTTACCGGCCGGAAATTGGAGAGATGCACTAGCACGCGTTCGCCTTTGGGCGCATATTCCGCGCGCATTTCTGCGTTGGTTTCCTGGTTGCGGGAATAGACGTCGCAGTTTACCGAGTTGTAAATCACTTCAATACTGTTCTTCACGTCAAAGACGCGCTGGGTGCGGTCTTTCAGGTAATTCGAAATGGCGGTGACGCCGTCGCTTTGTTGGATGGAGTAGCGCGTGATCGGCAGGTAAGAACGGTCGAGCCCAACCAGTGTGATGTCGGTGCCGTGCAGAGTGGTCACGAAAGGGAGCCGGCGTCCCCGCGGTCCGTCGGCCAGCATTTGCCGGGCTAGCAGCGCGCTCACCGAATGGGGAATGGCGTAATGCACATGCAGCAGGTCCAGATCGTAAAGCTGCGCAACCTCCGCCATGCGCGTTGCCAGCGCCAAATCGTACGGAGGGTAATCGAACAGCGGGTAACGCGAAACCTCCACCTCGTGATAATGGATATTCGGCTCCTCACCCCGCAGGCGGATGGGCTGAGCATAGGAGATGAAATGAATTTCGTGTCCGCGCTGGGCCAACTCCAGGCCGAGTTCGGTGGCTACCACTCCGCTGCCGCCATAGGTGGGATAACAGGTGATTCCGATCTTCATGTGGCCAGGGCCGCCTTCTGATTACTCTGTCATTCGATGGTAGGAATGCGCAGTGGTTGCAGATTTTACACGACGGGATGGCAGGCGATGCTCGGCCGGCTAGTTCGTTTCGGTTGATTTCGGGCCGAGCAACATCGCAGGATCGAGGCTATCGAGGTGATCCTGGAAGCGTTTTTTGGATTCTTCGGGCAAGCCGGTAAATTCAATGCCCATGCCGACGCCGGGGTCGCGGGTTCGTACCACGCCTGAAGGCGCGAGACGCTCATCTTCGATCCACAAGTCCACTCGCAGCGCGGTGCCGACAGCCAAGGGCATCACGGTCTCAACATAACAGCCATTGCCACTGATGTCGGTCGCATTCACGCGCATCGGAGTGTTCACTCGCTCGTCGCGCAGTTCCAGGGGATAAGAAATCTTGTGGCGGATAAATTTGCGGCGGTTGTCGTGGCGAGGCGCCGTCCGCTCCTCCGCTTTCATGTCGACGGGAAGGACTACCGCCCAAGGGCAATCCTGGTCGGCCACCAACTGTACCCCAACCTGGGTTTTCTTTAACGCTCCCGCATTCACGACCCAGATTACCTTGCAGCGAGCTTTCTTGCCCTCATACTGCACCCCAATCACATCGCCAACTTTCAAGTCGGGTTCAATTCCGTAAATGCAGGCGCCGGTCGCGCTCACATTCTGCGCCATGGCGTTCTGGAAGAAAGGCTGGTTGTTTGCGCCCATGCCCCACACGCGGACCTTAAGGTCCAGAGTCGTACGCGGAGCTGACCCTTGCGCCGACATGAGCGAAGAACCTCCCGTCTGAAAGAGGACACGTCTGCAAAACATCATACTACTTAGAGTTTACGTGGCAGGTTACGAGGGTACCTTGGCCGATAAGGGTCGCCAAAAAGTAACCCAGATTGATCAAGCGACCGCCAGTTCGACTCAGGAACGGCAAGCCTTCGCGGAGAAGTCGCGATACGAGATTAATTCGATGCCCTCTTGTAACAGCACGTCGCGAGCGGCCGGTAGCGTCAGCACGTGGAGTTCGGTCTCCCGCGAGGAGCGCAGGCGGGTTTCAGAGCGCTGCAAATCCGCGTCGTTGTATCCCGGGTGGCACACGAATTCCCACGTGCCTTGCGGAATGCTGCGGGCGATGGCGTGGAACAATGTTTCATCAAGCACGCCCGTGACCACGATGCCGAGCGTTCCGTTGGGAGTGACGAAGCCTTCGCCGTCCACGGCATCGCGGAACTTTCCGGCGAAGGTGCCGAGTACACGAAGCTCAGCGTAGCGCCTCCACAGTCCGGGACGCGACAGAAGTTGGCTCGATCGCAATGGCAGGCGAGGGCCAAACGGGTTGCGGATGGCGCGAACGCCGCAGGACGCCGCCGCCCGCAAAAGAGGCCGCAGAATCTTCGGAAACAAGTGCGTATGCTTGTGCGTGTCGATGTGAGAGACGGCGATTCCTGCAGCTTGAATCTTGCGAATCTGCGCGCCGGCTTCGGCGGCCACTTCGTCGGAATCGATGCGGCCGGCAATGGCGCGCCCGGCAAACGTCATCAAGCCATCGCGGAAGTGAGTGCCCTTGGTAAAAGAGCGTAGCTGCGGGGCGTCAAGAACCGGCCTCCCGTCGATCAATACTACGTGGCAGCCGACGCTCAACTTCGGGAGAGTTTTGGCGAGGTCAACGGCTTCGTCGAATGCCGGGCCGTTGGCCATGAGCGTGGTAGAAGTCACGACGCCGCGCGAGTGCGCCTCAGCGATCGCTCGGTTGACGCCCGGCGTGAAGCCAAAATCATCTGCATTGACGATCAAACGCCGCACGCAGAAAGTGTAGCAGGGCGAAGTTTGCCGACGAATGTGAGAAGTAACGGGAAGAATGCGAGGTAAACGCTGAGCACCTTCGGATAGAGCGCGAATTCTGCCGATGCGATGGTGAACGTTCTCGGAGAAGTTTGCGACGAAGGGTCCGCATGGTTTGACCGGTTTTTTCCGCCTCACGTATACTCGGAAAGGCGCGATTCGCGCGGGTTCCCCTCAAGTTTAATTTCCGGCCGGCGCCTGCCGGCCGGTCGAAGGGCACGAGGGGCGGTTAGCTCAGCTGGTTAGAGCGCCTGCCTTACAAGCAGGAGGTCGCAGGTTCGAGTCCTGCACTGCCCACCACATCGCATCGGTCCGGCCCGGACACATGGGTAACAGAATGTACCGGCTACATGGGTAACACTTTTGGGCCGAAGGGATTTTCCAGGGGTTCCAAAACTTTAGTCTCCAAATCGAAGTAACCCAGATCATACTCCATAAAACTGACCAGCCAGATGTCATCGTGAACTTCTTTGATGCCGACGGCCTGTCCGG
>DASSRO010000321.1:0-9236 GCA_035701745.1 Candidatus Sulfotelmatobacter sp. | reverse complement strand
GTAGTATTAAGATGTTCGGAAAAGCACATCTAAGCATAGATTGTCATGGCCCTAGAAGCCTCATAAACACTGGCCTTCTGCTCATTTCTGGTTTAATTTCATGAACTTTGGCGAGTCAGCCTAGTACAATCCCACTCTCTCCGCCAGTTCCTTTGTTATCTATCACTTGGACTTGGTAGGTCTCCGCCACTGCCCAATCTTGCTTTCCGCCAACGGCCGCATTCGACCGGACTGGGTTTTGGTCAACGGCAAAGAAGAGCGGCAACCGGAGGGTGCTTATTATCTCGAGTGGAAACCTGTGTTCTCTGCAATCTGAACGGCGTGAATCACATTCTTTGTTGACAGTCGGGTTGATTACAAACTAGAACGAGCCATTACATAGATAAGGCATTCAGTTGGTTTCTCCGGTGGCCACAAAGCGCGGCGGAGCCATAACAGACGGTGGTACCATCTCGGTGCCATGGCACACCGTGCAAGCTCTCAAATAGGTTACGTAGTAGAGTTTGCAGTGCGCGCAAGGCAGCTCGAGGAGAGCTACCCTCGGACCATCGTGACTGTTAGCGACTGGGTGGGTTGTGGTTCCGCCCACTCCTAAGAACATTATCGCGCGGTCGGTCTGATGTTGCTAGTGATTGGCCATCTAAAGCAATTGTCATACGTCACCATGAGGAGTTGGAAGGGCAAAGGAACAGGGTTGCGCTTCCCCCACCCACCAGATTCCCTCGCTAAAATCTTTTCGGTTCGCCGGCAATCGCGGGTAACTGCTCGAGCGGGAACATGAATTCGGCGACCGGTGCACAACTCTGGGCCCCACGAAGGATTGAGGCCGGCGAGGTGATCGTCGCAGGAGAACATTCCATTGGGCAGGCCGTGGTAGCGGTCGAGTGCTGGTCATGCGGGGGGCGCCGGTGCGGTCAGAAGTTGCGCCCGAAACCAGCGACCACACAGGCCGGTCTTGATTGCCTGCCCATTGTTTACGCCCTGAGTAGCGAGCGCCAGATCCTTGAGGCCTTCGCCCTCGTTCAACTTAATTGGCTCCGCTGTGACGCGCTCCTTAATAGGGAAAGTTAGTGAAGTCCGAGAGCCAGTCGTAGCCTTGCGCGTGAAGGAGGTTTGAAAGATCCAGAAGTGTCGAATTTTCGTTTCGGTTGTAAAGCCAGGAGACACTGAGGGCCTGGCCTTGCCAGCGAAATTTCCGCGTAACGGGCGCGTGGGCAAGTTTGTAAGCTGATATTCGAAGTACCGCTGCATGGGCTTAGGGCCTTGAGCATGACCATGCGGAACCACCAGTCGTTGTTGGAACGGGCCGATCATGCCGCTCGAGGCTTGATTGTTCAGAGTCCAATCGATATAACGCTGCGCCTTCGCCTTGAGACGAGGGCCGTCGAGAAGATAAGCTAGCGGCACCAAACCGTCGAGAAAGTACGGGCCGCGCTCCCAGGATTCTCCCGTGCCGCCGGGCCATCCGCTGTTGGGGCCGACGTCGGGCCAGGTTTTATCGAGATGCCCACCTAGGCCATCTGGCTGAATCTACAATTGCGTTCGCAACCATCGGCGGGGCGCACTGCGCCGAGCGGCAGAGATAGAACGCCCTCGGCGCGAGTGGTGCGCGATTTTTTGAAACGCGTTGGTCTGAATGGTTAGTTCCGTTGATCGCAGAAAGAAGACGGGAGGGAAAAATGACGCCAAGCCGCCGAGGCCAAGTTGCGGCGCTTGTGCCTCCCCTAAAAACCCATCGAATGATGGAGTGGGAGTGTCACACACCGCCGGAAGGGGAATTCAATATCCAGTGGAACCGCAGTCGGAGCCGCCCGAGACAGTATGAAATGCAACGGATGGTCTTGCCATTTTGCGCTCGCCTTCGTTCCCCAATTCATGTAAACGTGTACATTCTTGAACAGAGGCAGTAAACTTTGGCGTGATTGAAGTCTCTCTAGCCTAGTGTATTCGAGATTATCGAAGACGAGGAATTTATGTGCCGTTATTTTCTATCCAAAAATATCTTGATAGTCATATTGTTCAGCGGGTTGGCAATTGGGCAAAGCCTGCGGCCGCCGGCGGTTCCGCTGGTGACGCACGATCCCTACTTCAGTATCTGGTCGACGAACGATCATTTGAACGACGGCCCGACGAGGCACTGGACGGGAAAGGTACAAGGCCTCTCGGGGTTGGTGCGGATCGATGGGAATATTTTTCGCTGGATGGGCGATGCGCCGCGAGGCACAGCCGCCCTACCGCAGACGGGCTTAAACGTAACTCCGACGCGTACGGCGTATGAATTTACGGGACAGGGTATATCGCTGGAGGTGGATTTTCTTTCCCCTCTGCTACCGGGCGACCCCGACGTGATGTCGCGTCCGGTCACGTACATCACCATGGCGGTGCAGTCCAAAGACGGCGCTCCGCACAGCGTGCAGCTACTGTTCGCAGCCGATGCATCGCCGTCTGTAGACACGGGAACGCAGGAAGTTGTGTGGTCACGCTCGCGACTGCAAGCGATAACGGTGTTACGGGCGTCAGACTTCGAACAGCCGGTGCTGCAAAAGTCGGGGGACGATCTGCGGATCGATTGGGGATACTTGATGTTGGCGGTGCCCGATCAACCGGGTGCGAGCGCGTCCACGCAATTGAACGACGAGGTGGTGTCGCAATTCAGCGATGGGAAGGCGTTGGCCGCGGACGATATCGATATGCCGCGGCGGGCCGATCGCAGAACGGTGCTGGCCTCGGCGTTTGATCTCGGGCAAGTGAGCGGTACGGCTTCATCTCGGCACGTGCTGCTGGCCTACGACGATATTTATTCCATCGAATATTTGAACCAGCGGCTGCGGCCATACTGGCGTCGCAATGGAATGACGATGGGCCAGTTGCTGGAGAAGGCAGAGCAGGAATATAGCAGCCTGGATGAAAGAGCGCGGAAGTTCGACGATGAACTTGTGGGCGACTTGCGGCGGGTGGGAGGAGATGCGTACGCGGAAGTGGCAGAATTGGCCTTTCGGCAGGGCATAGCGGCCCATAAGCTCGCGGCAGATGCGGACGGACATCCCTTGCTGTTCCCGAAGGAGAATTTCAGCAACGGGTGCATTTCGACGGTCGACGTGATCTATCCATCTTCGCCATTCTTCCTGCTGTTTAATCCGGAACTGTTGAAGGCGCAGCTCGAACCGCTGATGAAGTACACGGAGACGGGTCGCTGGCGATTTCCGTTTGCGCCGCACGATCTGGGAACCTATCCCAAGGCGAACGGACAGGTATACGGCGGCGGGGAGAGGACGATCGAAAATCAGATGCCGGTGGAAGAAAGCGGCAACATGCTGCTAATGTTCGCGGCACTGGCGAAGATCGAGGGGAACGCGAATTATGCGAATCGCTACTGGCCGCAGCTGACGCAATGGGCAGAGTTCCTGAAGAAAGAAGGAATGGATCCGGGGAACCAGCTTTCGACCGATGACTTCGCCGGGCATCTTGCGCACAACGCAAACTTATCGATAAAAGCGATTCTGGCGCTGGGTGGCTATTCGATATTGGCGGAGATGACCGGACGCAAAGCGGAGGCGACTGCGTACAAGCAATTGGCGAAGGACATGGCGGGTCGCTGGGAACAAATGGCACAGGACGGCGACCATTACCGGCTGGCGTTCGACCAAGCCGGGACATGGAGCCAAAAATATAACCTGGTGTGGGATCGGATTCTGGGACTCAACTTGTTTCCCGCGAAAATCTGGCAAACGGAAATTCGCTTTTACGAGAGTCATCTGAATTCATTCGGCCTGCCTCTCGATAACCGGCGCGACTACACGAAGCTCGATTGGGAGGTGTGGACCGCGACGTTGACGGACAATCGTGAGGACTTCAACAAATTGATCGCACCGTTGCAGCGCTTCGTCAACGAATCGCCGAGCCGCGTTCCTCTGACCGATTGGTATTCAACGGCGGACGGAAAGCAGTCGGGATTTCAGGCTCGCTCAGTAGTGGGCGGCGTATATATTCCGCTGCTCGCGAATCCGGAACTGTGGAAGAAGTGGTCGTCGAGAGCGCAGGCTGCTGCCGCACATTGAATCTAAATATGAGGGGAATCCACATGAGAGGCTACGGGAAGTTGGCAGTTGCTGCAATTGTGCTGATGTTGGCTTTAATTCCCGCATGGAGCGCGGGCCAGGCGCAACGTTGGTCGGAGGCTCAGGCGAATGCTTGGTATGCGAAGCAGCCGTGGCTTGTCGGCAGCAACTACGTTCCGACGAATGCGATTAACGAGTTGGAGATGTGGCAAGCGGAGACCTTCGATCCGAAACAGATCGACAAAGAGTTGGGATGGGCAGAAGGGCTGGGAATGAACACGATGCGCGTGTTCCTGCACGACCTGCTGTGGAAGCAGGATTCGGCAAGTTTCAGGCAGCGCATTGATACGTTTCTCACGATCGCCGACAAGCACCACATTCATCCGCTCTTTGTGTTGTTCGATTCGTGCTGGGAGGCGGACCCGAGGCTGGGGCCGCAGCATCCGCCGATTCCTGGGGTGCACAACTCGGGATGGGTGCAGAGTCCGGGGGAACTGGCGCTCAAGGATGCGTCGCAATATCCGCGACTGAGAGAGTATGTTCATGGCGTGGTGGGGGCCTTCGCAAACGATAAGCGCATTGTGGCTTGGGACGTGTGGAATGAGCCGGGGAACAGTCCGGAGGTGATTGCGTTGCTGCCGCAGGTGTTCGCATGGGCGCGTGAGGCACATCCCTCGCAGCCTTTGACGAGCGGAGTCTTCCAGCAGAATTTCACTCCGATTGGATCAGAGAAACCAACGCGGGTAACGGAAATCCAACTGGCGGAATCGGATGTGATTTCGTTTCACAACTACAGCTGGCCTGAGGATTTTGAAAAGCATGTGATCGGCCTGCAAAAACATAATCGCCCGCTGATTTGCACGGAGTACATGGCGCGATCGGCGGGAAGTACGTTCGATACAGTTCTGCCGATTGCCAAGAGGCATCACGTTGCAGCGATCAATTGGGGATTCGTCAATGGCAAGTCGCAGACGAATCTGCCGTGGGATTCATGGGAACGGCCGTACGTGAAGACGCCGCCCACAATCTGGTTTCACGATGTGCTGCGGCCCGATGGCACACCCTACCGGGAACGCGAGGCCGAGATACTGCGCGAGTTGACGGGCAAAACAACCGTCGCAAGCAAATAAAGTTAAACACTGATCGGTTCGACCGGCGTGACCGCTTGTACGCCCTCGGTGGCGCTGACGACGTAAATGTCGGGACGAATCCGGGTGCGTTTTTCGTATTCAGTGGCTACGGCAAGCTTGAACTTCTCGGCCGCGTCGGCATGAACCAGGTTGATGGTGCAGCCGCCGAAGCCGCCACCAGTCATGCGCGCACCAACTACGCCGGGTTGCGCGCAGGCGATTTCGACCATCGTGTCGAGTTCGGCACAGCTCACTTGGTAGTCGTCGCGAAGGCTCCGGTGCGATTCAGCCATGAGCTTGCCGACCGTGTTGAGATCCCCGTTTAGCAAGGCGTCAGCAGCTTGCAGTACGCGCTCATTTTCGGTGACAACGTGCCGGCAGCGATGGTAAATCACCTCCGGCAATAAACTCCTGTGCTGCTCGAGTTGGCGGGGAGTGACATCGCGCAAGGCTCGGATTTCGGGCAGAGTCGTGGAAAGCAGCTTTACGCCCTGCTCGCATTGCGCCCGGCGCACATTGTATTCTCCGCCTGCGATTTGGTGCTTGACCCCTGTGTTGCAAATTCCAAGCAGAACTCCGGACGGAATAGGCAAGGCCCTGGACTCAAGGGACCGGCAATCGAGCATAAGGGCCTGCCCGGCACGGCCGTGTGCGCAGATGAACTGGTCCATAATGCCGACACGTGCGCCTACGAATTCGTTCTCGGCGTGGCGGCAAGCCAGAGCAAGTTTTGTCAAGTTGATCTGGGCGCGGCTCACGTCGAGCAATGCGAATCCAGTGGAGACCTCGATGGCGGCTGACGAACTTAGACCCGAACCGATCGGTACCTGGCCGTGAACGAAGATATTTGCCCCGCGAAGTTGGTAACCGGAGTTCCGCAGAGCGACAGCAGTTCCCACGACGTAATCGCTCCAGTCCCCACGTCGAGTGAGCAGCAGGTCATCGAGGTCAACAGTGACCGTGGCGTCAAATTCCGAGGAATGGATTTGAAGTTTTCGATCGTCGCGAGCCGCAATCGCGACCCAACAGTAAATCCCAATTGCCGCGGGCATGACGAAGCCCTGGTTGTAGTCGGTGTGTTCGCCAATTAAATTCACGCGACCGGGAGCGCGATAGAGTCGTGATGGTCCACCAAAAATCTGGTCGAAAAGTTTTTCCAGATGGATGCGGCCGTCCGACGAGTTCGTCATGGCGCAACCTCCAGTGTGATCACCGAGACCGAGTGTTCCGGAAGAGTAACGGTGAAACTCTGGCCGGCTTCGATCTGGTTGGCCGACACATGGACGGAATCGGAATGGCTGAAGTCGTTGGAAGCGGCAAGACTATCGCTGTTGAGAATTTCGATGTTTGCGTGCTTCGAAATCGAAACTCCGGTCAGCGAAACTTTCGTGACGATGGCATTCTTCGAGTCTGTGTTGACCGCCTTGACAAAAATCTGATGGCCATCGATCGAGCGGCTCGCGACGGCATCGACGGTGGGAACCGCCGTCCCTTCAAGAGTGGAATCGAAGGTCGGACCTTCCAAGGTGCTCGACAAGCGTTCGCGGCCAAGATGAGAAGCGTAGAGTTGATTGACGAGATACGTCGGCGTGACGAAGACCGCGTGGCGGCTTGCTTGAATGACGCCTCCGGTCCATCCGTTCACCATGTCGGAGACGGCGGTCATCTGAACGAGATCGCCGGAACGCTCGAAGACATTCATCAGACGCGCGGCGTAGAGCGCCGACTCCATGGAGTGCTGGCGAGGAAGGGGCAGGGAGGTGTTCCACTCGTTGATGGCGAGCTTTATGTCACGGCCCGGCACCAGGTCGTGAATCATTTGTTGCATCTGGCGATAGAAGGCTTCGTAATGGAGGGGATGAGCGGAGAGATTGTGAAGGTCGCCCTTCATCTCACGTTCGCCGTAGTAGTGGTGGACGGCCAGGTAGTCGATGTTCTTGCCCGCAAGCGTCAGAACGGTGCGATTCCAGTCAAGATTGTTGTCGCCGGAGGCGATGATCTTGATGGAAGGATCGACCGCCTTCATTTTCTCGACATAGCGATTGAGATTGTTGGCGTAGGTAGTTGCATCGCTGTGACCGCGAACCCAGTCGCCCCAAATTTCATTACCGATCTCCCAGAACTTCACGTGAAAAGGCTCCGAGTCGCCATTGGTCGCGCGGATGGCCCCGTATTTTGATGCGGGAGATCCGTTGCAGTATTCCACCCAGGCTGCTGCCTCCTCAGCGGTAGCGCCGCGACCTTCGACGTTGACAGTGATGGACGGCTCGGCGCCGACTCGGCGTGCGAGGTGGATAAATTCGTCGGTGCCAAAATCGCTGGGCTCGAGTTCGTCACGCCAGGATGCATTGATCCACACGGGTCGCTGATCGCGCGGACCGACGCCCCATTGCCAGTGATAATCCTGAGCGACATTGCCCCCGGGCCAGCGAATGAAGGAGGGATGCAGAGCCGCTATATTTTTCTCAACATCGCGGCGAACGCCGTCCTCGGCGTCGCCCGGCAACAGAGAAACGTGATCGAGCCAGAGTCGTCCGTGTCCGTCGAACAAAATGGCGAGTTTCGCCAAGCGATCAGATTTGAGTGGAGTCAAAGTAAATCGGTATTGCTTCCAATCGTCGCTGGCACCGATATTTGTGAGGAGCGCGCTCGCATAGCGCTCGCCACCGGTTTCGTCGGCTTCGAGAGCAACTGTAATGGAACCCGCATAGCCTGAAGTCTTCAGCCACACATAGCCGCGGTATTCCAGTCCGGTACGAATGGGAACCGATCCCTGACGAATGCCGCGACGCTGGCCATTGTCATGCGCGATGGTGATCTGAAGAGAGTGATGGGAGGGGAGCGTGTTCTGATCGCTGTGCACGGGAGGATAAACAGTGGCGTCCCAGCTGAATTTCAAATCGGGGTCATCGTTGCGGTCGTCAGGATCGCGCTCCCAATAGCGCGGTAATCCCAGAGCGTTGGGCGGTTCGTCGAACCCGCGGTCGCGCAGAAGCTCCGCGCAGAGCCCTCCCTTAATATCCTCGAACATGAATTCCGCGAATTGACCGTATAAAGTCGGACTGAGAATGTTTTCGACTTTGGATGCGTCGATGATCAGCGAGGCGGACAGTCTGCTCTGTGCCGACACAACACACCAGGGAGACGACAAGAAGAGCAAGAGAGCGCTCCCAAGGATCGTTCGCACGCATCGTCGAGTTCTCACGTGTGCATGTCCTACTCTGCCGAAATTCGACAGGCGGTTAAGACGACCTGAAGCAAAGAATCCTCAGAATCAAACTACACAATAAAATTGGCGGAGGCGTCGAGCTATTTCAGCCTCGTGCCTCCGACCTATGGTGCCGAGTATGGTATCAGAGATGTAATCGTTTACAAGAATTGTCGTGAGCTGGGCACTTATCGGGAAATATTAAGGGTGAGTAAGTGCACGAAGCTACGAGCGGCTACGTTGGCAAGGACCGGTAGATCTGCGAATTACGAGTTCGGTCGGAATGGTCCATTCGCGTCCATTCTCCAAGTCAGAAGTGGAAGAAAGCGCCTCGAAAGCAAGGCGTGAAATTTCTGTTCGCGGGATGCGGACGGTGGTCAGTTCAGGCCGAGTGTGCCGGGAAAAGTTAATGTCATCGAAACCAATGATAGAAATTCCGGCGGGCACGTCGACGTTCTTCTGTTGAAGGGCGTGCAGGGCGCCGATTGCACAAAGGTCATTGGAAGCCAGCACGGCGGTTGGTTTCTGGGGAAGAAGATTGAGCATAGCGGTGAATCCGCCTTCGATACTATGTTCGCCATCGGCGACCAAGCTGCTAGAAGTAGTGAGATTGTGTTGCTTGGCCACCTTGAGATAAGCGTCGTAACGGATCTGGGCGGACTTGAGCCGCTGTGGCCCGCGGATAAATGCGATGCGCTCGTGATGGAGACCGACCAGATGCTGGATAGCCTGACGAACTCCACCGGAATAGTCCACTTTGATGTTGCTGAATTTCTTCCCCGGAGTGCCTGTATCAAGAGTGACGATCGGAACGCCGGCGCGCTGCACTTGTTCGATGAG
>DASSRO010000320.1:0-15028 GCA_035701745.1 Candidatus Sulfotelmatobacter sp. | reverse complement strand
GGGTCGTTGGCTCTGATGGGCACTGGCCTGCTAGCTCTAGGTGACCAGATACGGCGCAAACTGCGCGTCTAAAAAAGTTAGCGAGTTGCCGTTCGGACCCCGGGAGAACCTGCCCGGGGTCTTGTCTTGTCCCTTAAAGTTGAGCGGGAGGCTGCCGGCTGACTGAGAATTGCTTAGGATTCGAGAGCCGGACTTTGCCGTCGCGATTCCGGCCGCAAGTTTTTCTTAAGATCTTCGGCGATCTGTTTGCCGTGGAAACGGCCATTTTCGATGAAGATTTCGTTCGTCCGCGATCCCGCCACGATCACTCCTGCAACATAAATTCCTGGCACATTGCTTTCCAACGAGACCGGATCGCAGACCGGGCGGCATTGCGGCTCCGACAATTCAATCCCCATGCTGCGCAGAAAATCGTAGTCAGGATGATAGCCAATCAGCGCCAGCACGAAATCATTCTTCAGGCGCAGCGAACCGCGCGGCGTGTTGAGCAGAACATGATCGATCCCGATTTCCTGCACGGAGCTATTGAAATAAGCTTCGATTTCCCCATTCTTGATGCGGTTTTCGATATCGGGCTTGATCCAGTACTTCACATGATTGTGCAACTGCGCGTCGCGGTGCACCAGCGTGACGCGAGCTCCGTGCCGCCATAGATCGAGAGACGCGATCGCCGCGGAATTTTTCCCTCCGATTACCAGCACGTCGGTGTCGTAATAGGGATGGGGCTCGCCGTAGTAGTGCGAGACTTTGGGAAGATCTTCGCCCGGGATGCAAAGCTGATTCGCCAGATCGTAATAGCCTGTCGAAACGATGACCTTTTTCGTGCGGTAATCATGCGGCCGCCCCGCGCGGTCGGTCGCGGTGATCGCAAAGTTGCCATCTTTGCCCATTACCGTCTTCACCCACTCGTACTGGCGAAGATCCAAGTCGTAGTGCTCCGAAACCTTGCGGTAATACTCGAGCGCTTCTTCGCGCGTGGGCTTCTGCTGCGCGGTGGTGAACGGTATGTCGCCAATTTCCAGCAGTTCCGGCGTGGTGAAGAACGACATGTTCGCCGGGTAGTGGAACAGCGAATTCACCAGGCATCCCTTATCGAGAATGACGACCTTGAGCCCGATCTTCTGCGCCTCGATGGCGCAAGCCAGGCCTGTTGGTCCCGCTCCGATCACCAGAACATCGGTCCGCATCTCCGCTCCAGGCTTGAGTTTCACCTTTGGCAGCGTGTCGAGTTCAATAGCGGCAAGCGACTCAGGCATGGAATTAAGTGGGGAGTCGGTCGAGGCGACGAGGGTTCGAGCAACTCGGAACGCTGATTTTAACATGTGAGGATTGCCAGCTGCGCTACCGTGCTCGCTGCCATCCCTGCGTTTTGCCCAGCACGCCGCCGTATAATACTCGGTTCCTTATTTCCGGCGACGGTCCTGCCGCCTTCACTCGGTCAGTCGCTCAGGAGATGTCATCATGTCGACTCTTACCGCACCAGCAGGTACCCGCATCGAATCCGACAGCATGGGAAAGATCGAAGTCCCAGCGAACGTCTACTGGGGCGCGCAGACGCAGCGCTCGTTGTTGCACTTCAACATTGGCCGCGACACCATGCCGCCTGAGCTGATCCGCGCCTTCGGCGTTCTCAAAAAAGCTTGCGCGCTGGTGAATCAGGATCTCGGCAAACTTCCCGCCGATAAAGCAAAGCTGATCGTCCAGGCCGCCGACGAAGTCATCGCCGGTAAACTCAACGACCAGTTCCCTCTCCGCATCTGGCAGACCGGCAGCGGCACCCAGACCAACATGAATGTCAACGAGGTCATCTCCAACCGCGCCATTGAGATTGCGGGCGGCGAGATGGGATCGAAAAAGCCGGTCCATCCTAACGATCACGTGAACATGTCTCAGTCGTCCAACGACACCTTTCCCGCGGCAATGCACATTGCGGCCGCCGAGCGCGTGAAAAACGCGCTCATCCCTGCGATCAAAACCGTGCGCGAAGCAATCTCCGCCAAGGCAAAGGAATTCGACAGCATCGTAAAAATCGGCCGCACTCACCTGCAGGACGCCGTGCCTTTGACCATTGGCCAGGAATTCGGCGGATGGGCCAGCCTGCTCGAGCGCGACATCCACCGCCTGGAGCAGGTCCTCGACGGCCTTTACGATCTAGCCATTGGGGGTACGGCTGTGGGCACCGGTCTCAACACGCATCCGGAATTCGCCGAGCGCGCTGCCAAAAAGATCGCCGAACTGACTCGTCTTCCCTTCCGCTCGCACGGAAACAAGTTCGCGGCGCTGTCGGCGCATGATGAGATCGTGTTCGCGCAGGGGGCAATGGAGACTCTCGCCGCCTCCCTGATGAAAATTTCTAACGACATCCGCTGGCTGGCCTCCGGCCCGCGCTGTGGCCTGGGCGAACTGTCGATCCCCGAAAATGAGCCGGGATCATCCATCATGCCGGGAAAGGTCAATCCCACGCAGTGCGAAGCCATGACCATGGTCTGCGTGCAAGTGCACGGAGCCACCGCCGCCGTGGGATTCGCGGGCTCACAGGGCAACTTCGAACTCAACGTTTACAAGCCGGTCATCATTTACAACTTTCTGCACTCGGTCACGCTCATAACCGACGCCTGCCATGGCTACGTCGAATACATGCTCAAGGGCATCGAGGTTGATCGGGCCAAGGTCGATTGGTATGTGAAGAATTCACTGATGCTGGTGACCGCGCTGGCGCCGAAGGTGGGCTATGACAAAGCAGCGCAGATCGCTCACACCGCCCATGTTGAACACTCTAGCCTGCGCGAGGCGGCGCTGAAGGTGGGATATTTAACAGGCGAAGAATTCGATCAGCTGGTAAAGCCGGAAAAGATGACGCACCCGTAATCTGCTGTCCGCCTAAGTCCGAGATTGTCGCTTGGATGAATCTAGTTAGACATTCTGCTCCTGATCCTAGAGAATACTCAGTTTCCTGTCAGGAGCTCTCATTGTCCAAGAAGATCCGCGCCAAAATCACTGCTCTGGGCACCTACCTGCCGCCACGCGTTTTGACCAACGCCGACCTGGAAAAAATGGTCGACACCACCAATGAATGGATTATGGAGCGGGTAGGGATTCGCGAGCGGCATCTCGTGGACAAGGGCGTGGCTGCCAGCGACCTGGCGGTTGCGGCAGTGAAGAAGTTGCTGGAGTCGCATCCCTTCGATTTGCAGGAAGTCGACCTGATCGTGGTGGGAACGGTCACGCCCGACATGATGTACCCTTCGACCGCTTGCCTGGTACAGCACAAGTTAGGCATCGAGAATACGTGGGGCTTCGACGTTTCCGCGGGGTGCTCGGGTTTCTTGTATGCTCTAAACACGGGGACGAAGTTTGTCGAGTCGGGACAGTACAAGAAAGTGCTGGTGATTGGCGCTGACGTGAATTCGTCAATGACGGACTATACCGATCGCGCGGTCTGCATCATTTTTGGCGACGGCGCCGGAGCGGTTTTGCTGGAGCCTTCAGAGGATGAAGAGGTGGGCCTGCTCGATCACGTGGCGCAAATCGAGGGAATGGGCGGGCAGTTTCTGTTCATGCCGGGCGGGGGAAGTCTGAATCCCGCCACCCACGAGACCGTTGACCAGAAAATGCATTACATTCACCAGGATGGGAAAAACGTATTCAAGTATGCGGTTAAGAAGATGGCGGAGATGACAGAACGCATTCTTGAGAAAAATCAGCTGACGGGAAAAGATATCGACTGCTTCATCGCGCATCAGGCAAACCGCCGCATCATCACTGCAACGGCTGACCGGCTGGGAATGCCGATGGAGAAAGTCGTGATCAATATTGACCGCTACGGGAATACAACGGCGGGAACGATTCCCATAGCCATGCAGACGGCGTTGGATGAGGGCAAGCTGAAAAAGGGAGATCGCTTGCTGATCGCGGCGGTGGGCGCGGGATTCACGTCGGGTGCGACGCTGGTGCGGTGGGCGTTTTAGGCAGATCCGGATCTCCATCCCCAGCCGCACACGTCTGACGTCAAAGGTCCACGGTTAGACATTCTGGCAGCAATCCTTCAGAATAATTTAGCCTCATTCACAGGAGTTCTTGTTGACGAAACCGATCCGCGCCAAAATCAGCGCTCTGGGCACGTACGTGCCGCCCCGCCTGCTCACCAACGCAGACCTCGAGAAGATGGTCGACACTAACAATGAATGGATCATGGCCCGCGTGGGCATCCGCGAGCGCCACATTGTGGATAAAGGGGTAGCCACGAGCGACCTGGCGGTGAAGGCGGCGCAAAAAGCGCTGGCGCAGCGCGGGCTCGCTGCCACCGACATCGATGCGATCATTGTTGGCACGGTTACGCCCGACATGTTCTTTCCCTCTACGGCTTGCGTGGTGCAGGACAAACTCGGCGCAAAGGGAGCCTGGGGCTTCGATCTTTCCGCGGCCTGCTCTGCTTTTCTCTACTCCGTGCAGGTAGGGGCGCAGTTCATTGCCAGCGGAGCGCACAAACGCGTCCTGGTAATTGGCGCGGATGTGATGTCGTCGATCATCGACTACGCTGATCGCGCCACCTGCGTAATTTTTGGCGACGGCGCGGGAGCGGCGATTCTGGAGCCGGCCGAAGACGAATCGGTCGGGCTGATTGATTTCATCCACGAAGTCGACGGCTCCGGCGGACAGTTTCTCTACATGCCCGGCGGAGGCAGCTTGAATCCGACGAGCAAGGAGACGATTGCCAAGAGAATGCATTACGTTCATCAGGATGGCCAGCAGGTGTTTAAATTTGCGGTTCGCAAGCAGACGGAACTGTGCCAGAAACTGCTCGAGCGCAACGGTCTGACCGGAGCGGACATCGACGCGTTCATTCCGCATCAGGCGAATCTGCGCATTATTAATGCAACCGCGGACCGTCTCGGCCTGCGTCCAGAAGCGGTGGTAGTGAATATTGAGCGCTATGGAAATACGACGGCTGGAACCATCCCGCTGGCCATGAACACCGCGCTCGAGCAAGGCAAGCTGAAGAAGGGGAGCCTGGTGATGCTGGCCTCGGTGGGTGCGGGATTCACTGTTGGAGCCACATTGCTTCGGTGGGCATTCTAAGAGCAGACTGCGATCTCAAATTTAAGAACCTGCTGTAGCGCCAACGGCCGAGGCCCATCGCGAAGTCTGAGGCGCACCGTCCGAGGGCTCCGTGACGTTCGTAACCCTCTTCTGTTGATTTCGATACCAGTAAACAAATACAGACTGCTATTGTTCTGGGACGTTTGCCCCGCGTGGGGATGTGGCAAGCGTGTCAGACATGATTCGCAATCTATTCTGCTGTCTTCTACTCGCGATGATTTCGGTCGGAATGGCCGCCCAGCAGGCCGATCCCCGCGAGAGCAGGCTGCTGGTTCTGGAGCGCCTGTGGAACGAAGCTCAGGTGAACCGCGATGCCAGTTCGCTGGAAGCCCTGGTCTCCAGCCGTTTCGTAAATACCGAATGGGACGGCGAACTCACCGACAAGCAGAAATTCCTGGCCGAAATCAAAGACCCGCACTTCAAGCCGACTGCGCTGAACATTCAGGACGTCAAAATGAATTTCTTTGGCGAGACAGCGGTGGTCACCGGCGTCTATCACACGCAAGGCACCTATCAAGGCAAGCCTTACAACCATGTCGGGCGCTTCACCGATACCTGGGTTCAGGAACTCGGCAAATGGCAGTGCGTCGCCAGCCACACCAGCCTGCTCAAAAAATAATCCGCGTTACACCGAACTCGTTCCGGTTTATACCTCAATAAAATCTTTTTATGCTGATGGTCCGCACTCCGGGCGGGATACGGTGATCTAATCAAGGCGGAACTTCCCATGGATTCCGTGACCCAACCTCGAACCTGGAAGGTATTGCTGGCCTTCGCCGTTATCTATTTCGTGTGGGGTTCGACATTTCTCGCGATTCGAGTTGGAGTTCGCGAGGTTCCGCCGTTTCTTCTTGCCGGCATGCGATTTCTGGTTGCGGGACTCGTTCTCTTCATCTGGATGCGGGCACGCGGCACACCTTCGCCGAGCCCTCGCGAGTGGAGCGCAGCATCGTTGCTGGCAGTGCTGATTTTCGTTTTCGACTACGGCCTGCTGTTCTGGGCGGAACAACGCGTCCCTTCGGGTATCGCGGCCGTGATGATGGCGATGATTCCGGCCTTCATGTCGATGGCGGAGATTCTTTTTCTCCGAACCCAACGCCTCACCCTCCGACTTGGTGTTGCTCTTCTGGTCGGCTTGGCAGGCGTCGTAGTCTTGGTTGGCCACACGATGAGTCTTGGTGAAGCACCCGTCGATACCGCCGGGGCGGTTGCACTGATTGTTGCGTCAATAAGCTGGTCGGCAGCGGCGTCTCTAAGCCGCAAACTGCCGCTGCCCTCCGCCAAAGCCATGAGTTCCGCGGCGCAGATGCTGGCAGGAGGCGTGCTGCTCACCATGGCTGCGGCCTTGCTCGGAGAGTTTCGCGGTTTCCACCTACGGGCGGTGCCGCGCGGGGCATGGCTGGCACTGGCTTACTTGATTGTCGCCGGATCGATCGTTGGCTTCACTGCTTACGTTTGGCTGATTCATAACGAATCGCCAACCAAGGTCGGAACCTACGCCTACGTGAATCCTGTGGTGGCGGTTCTTGTCGGATATCTCTTCGGGGGAGAAGCGATTGGGCCTCGTACGATTGCCGGCATGGTCCTCGTGCTGGTGAGCGTAGTGGTAATCACGACGACGCCCAGACTCAGCCTGGAATTCAAACCAGTAACAACCAACGTAGATTGATTCCGTTGCTGCGCGCACGGACCCGGACCCGCTCTTCTGAGCGACGGTCCTTCAGGCCGCGGCCGCTCCCTTCTGCCGTTCGATTGACTCCCGAATGAACACCGGGCACGATTCAATGCCGAAGGCGCCGTTCTCCCCGTCAGCGAGATATACAAGCGCTGCACGGTCCAACTCCTCCAGGTTCGCGAGGCTTAACACCGGCCACAACTGACACTCGAACGCGGAATGCACCAACTGGTCCAGATAAGCCAGATGTCCCTGAAACAATTTGCCGGAGACACGGATCGTGATATGTGGAGCAAGCTTGCGGGAAACGCCTTGAGTCATCGAATTCTCCTCGCTAGGCGGCTTAGATGCCGACCCTATATCACTTGATGCGCGCGGAGAAGTTTCTTGCGAAAAGAGTCGTAAACGCCTTGTAAATCCTCGTAAGCAGAAGACCAGAAACCGGAAAACAACAAAGCCAGGCACCGGGAACTCACTGCACACGCAAGAGCCCGTTACCGTTGCTTCCTTCCGGACCTGGCGGGGTTGGCGAGAGTACGTCGCGTGAGACCGATGCCTGACTTAGATCATTCTAGCATTTCAAAGTTGTTCTACCGTCTGACACCGCGCGTCTCTCGCAACGTCGGCGAACGCCACCCCCGTTGCTCTTGTTGGGACAGTTTCGCGCACGCACCATGGCTTGAATCGCGCCCGCCCCAACGTCATGTGACTTTCGGTGCAAGAATTCAGTACCAAAGCCTTCCTTTCTTGCGGGACTTGTCGAACAATAGGCCTACAGGATCGAATGAAATCGCGCCTCTCAAATGCCGGCGTCATTCCCATGAGCCGGGCCATCGACCATTACTTCGACTTGGCGATGTATTTCCTTGTTTGTACTGGGTTTGTAACCCTCGCGACCACTGGCGGCCTCGACCTCGCATCGATCGTTCTGGTGACATCCGCGCTCGCCGTCCGCGGCTACCTCCTGGCCCAGCGTCTGCACTTTGTGATTTCGGAGCGCTGGACCACGCCGCTGTCGTTTGCCTACTTTGTCTTCTTCGCCGCCGATTATTTTCTTCTGTCCCGAGCCTTCTTGCCCGCCACCATCCACCTGGCGTTATTCGGCGTAGTCGTACGCATGTTCTCCTTGCGCCGCGAGCGCGATCACGTTACGTTGGCGATCCTCGCTTTCCTGATGGTGCTGGCCGCCGCAGTCCTCACCGTTGACAGCACGTTTCTGTTCTCCTTCGTCGCCTTCATGCTGATGGCGGTGGGAACCTTTGTCCTGATGGAAATGCGACGCTCGGGGCGGGCGGCCAACTTCCAGGCGACCCACTCCCACGACCCCCAGGAACATCGCCGGCTGGCGTTCTCTCTGGCGCGCGTTACTCCCGCATTGATGCTCATGATTCTCTTCACCGGCGCTGCCGTTTTTTTCATTATGCCGCGCATGTCGGCGGCGGGATACATGGGCGACTTGGCCTCCGGCACCGACCTCTCTTCCGGATTCAGCGACCATGTCCAATTGGGACAGATTGGGCAGATTCAGCAGTCCAATGCCGTCGTCATGCATGTCCAGATTGACGGCGACCGCGAAGGCCGTTACGAACTGCACTGGCGCGGCGTCGCCCTCTCGAATTTTGACGGCACCACCTGGTCCAGTCCTCAGGACCGCTTTATCTTGCAGGGCCAACGGGAACACAGCTTTTCCATACCTCGAAGTAACCCCGTGCTGCATTCTTATGTGACGGTGAGCCAGGCGCGCGAGCATGTAATCCACTATCGAGTTCTGATGGAACCGATCGGAACTAACGTTTTTTTCCTGGCGCCATGGGCTCGCCGCGTCGCGGGCGACTACCGCATCCTGGGTTCCGATGTGGGAGGCGCGGTATACAACCTTGACGGTCAGCGCGTTATCAGCCGCTACGAAGCAGAGTCGGACATCGCGACACCGCGTCCGCAGGAATTGCGTTCCGCCGGCCGAACTTATCCGCCTCAAATGCAGGACATTTATCTGCGCCTGCCCGTGCTCGATCCGCGTATTCCCCGCCTCGCCACTCAGATCACAAGTTCGTCTACAACGGACTACGACAAAGCAGCCGCTCTCGAGAGCTATCTAAAGACCCGCTTTGGCTACACGCTGCAGTTGCCTCGAACCAAGGTGAAGGACCCGGTCGCCAACTTTCTGTTTGAGCGCAGGCAGGGACACTGCGAATATTTCGCCTCGGCTATGGCTGTCATGCTGCGCACCCTGGGGATTCCTTCCCGCGTTGTCAACGGCTTTCACAGCGACGAATTCAACGATCTCACAGACAACTATGTCGTCCGCGCCAGGAATGCGCATTCCTGGGTAGAGGCGTACTTCCCCGGCTACGGCTGGCAGACTTTCGATCCAACGCCTTCTGTCGCGACCGAGTCGCCTCAAGGCTGGGGGCGCATCGCGCTCTACCTCGACGCCATGGCGTCGTTCTGGCGCGATTGGGTGGTCAGCTACGACAGCGCTCACCAGTACGTGCTCGGCCAGACGGCCGTCGGCCGGAGTCGTGCCGCTTGGGAAGGCGCACGCGACTGGGCCCGCGGCCATTATGACGCGATGCTGAAATGGGCGCGCCGCAGCCAGGATCGCGTGCAGCATTCTCCCGGACGCTGGGCCGTTTTCGGAACGATGATCGCCCTCGGCCTTTTGCTACTGGGAAATCTTGGCCGAATTGCGCGCCTGTTGCACGAAAAATGGTTACGCGCGCACCCTGAGCGCTCTCCCGAACAAGCCGCGGCTATGTGGTACCACCGGATGGTTCGCGCGCTGGCCCGCGGCGGGTTCGAAAAACCCGCGGCGCAAACTCCGCACGAATTCCTCATGAAGATTGAAGACGTCCGCCTGCGCGAACCCGTTGCGCGTTTCACCTCCGCCTATGAAGCCGCCCGCTTCGGCGATTCCGCCGAAGATGCGAAGAGGCTGGAAGAATTGTGCAAAGAGGTCGAACTCTCGGCCAAAACTATCTAGCCGGTTGCACCATCCCCCGCGTCCTCAGCAATCCGTCCCAGTTTTTTCCACAGATTTTTGTCTCTCCCTGTTCACATAACCTTGCTCCTCATTTCGCACTCTCCAATACTGGCAAAAAGCGTCGAACCAGGAGGGTGACTCAATGGAAGACGAGAAAGTTTCGCGAACTGGCGATCTAAACGCCCTTGCCTGGACCTACGCGCAAAAAACCGGCGAATTGCAACAGGATGGCAAGCCCGTCGCCACCGGATATTCCGGCGCCGGCGACGGCAAGAATAATCCCGCAATGGAGAAGGTTCACAACGTCGGTCCTATCCCCCATGGCGACTGGACCATCGTAGGCCCGCCCGTGAATTCGGCCGAACATGGCCCCTATGTCTTGTCGCTGAAGCCTTCGCCCGACACGTCGACATATGGCCGCGAAGGATTCCTGCTGCATGGAGACTCGAAGGAATCTCCCGGATGCGCCTCGCAAGGATGCATCATCATGCCTCGCGCGGCGCGGGAACAAGTCTGGAAAAGCAACGACCGCGATTTGCATGTCGTCGCCGAGATTTCGCCCGCAGAAGACAAGGGCTGATAGAGGCTGCCGGCGGTATGCCCTCGCACAACTGCTGTGCGAATTCGACGGAGCGCTGGATATCTCTGCGTTCTCGGCGAACTCTCCGCGGTCTCGGCGGTTAAATTCTTTAAAACCGCCCCAGCCCAAGCGTAGAATCGGCAAGGACCAACCAATCGTATGCCCGATCAAACTCCCGCTCCTCCGCCGCAGGCGCCCATCCCCGACGCTTTACCGCAAGCTGTTCCCGCACCGCCTGCCACGCCCGCTGGGCCAACCATCAACATCGGCGAAGAATATGGCACGGCAAAGAAGAATCTACCGCCCGCCAAGATTGTTCTGATCGCTATCGGCATCGTGCTGGTTGTGGTGGCCATCGCTTCCGTCCTGAAGCGCGCCACCCCGCAAGCCTCCGGCTCGCTCGACAACGTCGTTGCCGTGGAAATTCCCGGTCAAGGCTCGACCATGGTCGCCTTAACCTTCACCCTCCGCAACACCAGCGACAAAATTCTCTACGTCCACACGCTCGAGAGCAAACTCGCCTCGCCCAGCGGAGACTCCACAGCCGACGCGGTCTCTGCCATCGATTTCGATCGCTACTTTCAGGCCTTCCCCGCGCTGAAGAACGGCGCGCAGCCGGCCCTGCCGCCGGAAACCAAGCTTCAGCCCGGTGAAAGCACGACCCGAACGATTATCGTCGCCTTCCCGGTTACGCTCGACGTCTTCAACCAGCGCAAATCGGTGAGCGTAGTGATCTGGCCCTACGACCAGACCGTCCCCGTGACCATGACGAAGTAAAGGTTAAGAAGCGGAAACAAAATTAAGAGAAAGAGGAAGAAGAGATGTGGGGACAGCCGCCTCGGCTGTCCGCCGAGCGCAGCTCGGCGCTTTTCTCGGCAACTTGCATGAAATCTCCGAATGCGCTTCTATAACACCATGAACAATTCCAGATATTCTGTCCGAGCATTTGCGATACTCTCTGCAATCCTCCTCTCCACGCTTTTAGCATCAGCCGCACGCGCCGAATCGAAAGGCAAATATCTTTTCTACGTTGGCACCTACACCGAGGATGGGAGCAAGAGCAAAGGCATCTACGCATATCGCTTCGACGCAAGCACAGGCGAGACGACCTCGCTTGGCTTGGCCGCGGAAACCACCAATCCCTCGTTCGTCGCCCTGCATCCCAACGGACGCTTCCTTTATGCCGTGAACGAAGTACAAAATTACAATGGTCCAAACAGCGGCGGCGTCAGCGCATTCTCCATCGACCGCTCCACCGGCAAGCTGACTCTCCTGAACGAAGTGCCTTCGCGCGGCGCCGATCCCTGCTACATCACGCTCGACAAAACCGGCAAATATGTCCTGGTGGCAAACTATACCGGTGGCAGCGTCGCGGCCTTCCCGGTGCTCGAAGACGGAAAGCTCGGCGAAGCCTCAGCCTTCGTGCAACACACCGGCCACGGCGCCAATCCTGAGCGCCAGGAAAAAGCCCATGCGCACTCCATCGACCTGTCGCCCGACAATCGTTTCGCCATGGTCGATGACCTTGGCCTCGACGAGTTGCTGGTCTACAAATTCGACAGCGCCACCGGATCGCTCACGCCCAACGATCCGCCCTTCGCCAAGCTCGACGCCGGAGCCGGCCCGCGCCACTTCGCTTTGAGCCCGAGCGGAAAGTTCGCCTACGTCCTCGCCGAAATGCACTCGACTGTTACGGTGTTTTCGAACGACGAGAAAACGGGAACGCTGCACTCCCTGCAAACGATCTCGGCTCTGCCCAAAGACTTCACCGGCAGAAACGACGACGCCGAAATCGAGATGCATCCTTCCGGGAAGTTTCTCTATGCTTCCAACCGCGGCAGCGACACGATCACAGTATTCGCGGTCGATCCGGGCAAAGGCACGCTTACGCCGGTCGCCTACACGCCGACGCAAGGCAAGGAACCGCGCAGCTTCGAGATCGATCCCACGGGAAAGTTTCTCTTCGCCGCCAACCAGAAATCTGACAACATCGTCGTATTTCGAATTGACCCAAAGACCGGCCGCCTGACGCCAACGGGACACGTGCTCGATGTAGGAGCGCCAGTGTGTGTGAAGTTCATGAAAGTGCAGTGACTCAGTGTCTGCGAGTCGCCAGCGACTTACCGGTAAGCCATGACCAGGCAAATCGAGGAGTTCCAATGGAATCTGAAATCAAAGTAGGACAACGTTTCAAGTTCAAAGTATTGTCCGACAACTCTTCGCAAGAGCGGCAGGCGGTCGTAACTCGCGTCCTTTCTAACAGCGAGGAAGGAATGGGGCCGGAGGTGGACTTTTATCTTGCGTATTGGGTAGAGGCCCACGAACTCCCAGAAACGAAGCCTCCGACAACATTGGTGTTTGAGCGTGGAATTGACGGAAATGCATACCTCGACGGACGCGTGGTGAGCCTCACCCTGCTGAATTGATATTCCACTTGGGAAAATCGACCCGTTATCTCTAAAAACCCCCGGCCCCGGGTTTTGAGTGAAATCGCTTGTTTCGTCCGTCAATGCCACCCAAGGTATAATGCTGCCGCTCGTGGACGCTTTTTCCCATGGACATGTGCAAAGTGTAGTTCACGAGATCGAGATCAATCCTGTCGATCCGTACACGGGAACGAGAGGGTGTCATGCCAATCACGCTCACACAGCAGACCGCTCTGATCACAGGGGCATCACGCGGTATTGGCCGCGGAATCGCGCTGAAGCTCGCTGAGCAAGGCGTGAAAAGAATTGCAATCAACTACAAGGAGAACGACGCAGCCGCCGAAGACGCCGCTCGCCTCCTCAAACAGCGCGGCGCGGCGCCTCTGCTGATCAAGGCGGATATCGGCAAGGTTGCCGACATCCAGCGCATGTTCGAGACCATCAAGTCCCAATTCGGCGGCTTGGACATCTTCGTTTCTAACGCCAGGGCTACGCTCGCCACAGGCTTCTACGCGGAACCAATGGAAATCCCCTTGGAGGCATGGCAGGCGACGTTTGACACCCAAGCGACGGAGTTCCTGGTTGCGGTCCGCGAAGCGGTGCCGATGATGGGCAAGAACGGCCGGATCATCGCCATCACCTATGCGCCCGGCGGGCAAACCGGTAGTTGGCAGCCTTGGGTCGCCATGGGCTCAGCCAAAGCCGCGAAGGAGGCTCTGGCTCGTTATTTCGCGGTCGCTCTCGCCCAGAAGGGCATCACGGTGAACATCGTCAGTCCGGGCGCCTGCGACGACAGCGTGCTCAGCGGGCTGCCGCCTCAGGTTTTCCAGATGATCAAGGAGTGGCACGAGAGCGGCTGGACGCCCATGAGGCGCCTCGGCGTACCAGCCGACGTCGGCAACGCTGTCGTTCTCCTCTGCACTGACCAGGCGAGCTTCATCACCGGCCAGTTGCTTTACGTTGATGGCGGCGCTTCCGCGATGGAGCCCGTCTTCCCGCTGGCCATCCAAGGCATCAAGTAGCGATTCGAGGCGTTGCGCTGGTGAAGCCCCCATTGGTTCCATGCCACTTTGAGACCGCCACCATTCAGGTAGCAGTTTCGGGGGATGGGCCGTTAATAGGTGTTGCGCAATTAACCTGCCCCTAAAACGTTTAGGTGAGAGCCGTTGCAGACACCAACATTGCACTTGATCGGTGTAACATCCCCATGGCGCTCATCGGCCGTCGGCCCTACTGCTTCTTCTGAATAAATCTTCGCCGCACCAGATGTGTATTCGCGTCGGGCTTGATCTCGTCGTACTTCAGGCAACTGATCGAGCCGTCCACTTCCAGCACCGCGAGCGCAACCTGATCACAGGCATTGATTCCGTGCTCGCGCAACGCGCGATGCAACTCGTCCATGCTGACGTGCTCGCGCGCCATATGCGATTCAATGATCTTGCCGTCATGAACGAGCAGGCTCGGCTGGCCCTGGATAAGCCTCCGAAATCGTTTGCTCGTGCCCGAAACATCAGCGACCAGATAATTCAGGATCAGCAACGTGGCCGCTGCGACCGCGCCGCCCAGCAGCGACGTGTCGGGCCCGGTCATCGCATTCTGCACGGAGTTTGAGAGGAGAAGCAGCAGCGTCAGGTCAAACGGGGTCATCTGCCCGACCTCCCGCTTGCCGCTTAGGCGCACGCCAATCAGCACCAGCAGATAAATCACGCCGGTGCGCACTACAATCTGCAGCAGCACGTGGCCGCCGGGAAAAAACGCTCCGCTCATGATGAAGTAATTAGTTTGCCGTCACCGGCACCGGCGCATTTTTCGGAGTGCTCAAATATCCCGTTGCCTTATTCTTCTCCACGGTCCACACCACCAACTCAAAGAGCAGGTGATCGCGCCCCGAATAAAACTGAATGGGCTCGGCGACGTTGCGGTCCCGCTTTTCGATGGTACGGTCGTCCGCAGTCACGTTCATCGTGAACTTGCCCTTCTTCACGTCGGCCTTCTTCAGCTGCAGGCTCACGGTCGCGACCGGCTGCGGCTTGGCGCCTTTAAGCAGCGTGAACTCGTAGTAGTTGCGGTCGCCCCTGTGCTTCAGAAGTTCCAGGTCACTCTGGGTGTGAGCAATCAACCCGCTCTGCACGCCCAGATCGCCAATCGTGCCTTGCAACTTGGCTTTGGTGGCTTCCAGATCGGCTCTGGTCGAAGCCACGTCGGTTCGCACTCCGCCAACGTCGGTTTTCACGCCAGAGATCTCTCCGCTCACCGCTGTAATC
>DASSRO010000319.1:0-2271 GCA_035701745.1 Candidatus Sulfotelmatobacter sp. | reverse complement strand
GGCGTCCCACGTTGATGTCATAGTCTTCCACAAAAACGAACTTGTCGCGGAACTTAGGATCGCGCATCAACTCGGCAATCTGCTGCAACACTCGCTTGCCAGGCTCGTCCAGAGGATGCGCTTTGCCGGCAAATACAAATTGCACCGGGCGATTGGGATCATTCACCATCGAGGCAAGCCGCTCGATGTCGGTCAAGATCAGGTTCGCTCTCTTGTAAGTTGCGAAACGGCGAGCAAATCCGATGGTGAGAGCATCCGGACTTAGCACGCGTTCCAGGCGCTGCAAGACTTCCCGCGGTTCTTCCCGTCGAATCGCCTGTGCGACTGCTCTTCGCCGCACGAACTCGATCAACTGGGACTTCAGGTTGAGATGCGTTTCCCAAAGCTCGCCGTCATCCACATTCTCGATACCCAGCCAGATTTTGGCCTCGCTGCCGCGCTGATGCCAGTCTGTGCCGAGGTGGCGATCATAGAGGCGGAACATTTGTGGCGCCAGCCACGAAGGAACATGAACTCCGTTGGTGATGTGTCCAATAGGAACGTCGTCTTCCGCTTTGTTGCGGAATAGACCAGTCCACATGGCCCGCGAAACTTCCGCATGTAGTGCCGAGACTGCGTTGGCACGGCGAGACAGCCGCAATGCCAGCACCGTCATGCAAAATAATTCGTCGCCGTTGGAGGGATTCTCGCGCCCCAGCCCTAGCAAGCTTTCAGTAGAAAGTCCTAAAGCCTCGCGCAGAGGCCCGATGTGCTCATCCACCAGACCCGCGTCAAAACGATCGTGTCCCGCCGGCACGGGAGTGTGTGTAGTGAAAACCACCTCGCGCGAAACGCGCGGAACCGCCGCCTCGAATGAAAGGCCTTCATCTTCCATCCTCATGCGTATCGCTTCCAGCACGGCAAACGCGCTGTGGCCCTCATTCAGGTGTAGCACGCCGGGAGAAATCCCTAGCGCCTTCAGCGCACGCAATCCGCCGACACCCAGAAGCAATTCCTGGCGTATGCGGGTGCGCAAATCTCCGCCGTACAACCGCGACGTAAGCTGCCGGTCTTCCGGAGCATTGCCTTCTACGTCGGAGTCCAGCAACAGCAAGTCGCGGCGTCCCACTTTCACGCGCCAAACCTTGGCACAAATGCGGCCACTGCGGGTCTCGATCTCGACCACCACCGGCCGCCCATCTTTACCGATAGCCACTTCCATCGCCATCTGATTCACATCAGTCTTAAGATATTCTTCCCGCTGCCATCCCCCGTGATCGAGCCGTTGCCGAAAATATCCCTGGCCGTAGAACAGCCCAATTCCCACGAGCGGAATGTCGAGATCAGAAGCGCTCTTGATATGGTCTCCCGCCAGCACTCCCAGGCCGCCGGAATAAACCGGCAGGGACTCGTGCAGACCGAACTCGGCGGAGAAATACGCCACCGGATGCGGACGCAGCACGCCCGCCCTCTGCGTGCCCCAGGTTCGATCCGCTTCCAGATACTCCAGCATGCGGCGATAAGCGTAATTCACGCGGCTATGCAGCATTAACTCCGCAGCTCGAGTTTCCAGTTTGGCAAGTGGAATTTCGTTGAGCAGCGCAACCGGGTTGTGATTCAGTTCGCTCCAGCGCGCCGGGTCTAGATCGAGGAACAGGCTGGCCGAATTATGATCCCAACTCCACCAGAGATTTCGCGCCAGCGCCCACAGACGCTCCTGCAGCGGAGCGATAAAGCGATCCAGCGTTCGTGCTTCGCTGACCACGGGAGCAACCTGGGTGGCCGCCTCGGTTAACCCCTGAATTTCATCTTCGCTGAAAACGCGAGCCTCAATGGTTTGCACCACAAGAACTCCCTGCAACACGCCGCGATCGATCAAGGGAACGCCCAGGAAGGATTGGTAAGCATCCTCGCCGGCGGAGGGAAAGTACTTGAAGCGGGGATGCTGCTTCACCTGTTCTACTGCGACGGGCCGCACCAGTTCCGCGACCAGGCCCGTTAGTCCCTCCTGAACTTCCATCCGCAAATTGCCGATGCATTCCTTGCGAAGTCCAACCGTGGCTGCCAGCTCAAGGTTGGCGCGATCTGGTTCCAGCAGGTATGCGGAGCACACATCGGTCCGAAATCTCTTTGCGATCAGAGCAACCACATTCATCAGCGTCTCCGCCGGTTGCCCGCCATCCGCCGCCAGGTTCCCAATCTCTTCCAGCGTCAGCACGTTCCTGATTTCGCCAAAACGCACGTCCTGCTCCTCTGCCACCTCTCCGTATCCGTCCAATCTGTTTCGCTAGC
>DASSRO010000318.1:0-18756 GCA_035701745.1 Candidatus Sulfotelmatobacter sp. | reverse complement strand
CCGGTCGCAACATCATCGAAGGCCCAGGGTACAAAACGTGGGATACTTCGGTGGTCAAACAGTTCCCCATTCACGAGCAGATGCATCTGGAATTTCGCGCGGAATTCTTCAACATCCTGAACCATGTGAACTATCTGTTTGGTCAGTTCGGAGCAATCAGCGCGGAACCGACGCCCCTGGAACTTGGGCAGAGTGGATTCGGCTTTCCGCTGGCGGCGCGGGCACCCCGGCAAATACAATTCGCGCTGAAGTTCTACTTCTGATTCAATCGTTTGAGACGCGGAAATAGTTCACTTATGCCATCGAACGGCTTACTGAATGAAGAAAGGCGCCGCGAAATTCTTGCGGCACTGCATCGCGATGGACGCGTGCTGGTCAAGGATCTGGCGCGGCATTTCCGGATTTCTCAGATCACGATCCGCAAAGACCTTGAGTTCCTCGACGGCCAAGGTGTCATCCAGCGTACCCACGGCGGGGCTCTTCCGGTGCAAGGTGGAGCGCTGCTCGATCCAACTCTGCGGGAGAAGGAGAAACTTCACCGCCAGCAGAAGGCTCGGATTGCTGAAGCCGCGGCGCAGCTCGTAGAGCAAGGCCAGTCGGTGCTGCTGGATTCGGGAACGACCACGACTGCGATCGCCCGCGCGCTGAAAGACATGGCGCAGCTAACGGTCATCACGAATGCGATCAACATTGCTGCGGAACTTGCCGGCACACATATCGAGGTAATCCTGACGGGAGGCACGCTGCGCAAGAATTCTTTCTCGCTGGTGGGTCCCCTGGCCGAGCGAGCGCTGCGACAGCTGAGCGCGGATATTTTATTTCTGGGCGTGGACGGATTCGACACGACGGCGGGACTGTTCACTCCGAATTTATTGGAGTCTGAAGTAAACCGCGCCATGGTCGAAGTGAGCCGGCGGACGATTGCAGTCTGCGACTCCAGTAAATTCGGCCGTCGCAGCCTGTGCAATATTATGCCGGTGACCGCGGTGCAGGAAGTGATTACCGACAAACTAATTCCGAAGGCCGATCTCCGTGCCCTGCGAGCGACGGGAGTAAAAGTCACCTTGGTCTGAACGAGGCGAAAAGAAGCCTGCGGTCAAACCTGCGGTAGAACGGGAAATCCTGCCGACTCCAATTCGCGGCGCAGTTGCTCGATCGATTCAAAGCGGAGGGCGTTGATCCCGAGCGCTTGAGCGGCGCGAATATTGATCTCGCGGTCGTCGAGAAATAAAGCTTCCGAAGCCGAGACGCCCAAGCCGCGCAGCGTGTGCTCATAGATTGCGGGTTCGGGCTTGATCAACCGCACTTCTCCAGAAAACGTTACGAAGTCAAAATTTTTGAGCCAGGAAAACTGTTTGCGACAATGCGCAACCATTTCTGGATGCATATTCGAAAGCAGGCCCAGCTTCATCCCCGACAAGCGAAGCTGACCCAGCCAATCCACCATGCTGGAATTGATGCTACTCCACATGGCCAAGTCCAATTTGTGAATTGCATCCAACTGGTCCGGACTGAGATCGACGCCGGCGTCTTTTGCCAGCATGGCCCAATAGACGGCGGGCGCAAGATCGCCGCGATCGTAAGCGCCGCGATTTCGCTCCCACAGCGCGGGAAGTTGATCGGCAGGCAGGCGGAAAAAGCTGGCCAGACGCGCATTTTCGTCCGCCGTGGGCCGATGGGAGAGGACTTCCCCGTAATCAAAGATCACGGCCTCTACGCGTTTCCGTCCGGTTTTACCGTTGTTCGCCATGCCACGCCTCCACCGTATTCATCTTCCAACAGCAAGGCTTTCCGTGTCTAATCGAAAGTGCGAGCGGGGGATGGTTCGCGCTTCAACTCGGGGTTTAAGATATCGGCGTGAAAGAAACCTGGCGGTGGTTCGGCCCTCAAGATTCGGTTTCGCTCGATCATGTCCGGCAGGCGGGAGCAACCGGAGTGGTTACGGCGCTGCATCATCTTTATCGCGGTGAGCCGTGGCCCCTGGAGGAAGTGCTCAAGCGCAAGGCACAGATTGAGGCGGCAGGGCTGACTTGGTCTGTTGTTGAAAGCATTCCCATTCACAATTCGATTAAGCTGCGATCAGGAACTTTCCGTCAGTTCATCGGCGCGTGGAAAGACTCACTTTCCGCGATCGCACAGGCTGGGGTAAAAATCGTCTGCTACAACTTCATGCCGGTGGTCGATTGGACCCGCACTGATTTGCGCTGGCGATTGCCCTCCACGGCCTATGCACTGCGCTTCGATGTTAACGATTTCGCCGCGTATGACTTATTCATTCTTCAACGGCCAGATGCCGAGCAGGACTACGATGCGGAACGCATTTCCGCGGCTCGATCGCGTTACGAAGGGATGTCAGCTTCACGCCGAGACGAATTAGAAAAAACGATCATTGCCGGATTGCCGGGCGCCGAAGCGTCGTATAACCGCGCGGCGTTGCAGAACCTGATCGCCGAGTACAGAAATCTGACCTCAGACGGTTTGCGCGAGCATCTCATCGCGTTTCTGCAAGAAGTTGTGCCCGTCGCGGAGGAACTGGGAATCCGGCTCGCCATCCATCCCGACGATCCCCCGTGGTCCTTGTTTGGCTTGCCGCGCGTGGTTGCAACGGCCGAAGATGCGCGTTCGATTCTCGCTGGCTGCGATTCGCAGGCTAATGGGCTGACGTTTTGCGTGGGATCTTACGGGGCCCGTGCAGATAATGACCTACTCGCGATGGTGAACGAATTCGCGGCCCGAATTCATTTTGTCCATCTGCGGCAGGTCATGCGCGAGGCTGACGGCTCGTTTTATGAGGCTGAACACTTGCGGGGCAGTTCCGATATAACCGGCGTGATTGCCGCACTCCTGAAGGAAGAGTCACGCAGGAGAAAGCGGAGCCGATCGGATCATGAGATCCCCATGCGGCCGGACCATGGGCACGTGATGGCCGACGATATTTCGCGGCCAGTGAACCCTGGGTATTCGCTGGTTGGCAGGCTGAAGGGCCTGGCTGAATTGCGGGGAGTTATGGAAGGCCTGAGGTATGCCGTGCCGGAATTGGCCGACTAGGCTTGCCGCGTTTGAAATCGAGGGTAACGCTCGTGCTCGGAGAGGAGCACTCCGCAAATGAAAGAATTCGAGAGTCGAGTGGCGATCGTCACCGGCACCAGCGGCATTGGCGCTGCTATCGCGAAGCGTCTGGCTGCCGGAGGATGCAACGTAACGGCATGTGGAATTGAATCGTCGGCAAACCAGCAACTCGATCAAGAGGCGCGGGCGGCTGGACTGGCGCTGCGTGTCGAGCAGCGCGACGTGAGCCACCCGCAACAGGTTCAGGCGATGGTTGCCGGGACAATCGCCACGAGCGGCGGGCTCGACTTTATCGTCAACGCGGCGGCGATTCATCCCTTTGGCACAGCCGTTGAGACCGATCCTGAAACCTGGAATCGTTGCCTGGCGGTAAATGTTGGCAGCATTTTTTTACTCGCGCACTTTGGCATTCCGGAGATGAAGAAACGGGGCGGTGGATCGATCGTGAATCTTTCTTCGGTACAAGGCCACGCCTGCCAGCGCGGTGTCGCGGCTTATGCCACTTCGAAAGGCGCCGTCCACAGCCTGACACGAGCGTTGGCGCTCGATCACGCCGCGGACCACATTCGCGTCAACTCCATTAGTCCGGGCTCCATTCGGACGCCCATGCTGGCGCGATCCGCCGCGCACTTTGGTCCCGACTTGCCGGAAGAAAAAGTATTCGAGCGCTTTGGCGCCTCGCATCCTTTGGGACGCATTGGGACGCCCGAAGAAGTGGCCGAGTTGGCGTCGTTCCTTCTCTCCGACAAAGCCGGATTCTGCACCGGCGGCGACTATCTTGTGGATGGCGGCCTGCTGGCAGGTATTGGCGTGCAATGAGCCCTAGCGGAATAATCGACGAACCCCTCTGCGTGGCGCCGACCGGGGACGCGTGCGGTGAAGGCGCGGTCTGGCACGCAGTTCACCAGGCGGTATATTGGACCGACATCAATCGCTTCCTGGTTCATCGCTTCACGCCCGCAGATCAGAACGTCCGCACCTGGTTCTTTGAAGAACCCGTAACCGCGCTCACTTTGACGGATCGTCCGGAAACGCTTGCAGTCATTCTGGGTTCAGGCGTGATCCTGTGGGAACCGGCGACAGATGCGCGCCACGAACCGCTATTTTGTCTTGAGGGATGGCCCAAGGTTCGCTTGAACGATGCGCGCGCGGATCCGCGTGGGTCGCTCTGGATCGGATCCATGCGCAATAACGTCAACGCCGACGGCTCCGGGGACGAGGCCGGTGGGAGGGACGGTGCCTTGTTCCGCCTGGATCCCGATGCCAGCGTAAAAGTGTGGCGACGAGAAATTGGAATCGCGAATACTCTCGCCTGGAGTCCCGACCAACAACGTTTTTATTTCGGCGATAGTCTCGCCAACACGATCTGGCAGTACGACTACGATGTCGCGACTGGGGCCATCGCGAATGAACGACCTTTTCTGGAGGCTTTCGACCGTGGCTTGCCGGATGGGTCGACGGTCGATTCGGAAGGCTATCTGTGGAATTGCCGGTTCTTTGGCGGATGTATCGTTCGCGTTGCCCCCGATGGAAGGATTGACGGCATCGTGGAAATGCCGGTGCAGAACATTACAACCTGCACGTTTGGAGGACCCGATTTGAAGACGCTTTACGTCACCACAGCCAAGATCGAGTCGCCGCCCGGAGATCGCATGGCTGGCGGGCTTTATGCCATCCAAACGGACATTGCCGGACAGTCAGAGAACCAGTTCCGTGCATTCGGAACAAGGCGTTGATCAAGCGTTTCCGGCAGCCGCGGAGTCATTTCGTGCCGCGAGCCGGTTCTCGCGATTGTGGATTCCAAAACTTCGTAATTTCTTCCAGCGATCGTCCCTTTGTTTCTGGGATGAGTAAAGCAACCAGAATGATCGTCAACAGAGCTCCGGCGCTGAAGCACCAGAAGGTACCGTCCGACCCCAAATTTTTTTGCATGATCGGGAACAGTTGATTTCCCATGTAGCCGACCAGCCAGAGCGCGGTGGTAGCGATGGACATGCCGCGCCCGCGAACCTTGGTCGGATAAATTTCCGAAATGATTACCCAGCACGCCACGCCATTTCCGAAGGCGTGCCCGGCTACGAACGCCATTACGAAAACGAGAATGGCCAGGCCGCTTCCGTGCACGTGATAAAGCCATCCCACAAGGGCAAATGAAAGACACTGCAGCGTCGTTCCGGCGAGGATGAGGCTTTTCCTGCCCGCGCGATCCACCAGCCACAAGGCAAAAAGCGTGAACAAGAGGTTAATGAGACTTACCATCACCGACTGGACGAATGCCCGTCCGGTGGCGCTCCCAGCGGAGCGGAAGATCTCCGGCAAGAACGAAAACAGGGGCGTGATGCCGCTGATTTGCTGCAGACCCGCCAACATGATGCCCAACAACAGGGGACGGCGGAAGGTGGTAAACAGCTCCGAGATGTGACCCTCTTCGATCGCGAGAGAATCTTCGATCTCCGAAGACTCGCGTAGCGCAATCTCGGGATCGTTGATCTGCGAAAGAACTCGGACGGCTTCGTCGCGACGCCCCATCTTCATTGACCATCGCGGGCTTTCGACGGCGGGCACGATCATGATGCCGAAAAGAAGCGCGGGTACGATCCCAGCCAAAAACATCCAGCGCCAACCGACGTTAATATTCCAGGCTTCATCTCCCATCCGCTGAATGAGCATGTTGACGAAGACCGCGGCGAGAATTCCGACCACGATGCCCAACTGGTAGAGCGTCACGCAGCGGCCGCGAACCCGCGTGGGAGCAATCTCTGCGATGTAGTTGGGCGATATGACCGAAGCTGCGCCGATGCCGATGCCGCCAATCAGCCTCCAGAGAACAAACTGATGCAGATTACTCACGAAGAAAATCCCGGTCGAGGAAAGTGCAAAACAAATGGCACACAGCGCGAGGCCCTTCTTCTTGCCCAGATAATCTGCTACGGTGCCGGCAAAGGCGCATCCGAAAATGCAACCGAGCAACGCGCAGCCGGCTGCCCATCCTGTACCTGCCGCATCCAGGCCGAATCGCTGACTCAGATACCCGATCGCCCCACTGATAACGATGTTGTCGTAGCCGAACAAAAGTCCACCCAAGGTGGAGACGCTTGCGGCAATCATGAGCGCGCTTCGGGAATGAGATGGAGGCGGGATCGCGGCGCGCGAATCAGCCTGAGTGGATGAAGTCAGCTGGTGAGACCTCGGTGAATAGATTCTGCGACGGCCTCGCTGCCCTGCGACGATTGCAGCATGGCTTTCACTGCGAGGATGTAACCTATGGTGTGCGCCATACCCGCGTGCCAAGGAGCGGCGCACGACATTTGCGGCGTGTGGTCGGGAATGATTACGCCATCGAATCGGTTGCGCTTCAGAATAGACAGAATCCGCACCATATCCACCTCGCCCTCATCGATGAACGTTTCGCGGTAGTGCGGCACTTTGCCGACGACGTTGCGCAGGTGAAGGTAGGCGATTTTCCGTTGCCTGCTGTATTGGTCAACCGCATCGTGAGCGTCTCCCTCTGTCATTTCGGCAATTGTTCCCACGCATAATTCGAGCGCATTCGAGGGGCTTGGGACCAGGTCGAGCAGACGCTGATACATATGCGGCTGAAAGACCAGGCGCGGTTGCCGGCGCATGGTCGGCATGGGGGGGTCGTCGGGATGTGCCGCCAGTCGCACTCCCGCTTCTTCCGCAACCGGGACGACCTCTTCAAGAAATCGCTGCAGTCGACGCCAAAGCTCTTCGTGGGAGATGGGCGGCAACGTACCAGGAGCGGCATCCGGATCGTAAACCATATTCCAGATGACGCCCGCCGGCACTGGCTCTTCGTCGGCCGGACCGTCCATGCCCACGGTCAGGGCGGCTCCTCGGCCGGAGGCGGTCGTCACACGACCACAAACACCGGCCAGGCTGAAGTTGTATCCGAGGACTGGAATGCCGGCCTCGCCCATGCGGCGAATTATGGTTTTCACATTGTCGATGTGCTGGGGGCGCAACGGGCCGTCGAGAAGAATGTCATGCCAGTGTGCAGGATCGAGGTTCTCGATTGCGGCAAGCACCAGACCGGCGTCTTCGATTTCTTTGCGCAGTCCGTTCAATTCGGCGACCGTCCAAAGTTTTTTCGGATCGCCGGCCACGCCCCATGGCTCATACTTAGCGCCCGTTGGCTGATTGTGGCGAGGATTGCCGGAGCCCTGCTTGAAGTAATCGACGAGGTGGACCACCACGTGGGTGCATCCCGCCTGCCGCGCAAAGTCATAATATTCGCGGGTAAGCATGTGCCGGTATAGCCCGAGTCCGACTTTCATAACCGGTTCCCGATTCCGCCGCCGTAATCCGCGCTAAGGATTTGCCCATTAATCTCGGCGGCCAGCGGCGAACACAAGAACACGAATGCGTCCGCAATCGACTCCGGACTATTGCGCTGCCCGAGGGATACGCGCAGGACAAATTCGCGGTAAGCAGCGTCTTCGTCGAAAACTTTGAGTGAACTGCCGGCTGCGACATTTCCGGGAGAAACTACATTCACGCGAATGCCGCTTCCCGCATACTCCAGCGCCATGCAACGCGCGAAATTCTCGAGCGCGGCCTTCGCTGAGGCATAAGCGGGAATCTTCGTATGGGGAACTCGTGCGACATAGGAGGACGTAAAGATGAGATGTCCTTTCGTCTTACGTTTCAGCCAATGTGCAAAAACCGCTCTCGTCAATGAAACTTGCGCCAGAAAGTTGAACCGAAAGATACGCTCGAACTCCGACTCTGAGGTCGAAGCAAAAGGATGAAGGCCGCAGCCTCCGGCGTGACCCAGCACAGTATCGATGTTGGGAAATCGCTGGAAGGATTTATCTACGATGGTGGTCAGTTTCTGCGAGTCTGTCAGGTCGAGAGCGTGATAGACAAAACTCTCGTCTGGAATCTTCCAGCTTCGCAAAAGTTCGTGGGCAGCATCGCGAGGTTTGAGGTCGAGCAGAATCAGGGTGGCTCCGGCGGCATGCAACTTCTTCACCATGTGCTCGGCGATCGCGCCCATCGCGCCGGTTATTAATATGGCCTTGCCCGTGAGATCGATTTGAATCATAGCTTCCGTGAGCACCTGCTCTACATAATTCCGTGCTTCTCGAAGGCGGCAACCGCGCTGCTTCCGTCTTCCAAAGCCTTCCGGACTAACTTTTCACCGCGAGCTTTTGCAAGCGCCTTCGTAAATACCTCTTTCGCGGCTTCGAGCGGAATAACGCAGACGCCGTCGATATCGCCAAACAGAAAATCGCCCGGCCGGATGCGGACCCCACCGATTTCGATGGCAATGCGAAAGTCCACCACCTTGTAGCGAGGCGCGGAGTCTTGTCCGTACGAACCCCAGCAGAAGGCGGGAAAATTCAGGTTCAGCACGGCTTTAGTGTCGCGCAAATAACCGTTGAGCACGGCTCCGGCCGCACCAAGCTTCCGGGCGCGGATGCTCATCAACTCGCCCCACAGAGCATTTCGCGGAGACGAACCGGTATTGACGTAGATTTCGTTGGCCTTAAGATCGTCGAGAGCCTCCAGCATCAAGCCAAACGGCTTCGCCATCAACTGATTGTGCGAACCCGCGACCTTCTCTTCAAATACGTCGACCGCCAGAACAGGCATGGCGCGGCCGATCATCACCGTGTCCGAACGCAGAGCACGAATCTGCGGCGGCAGGAACTGGTGCTGTAGCGCCATCTTGTCCATCACATCGCCCACCACGCAGGTGAACAGTTCCTGCCGGATCGTCGAGAACATCTCTTCGTCGGTACGCCAAGAATCCATATTCTTCCTCACGATGCTAATCCTGCTCGTTCACTCGAAGAAGGGTTCGCCTTTGCGCGCATACTTGCGGGCAACATCGTCGTTCAGCCTCACTCCAAGTCCCGGCTCGTCTGGCAATCGAATCGCTCCGTTCTGGATAATCGGTTTCGGCATGCCCTCCACCAGATCATTCCAAAAAGGAACGTCGGAAGCGTGGAATTCGAGAACAAGGAAGTTTGGAATCGCAGCACAAAAATGCGCCGCGGCCAAAGTTCCCACCGGGCTGCTGATGTTGTGGGGCGCAAGTGGAATCGTCTGGGAATCGGCAAATGACGCGATCTGGCTCGCCACTCCTAAGCCGCCCACCTTTTGCAGATCCGGGGTCGCAATTCCCACGGCGTGCGCCTGCAGCATCTCGCGGAATCCCTCGAACAAGTACAAGTTCTCGCCCGTAGCAATCGGGACCTTCACCCGTGAACTAACGGCGCGCAATGCGTCCAGACTCTGGGGAGGCACGGGATCTTCCAGCCACAAGAGACGGAACGGTTCCAGGGCGTGCGCGATCTTCACCACGTCGCTCACGGAGTAACACCAGTGGCAATCGACGGCAATATCGGTTTCATACCCAACTGCGTCGCGCACAGTGGCGATCAACTCGACCATCCGATCGATTGCAACGTTCGTCAAACAACGGTTGTGAGGATCGAGGCCCTGTGTCCCGGGCACATCGAGGTCAAATTTTAAGGCTGTGTAACCTTGCGCCTTCATCCTGAGCGCCCGCTTGCGATAACTCTCCGGCAAAGGAGGGGCTGCTTCTTTGTCCTGGGCAAAATAGTCTTTGCCAGTGCTCCGCGTTTTCTGCTCGAGCCATGAGGGCTGACGCGTGCGAAGAACCTCGTCCAGGCTCTCCAGCGCTTCGCCGGCATGACAGTCGGCGTACATGCGAACCTCATCGCGGAACCTGCCACCCAGCAACCGGTAGATTGGGACCTCGAGCCACTGCCCGAGCAGGTCCCAGAGAGCAGCATCAATTCCACTGATGGCGTTGTAGATGATGCCCGCTATCGATCCCGCGCCGGAAGTGGCCAGTTGAAGCTTGCGAAACAAGTGATGAACGTCGCGCGGATCTTCCCCTACAAGAAGGGGTTCCAGAGAACGAAGAATGGCCGTGAGACCTGGGGCGAAGAAACATTCACCCAGGCCATGAAGGCCTTCGTCGGTTTCAATTCGCACGAAGGTCCAGTCGAAGTTGCCTTCGACTACCGCGGTTTTGAGGCGAATGATCTTCACGTTCCCTGCGCAGGAATCTTATACGAATTTGAGCCGCATGCCACGATTGGGAGACTCTTTGTCTTGTTGTTCTTTTTTAGGGCCAGTCGCACTCTGCGCGATTGCTTCTTGGGCTCGGAAGCGATGGCAAAAGTGGGCGACTTGAATTGCTTGACTGCACAGTCCTCATTAATCCTCAGACAATCAAGTAGGTCTCAAAGGTGGGTTTGATGGGAAGAACGTTCTCGCTTCTCGCAAGATCTCAATTGAAGAAATAAATTGTAAACTCGTCGGCAGAACTGGCTTTCGAAATCTGCATCCCAGGAGAGTCCAAAGATGACGCACATCGTGAAAACGATCATGAGCACGATCTACAAAGGCGTGGCTGTCGCGGCCCTGCTTGCCCCAACTTACGCATGCGCTCAGTTGTATACGTTGTCCAAGCAGGATTTGATCGACTACACGAAGAATTCACCCTTTGGCCGTCTCGCGGATGGACGCCCCAAAGTTCCCGACGCGATGATTGAGCGGGCCCGCGATTTGTCATCGGAAGAAGTCTGGGCTGGACTCCCCGAGCAAGGTTTCAGGAACCAGTATGCGGATGGGTTTCAAGTTCTGCATCCTGGAAAAACCATGGTTGGACGTGCCTTTACGGTGCAATTTATGCCGCTGCGGGCTGACCTGGACGAAGTCGCGAAGAACAAGGCCAAAGAGCGCGGCTTGCAAGACCTCACAAATCAAACGGCGATCGATATGCTTCAGCCCGGAGACGTGCTCGTGGTGGATCTGTTTGGGAAAAAAGTGGATGGGACAATCGTGGGCGACAATCTCTTCTACTACGTGATGAAAGCCACCAACGGAACTGGCCTGGTTGTGGATGGCAGCATTCGCGATCTGGATGGTATAGCAAAAATCGATATGCCGGCATATTTCCGTTCCGCGGATCCGACTCCGATCGGAAATGTGATGCTGACGGGCATCAACGTTCCCATCCGAATCGGCGGGGTGACCGTCATGCCGGGAGATCTCGTGGTGGGCGATCGCGAAGGCGTATATTTCATTCCCCCGCAATTCGTGAAGGAAGTACTCGACCGCGCGGATGAAACCCATATCCATGACGAATGGACGAAGAAGAAATTCGATGAAGGCAAATATAAGTCTTCGGAAATCTATGGCTCGCCGAAAGATCCTAAGTTGCAGGAGGAATATCGCGAATATCTGAAGAAGCGGTTAAGCGAAATTCATCAACAGAGTTCGCAATAGGCCGCCCGGAAGGGCCGCGAGTCGGTATTTTGATCTTGACTTTACGAAAAATCGGTATATTTTGAGGGGCAAGTTGTTGGGGCATTGGCTGACCAAGTGAATGCAAGATGCGGTTGCGGAACACCCGTATCGTACCCAAAATAAGCCATCCACACGTCGGTCACCCGGAACGCAATTCCATCCTTTAGTTGAACTTCCCCCCGAAGTGCGGCTAGATACGTCGCTGCTTGGCACACGGGAGAAGTCATATGCATCAATCTCGCTGTTCGGCTTCAAGGTCCGCCGCAAGCTGCGGTCGTATTTCTCGCCAACCAGGCGGTTTCGACAATACTCGGACCACAGCGCTCTCAGGCGATTGCCGTCGATTGGCGGCTCGCGCTTCCTTTTACTGTCGATTGGTTTCGGCCGTCGCACTACTAATCGCTTGTTGGTTCGGCGCTAGCGCGCTCGCCCAGAATCCCGGACAGAATGTCAACATGGTGTCAGGCACGCAATGGCCCTATGGGGATCCCTTCCTTGAGCGGCAGGATGAGCCTAGTCTCGCCGTCTCTACTCGCAATCCGTTGCACCTGCTGGCGGGTGCAAACGACTACCGAACTGTCGATTTAAATCTGCCGGAAATCGACCCGGGGGAGCCGCGTCTCGCCAACACTGCGACTGGCGAGCCTTGGGTGGGGCAATATATGTCGATCGACGGCGGCGCCCACTGGCAAAGCAGTTTGCTGCCTGGCTATCCTCAGGATACATCGGCTCGAGGAATGAGTTCCCCGCTGCACGGCTTTACCACCGCCGCCGATCCGGTCATCGCTGCAGGGACGAACGGAATGTTCTACTACGCCGGAATTGCATTCAATCGTGGCACGAGTCTCGGCGCCGTCTTTGTGTCTCGCTTCATGGATCTGAATAATAAGGAAAACGGTAACATCGTTACGGATAGTTTTCCCATCCGGTACATCAATACGGTGCCCGTGGCATACGGCAGTAATTTTCCCGCGCAATTCCTCGATAAGCCTTGGCTGGCAGTGGACATCCCTCGCAGCGGCGGCCAGTGCAGCTTCGCAGTGACGCAGTCAAACGGAACCACCGTGCAGCAGACGATTCCTGCGGGCAACGTTTATATCGCTTATGCAAATGTTTCGACCAGCAACGGCAGCGAAACCAGCACTATTTATTTCAGCCGTTCCACCAACTGCGGAATGAGTTGGAGTTCTCCTGTAGCCATCAGCCATGGATTTACCCTCAGCCAAGGAGCAACGATTCAGATCGACCCTGAAACCGGCATTGTTTACGTGGCGTGGCGCGTAATCCACAGTGCTCAACAGCCGAACGATGGCATCGCAATTACCGCCTCCCTCGATGGGGGACGCGATTTTCTGCCTGCCATCCAGCTGGTCAGTCTGCCTCCATTCAGTTTCAACAACCCGACGGCCCCCTCATTCTTCGATCAGAACACGACGGCCACCAGCTTCCGCACGACTGCCTACCCTGCCATGGCCGTTGCGGATAGCGGCTTGGAATTTATTCCGGGGCCGCTCTACATAGCCTGGTCACAACGGGGAATAGGGCCCAATGGGGAAGCCCGCATCATGCTGCTTCCGATCCCAGGCAATGCCAGTTTCACCTCCAGCGGGTTCAAACCACCGACTCCATATCCCATTGATAACGGCGCGGTCACCAATGATGAGGGCGGAACCTTTCCATCGCTAACCAGCGGGCATCAAGTGATGCCGACCATGACCTTCAATCAAGGGAAGCTCATGGTGTTGTATTACGATCTGCGCCAGGACCACACTATCGGCGAGTTTGCGCCTAGCGTTCTAAATGGCGTGTTTACTCCAGACGCCAACGGAAACTTTTTCGAGGAAACGCGCGATCAAGTCGCAGAATCACCTACGTCGGCATACTTGCCATCCTTCATCGATGACGCGGGACTAAGAGTAAGAAGGCACACAAACGACCTCGTGGTGGCGGAATCGAACGGAGGATTCGCCCCGTCCTTCACGTATGCTCGCGTGTCGCACTATGATTTTGGCCTGTTCGAAGGAGAAACCGGAGGCGAGACTGCCCCATTTCATCAACTTAAATTTGATCCTCCAAACCTGCCAATGTTCATGCAGGGCACTGGCGCATTTATCGGAGACTACCTGGGTCTAGCCGGGCAGCCTTTTGTCTTGGTCAAGTGCGGCAGTTCACAATGCTGGACCTACAATAATCCTTCCCCGCCTGGAGTTGCGGGCAGTTTCCTTGCCGCTCCGAAACCCGCAGCCAGTTCAGCCGTTCACTATGCCACGTGGACGAGCAATCAGGACGTTATTCCGCCCGCCAATGGGCGATGGGACAGCTATACCGCCATAGCCAGCGGCACCAGCGTGTACGACGGCACCAAGACCGTTCCCAACTGCCAACCGGGAAATGAAGGCGATCGCAACCAGAACGTTTATATGAGCCGCATCAGTCAGGGCCTGGTGGTTTCCTCGCCGCAAACGTCAAAGCCTTTGAGTTCGACGATTGAGCGCGGGTTCGTGATTCTCGTTCAGAACCAGACCACCGGCAGATCCACTGCTTCTGGTTTCGTGAACTACTTCCGCCTGACCATCGCGAACCAACCGGCGAATGGATTCGCGTCGTTCGCGCAATTCGTACCGCCGAGCCCGGTTCCGCCTCCGCCATTTCCGGCCACGAATAACGGGATTGCCTTCCCGCTGACCAGCGTAGATGTCGCCATCGCTCCGCATACGGGAGTAGCGCGCACGGTATTTGCGGTGTCGAGCAATCCGACCGCCAACATCCTGATCAATGTCACGGAGATCAGTCGACTCGGAGGCTCGGTAATTACAGGCGGCCTTTCCGCGTTCATCCTGTTGAATGCCGATGGCACGATTCCCGCCAATCTGGTCGATCCCAATGGGCAGTCGGGCAGTAACAGCATCAGCAATGTTGAGTTGTATGACCCGAACGTCAGTGCACCGAATGTCAGCGCCCCGAACGTATCGGCTCCGAACGTCAGCGCCCCGAACGTGAGTGCGCCAAACGTTTCAGCGCCTAACGTCAGCGCACCGAATGTGAGCGCGCCAAATGTTTCCGCTCCCAACGTAAGTGCTTACGGAGTGGCCAATCCAAACGTCAGCGCACCGAACGTGAGTGCGCCGAATGTTTCCGCGGCCCCGCCTTCGGACGGCACTTACAGCGTTACCAACAACGGCAACACGACGGCATCCTATAACCTGGCACTCACCGGGGGAACCTCAACCCCGTTGCAGTTGCTGCTGTCGCAGATCTACATGACGCCGCAGACTGACGGGCAGTGCCACCTGATCACACAGCAGCAGAACATAACGCTGTCAAACGTTCCCAATGCCCCGTTCACCCCGGTCAACCAAATAGCGAACCCTAACGTGAGCGCCGCGCCGGTCACTCAACCGACATTCTCGCTGCGACCGGGCGAAACCGCCTACATCACGATTCGAGGGAATGTCGACATTCCAACCATGGAACAGATCGTGACACAAGTCGCGCCCGTGGTGGTGCCTCAGGCGGTCGACAGCAACAACACGACGGCGACAACACCGCCGATCAGTGCTCCGCTTTTCATTACAACTAGTTCGCTGCCGCAAGGCATTGCGAATCAACCTTACAGCGCCACCATCCAGGCAATCGGGGGCAGACCGCCCTACTCTTGGACGGTACAAGGCTTGCCGGAGGGACTGACTGCCACGCCTAACACCGCAACCACGGCCCTGATCATTTCCGGATCGACTTCGGCAACGAACGGGCCGGTTTCGTTTCAGGTTACCGATTCCGGAGGAGACTCTGCGCAGACGACGACCCGTCTTTTGAATCTCGTAATCGTCAATCCCTTGACCGCGGTCCCGCAAACTTTCAGTACTACGCAGGGCTTCGCTTATCCACCGAGCGCAACTCTGACCGCGACTGGAGGGTTGCCGCCCTACACGTGGACCTTCGGCAGCGGGTCGTTGGATGGACTCACCTTAAACTCCAATGGCTCGTTTGCTGGAATACCCGGGCAGAGTGGAACCTTCCCATTCACCGCCTCCGTGAAGGACTCCTCTGTTCCGCCTCAGTCAGCTTCCGGATCCTTCACGTTGCAGGTGGATGCTCTGCCGAACATCGTGATCCCGACATTGCCTTCGGGAGCGGTCGGGCTCAGCTATGGACCTGTGCAGTTAACCGTCACCGGCGGCACTTCTCCATTCACCTGGAGCGTGCTGCCGAGTACACCTCTTCCCGCTGGCATGAATTTGTCTTCCGGAGGCGCTCTCAGCGGTACACCCAGCGCAAGCGGCACTTTCAATTTCACCGTGCAGGTGGTCGATGCTAGCGGGGCTTCTGCCACACTGCCGTTGACGCTGGTGATTGCCGCGGCGCAAACGGCTTGCAGTCCAACACCTGCGGGCCTTTTGAGCTGGTATCCGTTCAACGGCAACGCTCTCGACATTCGTGGCGGAAGGCCGGGCACCGTGCTCGGCGAAGGTGGTCAGTTTGTTCCGGCCGAGGTGGGTCAGGGATTCAAGAGCAGTGGCGCAGGTAACGTCATCACCGTTCCGTCCGGTCAGTTCCTGGACCCGGTTAACTTCAGCGTTGGCGCGTGGATCAGAGTCGATGCCATAACGAGCGATCCAACCATGCAGATCGTGTGGCAGGGCGACAATCTCGGCACTGACCTTACGACGCCCTACTCTCTGTCGGTGCAAGGCAATGGCACCTTTAGCACCAGCCCGAACGCCATCGTGGTCGGTACACCAACAGCCGGAAAAGTTCTGGCAATCATCACAGATGGTGCCAACGAGTTGGACATATTCTCCAGCACCGTGCTGAAGCCCGGTGTCTTCTACTACGTTACGCTTACCTGGAACGGTTCCAGCATCGGCGCGAACCTTTATGTGAACGGTGTCTCGGAGAACAGCGGCACGGGACCAAAGGTAGTGACCGCGTCTCAGTTCCCGTTCCAGATCGCAGGAATTGTGAGCGGCATCGATTCTTTTAACGGTGTAATCAACCAACTGCAGATCTGGGGTAACGCGCTCACGCAGTCGCAAATCGCTGCCATTTACAACGCCGGCGCAGCCGGAGAATGCCAGAATCTCTGGTTCACCGAAAGCAACGGCACAACGAACAGGATCGGTATGATTGCGCCAAGCGGTACTAATGCAATCAGCGAGTTCACGACTCCGACAGCCAACAGTTTTCCGTTCGGCATTGCGGCCGGGCCAGACGGGAATGTCTGGTTCACCGAGAATATTCCGAACAACATCGGCGAACTCGCTTTCGTCGGCGGCGGCATGGGTATCGGTGAGTTCGCCATTCCTAACGGCAGCGGGGGCGCCGAGGGTATTACCAGCGGACCGGACGGGAATCTGTGGTTCACTGAAGCCGCTGCTTCGAATACCCCCAACGTCGGTAGCATCACCACAAGTGGAACTGTGACGCTGTACCCGGTTCCGACGCATCAGAGTAACCCGACGGGCATTACTGCAGGACCGGACGGCAATCTCTGGTTCACTGAAAACGGCAGCGGAAAAATTGCCAGGATGACCACGGGTGGGTCCATCACGGAGTTCTCGACCCCGACCTCTCTCAGTGGTCCGCTGAACATAACGGTCGGGCCGGATGGAAACCTTTGGTTCACCGAATCGTTCGTCAGCAAAATCGGCGTGATCACCACAGCAGGCACGTTCGTCAACGAGTTCCCTACTCCGACCACAAACAGCAGTCCTTACGGCATCACATTAGGGCCAGATGGTAACGTCTGGTTCGCTGAATCCAACGCCAACCAGGTTGGCAGGATCACGCCTGCCGGAGTCGTCACTGAGTTCCCGATCCCGACGGCTGACACTAGCCCGTTGTTCATCACAGGCGGACCTGACGGAAATCTATGGTTCACTGAGAGCGGAAGTGGAAAAATTGGCCGAGTCACTCCCAGCGGGTCTTTCACGGAGTTCCCGACCCCAACGCCAAGCAGCGGTCCTTGGGGCATAACGTTAGGTCCTGCCGTCGCTCCGTCGCAGGCGCCGAACCCGCCCACTAATGTGACGGGCACCAACTCAAACGGTCAGGGCGTCATCAGTTGGACAGCCAGCACGAGTCCCGGTGTGATTTCGTATAACGTCTACCGATCGACGAGTGCGAGTGGGCCGTTTACCTTGGTGGGCAGCGGCGTTTCTGGAACCAGCTTTACGGATAACCCCCCTGGAGCGTGTCCTCCCATCAATTACTACTATGTTGTTACGGCTGTCGGGAGTGGCAATGTGGAAAGCGTATTTTCTAATGTGGCGAGCGGCATTTCGGCTGGGGGGTGCTGACCAGGATCGGTGTACACGGTTATTAGCGATCGCTGCCGCGTAACGTGGCACTCGTTCCGCCCTGCGTTCGGTGAGCTAGGCCGAGGGCGTCAGTTCACGTGCGCCTTCAGAGCAGCCAGGCGCTTGTTGGCATCCGCAAACAACGGATCCTGGCCGCCTTCCCTGATGGAAACAAAAGTCTGATAAGACTCAGCGGCGGCCGAACTATTCAATCCTTCTTGCGCACGGCCGAGGTAGTAATACACGGACGGAAACAAATAATAGGTTGGAGACTCATCCAAAAATAGCGCGGTGGCTTCTCCACGCCGCTTCTGACAAGCATCCAGTTCCGATTCCGCTTCGGCAAATGCCCCAGCCTCCACATAGGCGCGGCCGGCATCAAAGCGGCCCATCCATGTGTCGGCGAATTTGCGCGATTCGATAAACAGTCTAAGCGCATCTTGCGCTTTGCCGTGCTTCAGCTGGATCTCCCCTTCGATCAATTTTCCATAAGCTTGGGGATCTGCGTCCAAGCGGCTGCCGAAGTCATGTGCAATCGCGAGAGCTTTCGTGTCCAAGTTTGCGCCAATGTATGAGCGTGCCGCCCAGAACTGAATTGGTATTTCGTGGCTCGCTGCCAGCGCCCGCTCGGTCGCACGTGTCGCTTCTGCAGAATTACCGGCGAGCAAGTAGGCTTGCGAAAGTGTAGCGAGCTTCGTCGCCGCGCCGTCAGGGTTCTTGCCTGCCGTATCGCCGCTGATCCCGGCCTCGAGAGTTGTGATCGCTTCCGAAGCGCGGCCCTGATAAAGCGCCACGTCTGCAAGTCCGGCAGCGGCGGCAGAAACCCCGTCCGCACCCAATTTCTCGAGCTGATGGTAGGTCGCATTGGCCTCGTCAGGATGGCCAAGGGCTAATTGCGGTAGAGCCGTGCCAACATACCCCAACACCAGATTGGGGTTCATCTCAATCACAGTACGCTGCTCCTGGATGGCTGCCTCAAAGTCTCCCGCATACATGGCGTAGAGACCGAGGTTATTTCGCTGAATTGTATTCTTGGGATAAATCTGTACAGCACGCCGGCCTTGCTCCAGTGCGC
>DASSRO010000317.1:0-9663 GCA_035701745.1 Candidatus Sulfotelmatobacter sp. | reverse complement strand
CTCGAAATGCTGGCTACGCTGCTCGACCGCCTCGGCATCACCGACTGGAATCTCGAACTGAATTCGGTCGGAAGCTCCACCGACCGCGGGCGATTCAACGATGCACTCCGCAAGGCCCTTGAACCTGTCGTCGGCAACATGTGCGACGACTGCAAGCGCCGCGCTGTTACCAATCCCTTGCGCGTTTTCGACTGCAAGGTGCCCGCGGATCAGCCCATCATCGCGACGCTCCCCCGCATCAGCCAGTATCTCGACGACGAAAGCCGCAAGCACTTCGAATCTGTTCAGGAAATTCTGACCAAGGCCGCAGTACGATTTACCTTGAACGACCGCCTGGTGCGCGGCCTCGACTACTACACGCGCACGGCCTTCGAATTCACGCACGGCGCACTCGGCGCACAGAACGCAATTCTTGGCGGCGGCCGTTACGACGGCCTGTCCGAAATGCTCGGAGGCCCGGCCGCTCCTGGCATCGGTTTCGCCATCGGCGAAGACCGCCTGGTCATGTCGTTGAAAGAAACGGCCGAGAGCGTCCTGCGCAAGCCCGACGTCTACGTCGCCCCCATGGCCGGAATGAACGCCGAAGCCGCCCGCCTGGCGCGCGAACTCCGCCGCCACGATCTCGTCGTCGAATTGGGCGACGACACTTTCCGCCTCAAAAAATCGTTCGAGGCCGCGACCAAGGCCGGCTCGAAATACATCCTCATCGTCGGCGAGAATGAAGTAACAGCCGATGTGTTCTCGCTGAAGAACCTCGCTACCGGCGAGCAGGTGTCCGTGCCGCGCTCGGAATTGGCGCAAAGAATCCAGGAATAACACGTGGCCAAAACCTACCCAGAGATCACGCAGCCGCTGCGGCAGTTCATCGAAGCGCAATCCATGTTTTTTGTGGCAACCGCTCCCCTCGACGCGCACGGCCATGTCAACCTCTCGCCCAAAGGCCTCGACACCTTCCGCATCCTCGGGCCGAACACTGTCGCCTACCTCGACATTTTTGGCAGCGGCGTCGAGACCATCGCCCACCTGCGCGAGAATAATCGCATCACGCTGATGTTCTGCGCCTTTCAAGGCGCTCCCAAGGTTCTACGCCTGCACGGCCGCGGACGCGTCGTCGAGCCTCACGAAGCCGGCTTTGCCGAGTTGCAAGCCCACTTTCCAATTTATGTGGGCACGCGTGCCATCATTAAAATTGACGTCTCGCGCGTCAGCGACTCCTGCGGCTACGGCGTTCCGCTTCTCCAATTCGAGAGCCACCGCCGCGAACTCCCCGCCTGGTGCCTCAAGCGCGGAACCGAAGGCCTCAAAATCTACCGGCAGGAAAAGAATCGCCGCAGCATCGACGGCTTGCCGGGAGTTGCCGAGCCGTGAAGAGAGAGCAGTGAACCGAAAAAGGGGAACCCAGATGAAAAATCATTTCGTAGAGTTCTGCATCTTGCTATGCCTCACCTGCATAGCCAGCGCCCAGATCGCGAACCCGCCGGCCAAACCGCTCACCCCGCTGGAGCAGACGCTGATCGCCGCCGAAAATAGTTTCATCGATGCGGCCAAGAAGGGCGACACGGCATTTTTCAAACACACTCTCACCGACGACTTTTCCTTCGTCTCCTACGATGGCCAGTTGTACAGCCGTCAGGAAACGATCGACCAGTTCAGCGACGGCGGCCAGAATTTTCAGCCCTACGATATGAAGGTAGTCCCCGCCGGCGACGCCGCAGCCATCGTTACTTACGACGCAGTGCTGCGTGTACCTCCTAGCGAAGATCAGGGACCGCCGCCGCGCTACCAGCACGTCAGCACCATCTGGGTTAAGCAGGCCGACGCCTGGAAGATGAAGTTTCAACAAATGACCGCCTCGCATTGGGGAGATTGGTAGACCATTGTTGATTGTTGATTTTTGATTGATGATTGAAGGCCACGAAAACCAAGGTTGACGGCGCTCTTCCCCCAGGAATACTATTCCGCCGCAGCGAAAGGCTTTCAATCAACAATCGAAAATCAGCAATCAACAATGATTTCCGGGGGCCCAATGAAAACCGTGGCATTCATCTCCGCAGCATGGCTGGCCTTGGCCGTCGCTTCCATCGCGCAAACGGAGATGCCTCAACCTGGCCCCGAGCATAAAAAGCTCGATATATTCGCCGGCAACTGGGCTCTCGATGGCGACATGAAGCCCACCGAGATGGGGCCCGGCGGCAAAACTACCGAAAGCGAAAAATGCGAATGGATGGAAGGCGGCTTCTTCCTCGTCTGCCACACCGATTTCAAAACTCCCATGGGCAACGGCTCGGGAATTTCCGTTCTCGGATATTCCAACGCCGACAAGATCTACACCTACCGCGAGTTCAACAGCTGGGGAGAATTCGACGACTCCAAAGGCTCTCTCGATGGCGACACTTGGACCTGGACCAACGACGAAAAAATGGGCAACATGACCATGAAGGGCCGCTTCACCATGAAAATCACTTCCCCCACGTCCTACACCTTCTCTTACGAAATGTCCCCCGACGGAACCAAATGGACCACGGTATTGGACGGCAAGGCAACGAAGTCGAAATAAGCTTCTAGCTGCTAGCCCCTAGCTGCTAGCAAAAACCGAACCAAAACCAGAAGCCAGAACCAACAACCCGAAAAGCAAAAGGCCAAAAGCAAAGCCCGAAGCCGTAACATAACTTTGTCGTCCTGAGCGCAGTCGAAGAATCCCTATAAGCACCCCGATGCCCGCGCTCACAATCAGAATCCAACCCGTCCGCGGACCAGCCAAAGTCCAAGTGCACCGCAAACCTGCCCCGAAAGCCGACTTGGAGTACGATTGTCTCGGCAATATCATGAGAAAACTCTGCGTCGTTCTCGCAATCGCGCTTGCCTCGAGCCTGCTATACGCCTCCCCGTGGCTGCGCGCGCAAGATACGAAGTCCACTGAACCCACGCCCGACCAAGCCTCCAAGAGCGCACCATCCTACTCAGGCATGTACTCCTTTCAAAAAGAAGGCGAATTCATCCAGGTATCGGTCGAGGACGCGGGACACGTTACCGGCTTCATCTCCCGCTTCGGCGACGGCGAAAGCGACAAAGGCGCATTTCTCGATCAGTTTTTCAAGACTGGCAAACTGGAAGGCAACAACCTGAGTTTTACCACCGAGATCGTCCACGGCACCGCATTCGACTTCAAGGGCACTGTCGAGCGCGGCGAAGGCAAGAATCCCGGAGACGAAGCCTACTTCGTGCTAAAAGGCACGCTCACCGAGAACACCACCGATGTCAACAAGAAAGTAACCTCGCGCTCCAAACAAGCAGTCTTCAAAATGTTCCCTCAAGACGCCTCCCCATCCCCGCAGATTCGAAAGTAAGTACCGAGTACCCAGTCCCGAGTACCAAGTACCGAGCCAAGTCCCGAGCCAAGTCCCGAGCATCGAGTCCCGAGTCCCCCGAGTACCGGCCAGAGCGCTCAACTGCCGCTTCTCCTCTGCGAACTCCGCGACCTCTGCGGTTCAAGCTTTTGATTTTTCTTCAGTTAGGAGTGGTGCCGGGGTAATCGCGAAGGAAGGTTTTCTCGGTACTCGGTACTAGCTTTTTCTCTGCGATTCAAGCTTTTGATTTTTCTTCAGTTAGGAGTGGTGTCGCGAAGGAAGGTTTTCTCGGGACTTCCTACTAGGTACTCGGTACTGCCCTTACTGTCCCGCCCGCAGCGGTGAAAGATTCAGCCGCCCGGCAACTTTCTTGGATGCTGCTTCCTGCCCGTACACCAGATCTGGCCCGCCCTCGGATTTTGACGAAGCCTCCGCCAGAGTCGCGGCCAGCGCCCGGTACGAGCGGCTGATCTCCGGACCTTCCTGCATCACCACGGGCGTGCCGTGATCAATCGCAGGAGACACGGCCTGGAAAGCGTTGGGCACTTTCCACAAAACCTTGCAGTTGGTCGCGTGTTCAACATCTTCTTCGGTGAACCCGGGAATTTTCTTATAGCGGTTCAACACCAGCCGCAGCCGGTCGCGTCCCGAGCCCTCTTCCAGGAATGTATGAATTTTTCCGGCGCTCCAGAGCGACACCACATCAGCCTGCGCCACCACCAGCACCGCATTCGAAAGGTCGGAAAGCAGCCGGGTTGTGGGATCAAGACGGCTGGAGGCGTCGACGATCACGAACCGATAATGATTCACCAGAAGATCGAAAAGCCGGGCCAGTTCGCCCGGCGTCGGTTCGGTCGGATACGGCTGCTGCGGTCCGGCGAGAAGCCGCAGGCCTTCTTTGGTCGGAGTCATCAATCCTTCCAGCAACGACGCATCCAGTCGGTGGAGATTCTGCAGAGCGTCTGCTACCCCGAATTGCGGCCGCAAGTTCAAATGCAGCGCGGCATGGCCGATCGGGGCAAAATCCACCAGCACCACATCGCCATGCGATTTCTGCAGCGCCACCGCCGTGTTCACCGCTGCCGTGGTGCATCCCGCCCCTCCCTTGGCTCCAAGAAAGGTAAACACCCGAGCTTTGCCTATGCCGCCAACATTGCGAGTGCGCGCGGAACTGTATCGTGTTAATGCCTCCAGCAGCGCTTCCGACCCAGCCGAGCGGTCTATATATTCGCCCGCTCCGGCCCGCATACTGGCCACAATGTTCGCCGGACGACTCATCTCGCCGTTCGCGAAGATCGCAATCTGTTGGGTTGTTGCCCGAATCAGTTCAATGGTGTGAATGGCGCGCTGGGCATCGTGCGCCGGAATGTCGACGATCACCACTTCCGCCCGCGAATCCTGCAATCGCCTCAGAATGGAGTCTGTGGGTGCAGCCGGAAATCCGACGTGGCTGTATACCGCCTGTCCCAGGCGCGTCGCTTCTAACCGGTTTTGCAGTGCAGATAAGTGGTCTTGGTCCTCTGCGAGGAGGGCGACTGCGATCCCATGCATAACGTGGTTCTCGCTGATTTCTCTTGGTGTCTGCATGTTAGAAAGAGAACCCGCTCTCCGCCAAGTGACCTAGGTAATGCCACCGCAGTGGTGCAAGCGCACAATCCCAGCGCTGTCTGCAATAGCGCTTCTGATTTTTAAAGTCTTGGGAGGAAGTGCACAACGTAGACAACTGAGGTTTGTCACACCCCTTATTGGCAACCATTGTAAGCCAAACCCGTTCCCTTGAAAAGGAACTTTGTGGGCAAAATGAAAAATATTTTAAGAGTCGGGGGAAAGCGCCGTGGGAAACCGCTGGGGCCCGTTGAAGAAACATAACCTAGCCTAATACTGGACGCGCCGATGACTGCACCAGCGGACGCTCTCCCTCGCGCTGTGGATGAAGGCTTGAAACCCTGGGAAAATTCGCAGCCTCGGACTCGCGAAGGTACTCATATCCATCCAGGCGCACCGCAACTCCGATTTTCGCTTCCCCGCGCGCCGACTCGGACGCGCCTTTGGCAGCCGGCTTCACGATTCGCAAAATACGCCCCCGGCAGCGCACCGGCATGCTTTCGCCCAGCGTAATTTCGGAGGGCATCCGCAGCGTTATTTCGATTTCGCTGCCTTCGCTCAACGCAGCGTCGGTGAGGAAAAACACTCCGCGCGAACTCAGGTCCTGGGTGAATCCCATGCCTTCGAGCGCAGTCGCAGGCTGGCGGAGAGAAAGCGGTAAGAGATACGAAAATCGTTGTCCAACGCGCCGTTCCACTCGAACTGGAGGACTGCTCATGGTGGCGTTCCTGCCCTGGCCCAATCGCCGAAGTGCTCCCTACTGTAGCTCACACCGCGCCAGAAGAGAAGCAAGATTTTTGCTAATTCAGTGATCAGTGACCAGTGACCAGTGGTCAGTCACCAGCCGCCACTAGCCACTGGCCACTGACACCCTTCCGCGATAAATTAATCCCCAGACACCTGATCGTCATCCAATCTAAAACGTGGCCGATTCAAAAGCTTCTCTTCAAGACAAAACCTCTGGCAATAGCGTCGCCGCAGGAAGCTCCAAATTGCGCTGGCAAGCCGCCGGGCGCTCCCTGCGCCATCGCAACTTCCAGCTGTTTTTCAGTGGGCAACTCATCTCCCTGACCGGCACTTGGATGCAAACCGTAGCCCAGTCCTGGCTCGTCTACCGGTTGACCGGCTCGGGACTGCTGCTGGGCGGGGTCGGCTTTGCCAGCCAGATTCCGGTATTCCTGTTCGCTCCAGTCGGCGGTATCGTCGCCGACCGCAGCAACCGCAAGCATGTCGTCATCGGCACCCAGGTGGCTTCCATGCTGCTGGCCTTCGTGCTGGCGGCGCTTACTCTCACTCACACGGTGCACGTCTGGCACATTTTCGTGCTGGCGGCGCTGCTGGGCGTGGTGAACGCCTTCGACATTCCTGGCCGCCAATCTTTCCTGGTCGACATGGTCGGCAAAGACGACCTGATGAACGCCATCGCCCTGAATTCTTCCATGTTCAACGGCGCCCGCGTGGTCGGGCCAGCGGTCGCGGGCATCCTGGTGGCCCGGCTCGGCGAGGGTTGGTGCTTTTTCGCGAATGGCGCCAGCTACATCGCCGTCATCGCCGGATTGCTGCTGATGAACGTGCACGCGCCCGCCCGCGTCTCGGCCAAGACCTCGCCCTTCGACCACATGATGGAGGGCTTCCAGTTCGTCAACCGCACCGCGCCCATTCGAGCCCTCATGATCCTGCTTGGCATCGTGAGCGTGACTGGCATGCCTTATGTGGTACTCATGCCGATCTTCGCCGACAAAATCCTGCGTGGCGGCGGCCAGGAACTCGCCTCCCTCATCGGCTCGCACGATCTCGGGGCGGTTCGCCTTGGCATCCTGATGGGCGCCGCCGGCGTGGGCGCTCTCCTTGGCGCTCTCACCCTGGCCGTACGCACTGGCGTCAAGGGGCTTTCGAAGTGGATCACTGTCTGCTGCGCCGGCTTTGGCGTAAGCCTGATGCTGTTTGCCCTGTCCAAATCCTTCTGGCTGTCAGTCTTTCTTCTGCTGCCCGTCGGATACTTCATCATGCTGCAAATGTCGTCGTCGAACACTCTGATCCAGGTGATGGTCCCCGACGAACTCCGCGGCCGAACCATGGCTGTCTACTCCATGATGTTCATGGGAATGGCGCCGGTAGGAGCACTGCTCGGCGGCGCATTATCCGACCGCTTGGGCGCGCCCGTAACGGTAGCCATCGGCGGCCTGGCCTCCGTGCTCGGAGCATGGTGGTTCGGCTCGCAACTCCCCAAGATTCGCGTCGAAGCCCGCAAACTGATCATCGCCCAAGCCATGGCCAGCGGCGAACCCGCCGAAGAAATGACCACCCCGGTAACAGAAAAGTAAGGTCGTCTCAACCCTGCGGTCAACAGCTGTCCGCGTCGCAAAAGGTATTCCCCGAACCGGCTCCACAAGCTGAAAGCTTACAGCTGACAGCTTAAAACTGAGAACTGAGAACCGAGAACTGAGAACTGAGAACTGCTATTTCGCCCCGCGCCCCAGCGCCACCAGAAAGATCGCGCTCTTCCCCCGCGCGTGCGGCGAGAAGAAGCTGACCACGTCGTCATCATAAAAAGTCAGCCCGCTGGCTCCCAGCCGCTGCGCATACGCGCCCAGATAAAGTTTCCCACCCAGAATCCCCGCTTCGAGCTGCGCGGCTCGATATCCGCGGTTCCCGTAGCGCTGCATGATCTTCTTTAAGTCCGCCAGAAAAAATACGTCAACCGAAGCGTCCCTCGGAATTTGCTGCTCCAGCCCCAGGTAGCCCGCCTTCTCGCGGAAGTCCCCCGCCTTCAGCAGTTCGAGCGCTTTTTTCTCCCAGTGATAGACATAGGCTCCCGCGGTCACTCCCAGCACGTTGTTCACGATCAGATACAGATCATTCAGATGGCTTCCCTCGGGATCGAGAAAGTCGGCGGGAACGCCGCGCGTGGCGCGATCGAGCATCGTCGAAAGCTGCGGCAGGGTGATGGGATCGAGCGCAAACCGCCGCGCCGACCCGCGCCGGGAGATGACTTCTTCAATCGAATCCTTGGCGATGGCAGACTCGTCGAGCGGCTTTAACACGATCGTATCGCCCTTCGTCGGCGAAAGCTGTCGCGCCGGAGTCTTGCCCCGCCAGGCCGCCACTTCCGCCGCTGAGTCGAGCGACGAAGCCTCGTGCATCCTGCGCATCGACGGATACTCAACTTCCGTCTCCGAGTAAGGGACCATCGGCAAACTGAGCGCCGTGACCTCCGGCGAGCTGGGCAGGGCCGCCCGCTGTCGTCCAATCGGAACCAGCGAAAACGCAACCTCCCGCTTGCTGTCGAGTCCTAACAATGCGTCCACCTGCGAATCGATAAAGCCCGCGACAACTCTGGCGGGAAGGCTCAGCGCCCCGGCCATCGCCAGCAGATTCGCAAGGATCGTCCCGTTATCCCATCCAAAATGCCGGTAGGTGCGCGAACGGTATTTCCATGCATTGCGCCAGTACGTCCCGCTGCAAACAATGGTCACCGGCGCCTGCGCTACCGCAGGCTCTCCGCCCGTGGCGTCCGCCAGCGCCTGCCGGAAATCGCCCGCACGCAGCTGTCGCAAGCCAAACTCCGCCGCGCCAAAATGGTAGACTCCCGCCGCCAGCCCCGGAGGATTCTTCACTCCCGGCACCGCTCTGCCCGGCAGATCGCTGCACACCACGTAGAGCTCAATCTCATAAAGCGCCCCGGTGCATGCCGCCGCGCGAAAAAAAGTTTCCCCTTGCGCATGCTTCCGGCTGCGAATTACTCCCGCTGAAAAAAACAGCAACTCCGCCAGCGTTTCAAGATCGGGAACACTCTCCGCTTGCGCCGTCGTGCCCAGGTCCGCAATCGCAGACAGCGCGGGCCGCCTCGTGTCGTGGAAATCCCGCGGGAGTCGCGTCACCTCCAGCGTGGGATAAATCTTGAACAGCAGCGGCTTGTTGTCCCAATCGAGCGCATGAGGGTTAAACCGCACGCTCTGGTACGAGTGCTTGCTGCCGCTGTGATACTGCAGGCCGGCGTCGAGATTCCCGTTCCCGCTCAAACAATTCGCTCCTCAACCTCGGGAATGTAAATCATGGGAATGAGAACTCAGCGGTAAGCGCTGGCGGGCAGGCCGGTGATGCGAATTCCAGCGTGGCCTTTGCTGCGGAAGTTCATGCCGACGAGCAAGGCGGTAATCTGCTCAACGATGCGCGCGTTCTCCAGTTTTCCCCCGTCCACGCCGCGCACTCCGGGAATTTTCGCCGCCAGTTCGCGGGTAAGTTGCGCCGCGTCCGGATCGTCGCTGCACACAATCACGTCGCAATCGAGCGGCGTGTCGGTGCCCAGCAGTTCTGCGGATACGTTGTGAAATGCCGCCACCACGCTCACGTCCTCCGAAACCAGTTCCGCCGCCTGTTGCGCCGCCGATCCCTGCCACACGCCCAGAGTTCGCGAGGCGCGTCCGCCCACGCCGCTGGCCAGCGGCACCGTGGCGTCAATCAGAATGCTTCCGGCGGTGATTGAAGATTTCAGTTTCTTGAGCAGCGAGGCTTGCCCCTCGAATGGCACCGTGAGCATCAGAATGTCGGAAGCGGCGCAGGCCGCGCTGTTTTCCATGCCCGAAATTTTGGCCGTGCCCCCCAGCCGTTTCTGGATCGAGGCCGCCGCCTGCTGTGCGCGCTTTTCCTCGCGCGAGCCGATGATCACGGTCTCTCCTGCCCGCGCCCAGCGCAGCGCCAGCCCCATCCC
>DASSRO010000316.1:0-3226 GCA_035701745.1 Candidatus Sulfotelmatobacter sp. | reverse complement strand
AACTCCCGCTCGTGTGAATGGTGTACTTGCGCGTCCATCCCGCTGGCGTAAACAGCTTATTCAATCGATCGGTGTAGGCCCTCTGGTCGGCGTACGGAACAACTTGGCCCCGCATTGGTTGTCCGTTCTTGGTGGTGTTCATCACCCGCCATTCGATCTGTGAGGCATCGAAAGGTACTTCCAACGCCGCAACCAGTTCTTTAACTCTCTCCGGCGAGAACGGAGGTCCGACCGGAGCAACGAAGGCCGCTGACGGTGTGATAGGCGCCGCCGTACCGTGTTCGCGTGAATGGCCATTTGGTCCGCTCATGCCAAGGTCTCCTCTCTCGGTGAAATTTCTTCGTGTAGGCGTTGACCGTACATCCACCGCCGCGGCTTGATTTCGGACAGCCAATCCTGAACCGTGGGAATTCGACAAAGATCTTCCCGGACGTGCTGTTCTCCGATATAGCGCACGGGAATTTGTTTTCCATCACTGTTCACAATCGCTACGCCAAACAGCTTCTCAGCCAGGAAAATGCCCTCCGCATGATGCCGCAAGGCCCGGTGACGAAAGTCTGGAAAGAATGCTTTCGATTCGTCGAACCAGTCATGAATCGCAAGATAGTCCTCTGCTTTTCCGCCGAACTTTCTGGCGCTGCTCTCGGCGTGCCTCAGTGGGTGGGCCATGGCGTTACACCTCATAGGTTGTGGTCGTGTAATCCTCGAACCGGTCATTCCGCTCGACAGTGACCTTCCGAGCAGCCACGTCAAGCACGACGTCTCCAAAACCGCCGCAGTCGTTCTCATATCCGAACGGCACCAGAGCTTCGAAGTGGTCCTGCAGATGCGAAGCCTCGTAATTGACCGGTTCATGCTCGCCCCACGCGTACGACCCGCTGTCGTAGCACTTGACTTCTTCGGTAGCCCCGTCGTCGCCATAGCCATCGAAGTGGGCCGCCACAAAGGTCACTCCCGCAGCGGCAAGTTTGTCGCATTCCGCGAGAAGCACGGCTTTGGCCGCCGCTTGTTCTGGTTCGAGGATTTGGTCATGGTTCGGCATTGAGCCTTCCATCGCGGTCTCCTTTCAATTTGAAATGTGAAAACGAACTCAGACGTGCTCTGTGCGGGACCGCGTTCGCCTACCCCGAGCCTTCGCGCGGAGTCGTCGCCAATGTTTGGGATCAATCCGAAGCGGCTGCAGACCAGATAAAGAAGACAGACTGAGAAAGCCGCCATGACACGAGATCGCTCCGTAGCGGAACAATCGTGCCAGCAGCGCCAGAGCGTGATTGGCCAACGTCGGATTGACGAATGGCTCCTGCCGCTCTAGTGCTTCCACGGCGCTGCAACTGGGCTGGTTATCTTCGTCGAGTTCGCCTTCTATGACTTCGGGAAAGAGTTCGGAAACCGTACGAAGCCGGAGGCGGTGGCGCCGGTTCCTCCGATTCAGCGGCTCCCCAAGCACGAATTGTCCGCTATCGGCGTTGTTGCCCAGGTCCAGCCAATAGTCTACTTCGCTCCAATCCTCGGAGCACTTCGCGATGGTCGAGCGCGCCTTACGTGTGTCAACACACCCGATCACAATATCCACGCCATCCAGTCTTCGTTTAGGATCCAGACGTTCCGGAATCCCCTCCCAGTCGAGTCCCCAGAACAGATTTAACCGGTTTGCGAGAACTACGGATTTGTAGAGGCCGATTTCAGACGGACTGAACGGCTGTCGTACGCAATTCGTGGGTGAGATAACGTCCGGATCAAGCAAAGTGACGTGGAGGCCCTCCGGATGTCCGTATGCCAAGAGCGCCTGATGCAGAGAGGGCAGCCCAGCGGCAATCGCGCTACCATTGCCGCCACAGCCCACGACCAGCACCCGCACTTTATGCTTGAGCAGTTTGGGATGAATCTGGTGCATTTCCATAGCTTCATCCCTCACCTCTCCGAACAACGAATTCCTGAAGTGTTTGCTTGCTGTCGGCCAGGAGCTTCACAGGAAACGGGCGCTTTCGCCCAGCCAGAGACGACCAAAGGCCAACGAAGGCGCCAGAATGAGTTGTTAATCTCACTGCACCACTTGGGTGCGTGAATTCGCTCGCGAAATACGCTTCTTCCCATCCAGTTAGGCGCGAGGCGCTCACCTCCTCGGGCACAGGCATGCTTCCGAGACAAACCCGGCCCTCTGCGTCCGTGTTCCAATAGGGAGCATTCTTTAGGCGCGTATTTGAGTTGGGGCGACGGTTCTCTGCGAGCGCGCGAACGAACAGATCCCGGCCTCGGATCATGAACACCAACGCGGGATGGGGATACATCTTGCCGTTCAGATTCTTAGTCTTTGGGTCTCCGTCGCTGAAAAACATAAGTCGGAGCTGTGCCCGGCTCCACCATGCGATTATCTCCGTTGTTCTTGCCAAAATATTCTCAGGCAGAACCTCGGCTGCCATGCTTGCACCCAGCCCCTTGGCGAGCGTTTCAAGAAAGCCCGTCGTGACCGACTGGCCTGCGCATAAATATGGAGCCTGGTCCGGCGCGTGCTTCACTTCGTGCACCGTGGCAAATGCTCGGTTGCCCTCCTGATACACAAGCACGGCTTGCTTCAGCGTGAAGATTCGGTTGTCTCCAATGCGTACATGGACGTCCATGGCTATCCCTCGCGAGCAATCACGCCATCTTCGTTCCCCGGCATCAGGTCAATCAATCGGCTCGCAGCGGCCAGTGTCTCGCAGACGACTGCAAGCGTCCGGAAGCCATCGCGCACACTCACTGCATCGCTCAGTTTGAGGGGGATGATGACGTTCGGCTGCGGCGTCACCTCCATCGCCGTCTCGCCCTCTTCATCAAAACACCCGACCACCGCATCACCGATGAGAACGCCGCGAGCAGACAGGGCAATGCCGGATTCGAGTCCATGAGTTGTTCCCCCATATCCTCGGTGAACTCTGGCCGTTTCGCCTGCTTCGAAGTCCGACACAATTCGAGTAAACCAGTGATCAGCTCTCTTATTTGCGGATCATGGACCTCTTCGACGAGTTCCTTTAAGACGCGGAGCCTCAGGGGTGGTTCGTTGAGCGATTTCGGTGTGCATCCTTCAACATCTGGTACTTCATACTGGTCTGCGTTCTCCTCGCCTTCGCACCACTCCCGCAGCATCTCAACCCGCTCTTCGGCGTCATGGTAGTCGTACACACGGACCCACCGGTTGAGTGCTGCTGAGAAACGGGTGTAGAACGTAGCCGGAAGACGTGGGTCC
>DASSRO010000315.1:0-15370 GCA_035701745.1 Candidatus Sulfotelmatobacter sp. | reverse complement strand
ATGATCTTTAAAGGTGAAGGCTACGATGAGACCTATCCGCAGCAACAGGTCCTGCGCGATTCAACCGCCACCGTCATCGCCGCCGGAAGCGGGATGGATAAACAGCTTCTGGTTAACGGATACGGAATGACGTCGCTGACGCCGATTACCAAAATGATGGCGCACTTCCCACTCGCATTTCTCGACCGGTCGCCGCAAAACGCGCTCGATATCTGCTTTGGCATGGGTACCACCTTCCGCTCGCTTCTCAGCTGGAAAATCCAGACCACGGCCGTCGAACTGGTGCCGAGCGTGCCCCGCATGTTCAGCTATTTTCACAGCGATGGCGGCGAGTTCATGCAATCGCCCCTGGCGCATGTGGTCATCGACGACGGCCGCCGCTACCTGGAGCGCACCACGCAGACCTATGACTTGATCACGGTTGATCCTCCACCGCCCGTGGAGGCTGCCGGTTCGAGCCTGCTCTACTCCGAGGAATTCTACGCAGTAGCGCGCCAGCGGCTGCGCCCCGGCGGCATTCTGGCTCAATGGTTTCCCGATGGCGATGCCCAGGACTTTGCCGCGGTAGCCCGCGCCCTGCGCAATTCGTTTCCGTACGTACGTGTGTTCGGCAGCATCGACGGCTGGGGCTTGCACTTTCTCGCGAGCGAACAGCCGCTTCCTACTCGTACCGCGGAAGACTTGCTTCGCAGACTGCCCGCGGCCGCCGTTGCCGATCTTACCGAGTGGGACAGCCCCGGCGGGAACGACGCTGCCGAGGATGCCCTGGATACCGTGCTTCACAACGAGGTTCCAATCGACGCCGTAATCGCCCGATCTCCCTCCACGCCTTCCATGCGCGACGACCTGCCGATCAACGAGTATTACGCGCTGCGACGCCGCTGGCACTAGACCCGCAATGAATTTCTCAGCTCGCCGTATGCCCCAATCTGCCTACCGGCCGAACGCCCACTCCTTTTTGCCGCTTAGGATCATCTAAAAATCGTGCAGGAGTTTTGAAAGGAGCTTTATGAAGAGATCCGTGTTCCTGTTTCCCGCAGTCGTGCTGTCTGCCATCTGGGTTTATGGCGTTCCGAGGCTTGCCGCGCAGCAGTCCGCGGGCAGCAACGGAGTTCCAACGCACATAGTGGTGACGGCTGAGCCGCACCACGGAAAGGACGTCCCGGCCATTCAGCGCGAGGATGTCATGGTGAACGAGGGCAAGGAACGCGACACAGTGACCGACTGGATTCCAGCTCAGGGCGACCACGCGGCTCTTGAACTCATCATCATGCTCGACGACGGCTCCAACGCGAGCCTGGGAACGCAGTTGCAGGATCTGCGGAAATTCATCAGCGAGCAGCCCGCCTCGGCGAGAATCGGCATCGCCTACATGCAGAATGGCGTAGCCAAGATCGAACAGAATCCGACCGACGATCACGCCCTGGCGGCGAAAGCCCTGCGCCTGCCAATGGGCATCCGCGGGGCCAACGGCAGCCCGTATTTTTCCCTGGTCGATTTGATCAAGCGCTGGCCCCAGAGCACCGCGCGCCGCGAGGTGCTAATGGCCTCCGACGGCATCGACCTGTATTACGGCACCGGCGATTTGCTCGACCCGTACTTGGATCAGGCCATCCAGCAGGCCCAGCGCGCCGGCATTCTCGTCTCCGCGATCTATACCCCGGGCATCGGCCACTTCGGGCACAGCTACTGGCAGACCTATTGGGGCCAGCTCTATCTCGCGCAGTTGGCCGAGAAGACTGGCGGCGAGGCTTATTACATCGGCTTCAATGGCCCCCCGGTGTCGTTCGCCCCTTACCTCGAGGACCTGGCCGAACGCCTGAACCACCAGTATTTCCTGGGATTTCTCGCCAAGCCTCCGAAGAAGCCGGGCCTGCAGTCCATAAAACTTCGGACGGAAGTGCCGAATGTGGATCTGGTCTCGGCAGACAGAGTCTGGGTCGAGCCACCGCCGAAATAGGCTGGCTGGTTTTCCTGGAAGCGCGGCAGCAGGCGCCACGCGGGCTTAACTCACGCGATTTCGCGTCCTTGGCCCGCGATCACCTGCTCCTTCGCCGGAAACGCTTTTGCGGGAACAGTGGCCACGATCTTGGTGCCCATGCCATTCGACTCTACAAATAACTCGCCATTCGAGTGACGCAAGCGCTCTCGCATTCCACTGATTCCAACTCCGGACCCCTGGGCCTGAATTTCAGCCAGTTTTTCCGGAGACATTCCGCGGCCGTGATCTTGAACCTCCACAATGATCCTGTCGCCTTCGCGAGCAATTCGGATCGAGGCGGTCTTAGTTCCGGCGTGCCGATGCACGTTCGTGATGGATTCTTGTACGATGCGAAAAATGACGAGTTCCATATCGGCGGTGAGCCTTTCGAAATTGTCAGGCATGCTCAGCTCAACGTCGAGTCCGCTGCGTTCCTTCAACCCCTGCACATACCAGTTAAGCGCGGATTTCAGGCCGCTCTCGTCCAGCAATGGCGGGTGCAACAGATAAGAAGTAGTGCGTATCTCCTGGCTCAGGTGCTGAACCATGCTTTCCGCATCTGCGATGCTTTTGGCTTGCGCGGGGTTATTCTTAGCCCCTTTGGCAAGTTGCGCTAGACTGATGGCCAACGCTGTCAACGTCTGACCTGCGCTGTCGTGCAGTTCCCGTGCAATGTGCCGCCGCTCTACGTCCTGGGACTCCATGAGCCGCCCGGAAAGCACACGCAGTTCCCAGTTCTTTCTTTCTAGCTCCCGCGTGCGGAACTGCACCTGGGTGTCGAGTGCATTCGCCAATATCCGATATCGTTCTTCGCTCTCTCGCAACTCTCGCTCGATTCGTTTCCGTTGCGTGATATCCCGGGCAATTTTCGACGCTCCCAACACCTTCCCGCCGGCATCGCGAAGCGGTGAAATTGTGAGCGAGATATCGAGCAGTGTTTTGTCCTTACGAATGCGAATGGTGTCGAAGTGTTCGATTCGCTCGCCTTGCCTCAGTCGTTTGAGAATGAGCGTCTCTTCGTCCCTGCGATCGTCCGGAATGATCAACGAAATGTGTTGCCCTACGGCCTCGCTGGCAGTGTAGCCGAACAAGCGCTCCGCGCCGGCGTTCCAACTGGTGATGATGCCATCCAGCGTTTTGCTGACAATAGCGTCATCCGATGAGTCCACGATGGCGGCCAGCAAGCCGACAGCTCGATCGGCCTTGAGGCGGAGCGCCGGCAACTCATCCAGCAGCGACTGGCTGACGCTGTCCCGCGCCTCCGGGTCATTCAGGATGCATTCCGCCAGCGCCTCATGGGTCGCCAGTAGTTTGTCGATGTCATCTTCAAACGCGATCTCAGGATGTGTTTCAGTCCAGTAGTGCGCTGCCCTGACAAACGTCAGGAACAACAGCAAATGTTGCAGCCGAGCTGGACCCAATAAACGCGCCAGCGCGTCGAGACACGGCAAATAATCGGAACTCTTCAGGAACACATGCCCTGCCAACACAAAGATGGCATCTTCCATCTCCGTGTCGGCCCCCGGCAGTTCTGCAATCGGCGCTGGGCAGGCGGCGCACAGTGTCAGACGAGACTGAAGTTGTTCCCCGCGTGCAAAAGGCCGTCGAAGGAGCTTAAGAACTTCGCTAACGCGTTGCGCACGCACCGTCGAGTCCCCAGCTGCACGTCCCAGTCCTACCAGGAATCCGACATGCCGAGCTATGCAGTAGCGGACCGCGCAAAAGCGCGACAGGTGGACGAACAGACGCTCCTTAAAAACCGAAGGCAGCGGATTGTCGAGGTAGGCGGCCTGTGCGAATCCCCACAGCATCTCCACGATCTCGGGAGTCTCTGGTGCCAGGCGGAAGAAATTGGGGAGAGCCCCAAAGCGCTCTTCGATACGCTTTCCCAGTTCTGCGGTCATCTGGCCCGTAGGTGCCTTTGGATTCTGGCTTGTCACCACATCCCAAGTATAAGCCCATTTACCCCAAACCAGCCCGAATCTGTTCAGTTCCGGGCAAGGGCGGGCTGCGATGCTGCATGCGCTTGGATTGGAATGCGCCCGCAGGGTCTGTCCTCCCCGGTGTGGCGTAAGAGCGGCGCTTCAGCGCCGCGTGAGCCGCCCATAAAGCCTATAAAACGCCGTTGGGCGAAAGAAGCGCCACCTATACGAACTATTTATGGACTTTTTACGGCTTTTTTATGCCCACGATTCTATCGTCGCGTCATGACGACGAACTCCCTTGCTCCAGGTTTGATTGCGCTGGCTTGCGGGCTAATTGTGCCGTTTTGTTCCGTGGCCGGCTATGGCCTGGCATCCGGAGAGATTCGAGGCATTACCCGTGATGTTTTCGGTAAACCCTTGCCGGCCGTGCAGGTGATCGTGCGTGGCGATCCCGCAACTTCCGCCTCCACCGTGGTCAGCGGCTGGGACGGATCTTACATGGTTGGGAATCTGAGTCCTGGGCGCTATGAACTGAAAGCGCGGAAAGAAGGATTCGCGACCGTACCACCATCCACTGTCTTGCTGGCCAGAGGACAGGGAGTGCAGCAGGACCTTGCTATCGGCGCGCCGCGGTCCGCTACAGCGGGCGCCGTTGCAGAGACAGCGCCGCACCCTGCGCCCGGCAATTTTCTCCATCGGTTCTTCCGGGCTTATGCTGATGATTGGAAGGCTCCTTCATCGACCGACGCTGCGGCGCCTGCGTTTCGAGGCACGCCCTCGCCAGTGGATGGGCCGCCGTTTCCGTTCTCCGACTGGCCTTATGGCGGTTCCGTCGTCATCTCCAAGCCTTGGACGCAATCCGGCCCGCTCATGCAGGCGCTTTGGAGCGGCCCTCACGGTGAAGGCTGGAAACGCAGCGGCATCCAAATTTACGGCTGGGCCAACTTCGGGTTCAATCTCAGCACGTCCAACAAGCCCGGCTATGCGAACCTGCCGGCGGCCTACGCGGAAAAGCCAAACACTATCCAGCCCGATCAGGAAGTCCTATACATCGAGCGTCAGCCCGACACCGTGCAGACCGATCACTTCGATTGGGGATTTCGGGTGGCGAGCCTCTATGGCTTGGACTACCGCTTCACCACAGCCAAGGGCGTTTTCAGCGAACAGTTGCTAAAAGACAACCGCGAATACGGCTTCGATCCGGTCATGGTCTACGCTGACCTGTACTTCCCGCATGTCGCGCAAGGCATGGACGTGCGCATCGGCCGCTACATATCATTGCCTGACATCGAAGCGCAGCTTGCGCCTAACAACTACACTTACACCCACTCGCTGACCTACACCTACGACTGCTATACGCAGAGCGGCATCAATACAACCACCAAGCTCACCGGCCATTGGTTGTTTCAAGCCGGAATTTCAGCCGGTTGTGAGGCCGTACCCTGGACCCGCCCGGACTCGAAGCCCACGTTCAATACCTGCCTGGGATATTCCTGGCAGGAAGGTGGCGACAACCTGTACGCCTGCGCTAACTCCATCAACGACGGCAAGTACGCCTATAACAACCTTGCCGCCTACTATCTGACTTGGTATCACAAAATCAATGGCTCATGGCACACGGCCACGGAAAGCTGGTATCAGTATGAGAGTCGAACGCCGAATGTGCTCGATCCCGCAGCTTCGTCACTGATTCAGACCAACGCCAATGGGGCGGTTTGCGCCACCGCGACCCAGCTTACCTGCTTCGCTCCCGAGTGGGCCGTAGTGAATTACGTGGAAAAACAGATTTCGAAACACGATTACTTCACCATCCGTAACGAGTACATGGACGACATGCGGGGCCAGCGCACTGGGTTCAAGACTAAATACACGGAGCACCTCATCGGCTGGGGACACTGGGTCGGAACCACCGTTCTCCTTCGTCCTGAGTTGAGATTCGAGCGGTCTTATGACGTGCCCGCGTATGACAACGGAACGAAGAAGAACCAGCTCATGCTTGCCGGAGATGTGATTTATTTCTTCTAGACGCGCTTTACTCACACCGGTCGGCCATTGGGAGTCCCGAGTTCGTGGCCGGGTTGGAAAAGCCGATGTTGCGTCCGCTCGTCCTGTCCCCGATTTTCTCTCGCGCTTTTCGAAGGGTGGGTAGCACAAGCGCGTGCGCAACCGGGTTCCGTGAAAGAGCGGCGCTTCAGCGCCGCGTAAGCCGCCTCATAAAACAATATGGGCCGCAGGCAGGCGCGCTTCTTCAACTTCAGCGTATGGAGCACGATGAAGCGCGTTGAGAAAGGGGATCCATCATGCTGTTGCCCCGCCGTCCCTGCCGATATGTTGTCACAATTCACCTATAACTCGTTTGCTATCAGGATTTTGCCTGTAAGTCATGTCGGCTCAAGATTTTGCGCAGCCCCCCCTACCAATTCGCCGCAACATCAAGAAAATAGGGATTTTACAAAATCAGAAAGAAAAAAATGTTGGGGATACCCTACCGGTTTTCTTCAACCGCGTCGCTCAGCTCTCGCTCGCGGAACTTCTCCACTTCCTCCGCCATGGCGTATTTCAGTTCTTCAATTCCTTTGCCGGTCACGGCGGAGATCTCGTAGAGCTTCAGCTTGTGCTTCTTGCAATAGTTTTTCAGCGCGGCGAGTTTGTCTTTGTTGACGGCATCGATCTTCGACGCCGCCATGATCATCGGCTTGTCTTCGAGATGCGCGCCGAAACTGCCGAGTTCGCCCAGGATGACCTCGACGTCCTTGGTGACGTCCGGCCGGCCGCTGGAGTCGGAGACGTCGACCAGATGAACCAGCAACCGCGTGCGCTCAATGTGCCGCAGGAACTGCGTGCCCAGCCCGGCGCCGGTATGAGCGCCTTCGATCAACCCGGGAATGTCGGCCACCACAAAACTGATTTCACTGTTCGCGTCACCCACCACCACCACGCCCAGGTTCGGTTCCAGCGTCGTGAAGGGATAATCGGCGACCTTAGGCCGCGCCGCGGAGATGCGCGAGATCAGCGTCGACTTGCCCACGTTCGGGTATCCCACCAGCCCCACGTCGGCCAGCAGTTTCAGTTCGAGCCGGTAAGTGTGTTCCTCGCCGGGACGTCCCGCCTCGTGCTCACGCGGCGCCTGGTGAACCGAAGTAGCAAACCGCGCATTTCCGCGCCCGCCTCGCCCGCCGCGCGCAATCACGAACTTCTGGTCCGCCTGGGTGAACTCGAACAGTTTGTCTCCGGTCTCGTCGTCGTAGACGATCGTGCCAACCGGAACCTTCAGAACCACGTCGCCGCCATCGCGCCCGGTCTTGTTCGATCCTTCACCGTGACGTCCGCGCTCGGCCTTGTGCTCGGGATTGAAGCGGAAGTGGACGAGCGTGTTGTGGCGCTCGCTGGACTCCATGACGATGTCGCCACCCTTGCCACCGTCGCCGCCAGAGGGTCCGCCGCGCGGGACGAACTTCTCCCGCCGGAACGCCATGCAGCCGTTGCCGCCGTCCCCCGCCTTGACCCGAATTTTCGCCTCGTCGATGAACATGGAAACCACCAAAACAAAAAGCCTCGACCCGAAGGCGAGGCTGCCTGGCGTGGGCTATGTGGCGCAGGCCGTGTGGCGCGGCCCGTGTGGCGCGGCCCGTGTGGCGCGGGCGCTCCCGCCCGCGAATGCCATTGACCGTAACCGCCTACTCGATCTCCATCGGTTCGACCATCACGAACTTGCCCATCGACCCCTTGTTCAGGAACTTGATGCGCCCCGTGATCTTGGCAAAGAGCGTGTCGTCTTTGCCGCGGCCGACGTTCAGCCCCGGCTTCACGCGCGTGCCCCGCTGCCGGACGATGATGGTGCCGCCGGGCACGACCTGCCCGCCAAATGCCTTGAAGCCAAGCCGCTGCGCGTTCGAGTCGCGGCCATTTCGTGAAGTGCCTTGCCCTTTTTTATGTGCCATATGTCAACTCACGTAGGGACGGACGCATTCGTCCGTCCAGGTTTTATTTCTTCTTGGAATGCGACTTCTTCGCAGCTTTTTTCGGCGCAGCCTTCTTCTTGGCATGCTTCTTGGCCTTCGCGTGCACGGCATGCTCGCCTTCTTCGGGAGCCGCGTGCGCCTTCACCTTCTTCGGCTTCGCTTCTTTCTTCGGCAGTTCCGGAGCCTTGAAGCTCTGGCCGTCGAAAGCGATCTCCGAGATGCGCACCGCCGTGTAGGCCTGCCGGTGCCCGCGCAGCTTCTTGTATTGCTTCTTGCGCTTGTAATGGAAGACCAGGATCTTCGCGCCGCGGCCTTCTTCGACCACTTCGCCGACCACGCGCGCGTCGGACTGCAGCCCGACTTTGCCCTCTTCGCCCGAAACCGCGACGACAGGAAACTCCACCTGTCCGTCTGTGCCGGTGCCGAACTTCTCTACTCGAATTACATCTCCGGGCGCCACCCGGTACTGCTTTCCACCGGCGCGGATGACCGCGTACATACGTCTGCCTCCGTCAAATGTCGTGAAATTCAGCTTGTATCCAGAACTCGTAAAACGAATCCGAACCCCGAGGGCGCACACGGGCGCAACCTGGAGCCTGCTGACTTCCTGTGCTTGCTGTGTTTTCCGCTCCGGCGCTTCAGCAGCCAAAGCAGGCGTCCCCAGAACGGGTCGGCGAGTACAGGCAAACTCCATTATTCTAACGTGCGCTGTGGAAATCGGTCAAACGGAGCGCCGCCACTTTGCGATCTGGCGCAGAGTTGTGCGAGAATGCCGCCGACTTTACTGGAGGAAACCTAGATGCTCAAGCGCTATGCCACCGTTCTCTCATTGTGCCTGCTCACCCTGGCTCTGTCTGGATTCGCGCAAACGAAGAAGTCCAGCGCGAAGAAAACCCCCGCCAGCGCCGCTCCCGATAAAGCTCACCTGCAGAAGATCTGGGACGGGTGGTCCACCCTCGACCCCGCCAACGTCGCCAAGTTCTACGCGACCGGGCCGCATACATTTTTCGACATCGCCCCGCTGAAGTACAACAGCTGGGAGGAGTACCAGAAAGGCGCCAGCGGCGTGCTCGCGGGCTTCAAGAGCGCGAAGTTCACGGTCAACGACGATGCCGACATTCATCCCCACGGAGACCTGGTCTGGGCCACGGCCACGGTGAAGGAAGAGATGACCAACAAGGCCGGCAAAGTCGAGATGGGCAATTTCCGGTGGACGGTCGTCTTTGAAAATGAAGACGGCAAGTGGCTCATCGTACACGAGCACGTTTCCGCGCCGCTGCAGTAAAACCTTGGCCACGGATCGGCACGGATTCTCACGGATCAAAACAACTCGGTTTCATTATCCGTGAAGATCCGTGCAATCCGTGGCTGGTCTTCCTCAGTACGACTTCCAGAAGAAGTAGACGGTCATGCCCGCGCCGACCAGCACGACGAACATACGCACCCACCGCTGCGGCATTTTAAGCGCGTAGTGCGCGCCGAGGTAACCGCCGACGATTCCGCCGACGATCATCACGATGCCCTGCTTCCAATATACGGCACCGGCAATGATGAACGTCACGACCGCGACGCCGTTGATCACGAATCCCAACACGCTCTTCAACGCATTCATGGCGTGAATGTCGGTCATGCCGAGAGCGGCCAGCATGGCGAGCATGACAATTCCCATGCCGCCGCCGAAGTAGCCTCCGTAGACCGCGACGCCCAGTTGAAACAGAGTCGCCCCAGCGAGCGCCGTTCCTGTCGCCTCATGCTCCAAAACGGATTTGCGTCCGCCGGCAAGTTTTTTTCCGAAAGCAAAAAGCAAAGTCGCTCCCAGAGTCAGCCACGGAAGCACGCGCATAAAGGTTTGGGCGGGCGTCTTCAATAACAAGAACGCTCCCACCAGTCCGCCAACTAAGCTGGCCGCCAGCAGAGGAACCATCACGCGCCGCGGAATATCCAGCCGCTTGCGATAGGCGCCGCCGCTGGCGGCAGCCCCAGTCCAAAGGGCAATCGTGTTGGTGGCGTTGGCAGGAATGGGAGGAACGCCGGTGAACAGCAGCGCGGGAAACGCGATGAAGCTCCCGCCTCCCGCAACGGAATTCAGAGCTCCGCCGAGCGCGCCGGCGATGAAAAGGAAGATAGCGGTTTCGAGCGTCAAGCAGTTAGGTGTATCAGAAAGCGTGCTGGGCCGCCAATTGCGGGCGCATCGAGTCCCGAAATTACTTCTGTAATCGCTGGTAACCGGTGGCATCTGGCAGAAACATCCACTGTGCGGCAGGGTTGATATCCAGTGAGATCGTGGGGGACTCGTTTATGCGCAATCGACTCGCAATCTGCGTGGGCATCCTGATTTGCAGCGTGGCTTGGGGACAAGCGCCAAAATCTGCGTCGCAGTCCGGCGAACCGCAATCGATGCCGGGCATGGATATGTCTGGGCACGATATGTCGAAGATGAAAGACATGCCGATGGCTGCCGACAAAGATGCCGACAGCGATGCCAGCGCACATGTCATGAATTCCATGGAAGGCCACATGGACATGGGCCCGCACATGAAGATGACGGCGCTGCGCCAGCCGAAGCCGGGAGACACGGCGCGCGCTCAACGCGTCGCGGAAGAAGCGCGCAAGGCCTCGGAGAAATATACGGACTACCACGCCGCGCTGGACGATGGGTTCAAGATATTCCATCCGGAAATTCCGCAGAAGATGTACCACTTCACCAACTACGGATACGCGATGGAAGCGGCGTTCCGCTTCAATCCCGAGCATCCGACGTCCCTGCTGTATGAAAAGCATGGCGAGGACTACAAGTTGATCGGCGTGATGTACACCGCGCCAAAGCGCTTCAACGAAGATCAATTGAACGAGCGCATCCCGCTCAGCGTGGCGCAGTGGCATGAGCATGTGAACTTCTGCATGCCGCCCGCCGGACGCAAAAAGGAAATGACGGAGTCGCATCCGCAATTTGGCTTGCGGGGATCCATTACTACGCAGGAAGGGTGCGATGCGGCCGGCGGAACATTTCATCCCGTAGTCTTCAACTGGATGGTGCATATTTATCCGTTCGAAAAAGATCAGGCCAGTATCTGGTCGGTGGCGCGCCAGCACGGCGACGCAGACTAAATCGGGCGTCAATCGCAGGTATGTAACGTGCAGCGTCCCCACAATTCAGTTCACTTCACAAAACACATACGCGTTGTTCACTGGCTGCGAGCGAAGATTGCAGTGAATTCTTGCTACCGGAAGCGCGCGGGCGTCGTCCAAGCTAGTGCGCCAACAAAGTGTGAATCGATAAAAATTCAGGGAACTTCGGAAGCGTCAAGTGCGTAAGTTCTCAGAGCGGGTAAGCCGGCGCAGAGGTGACGCCGGCTGGAAGTGACTGCGAGATATTTGCGGGGTCTGGGGATTCTCTCAAGCTCGGTTTGGCGGCCCAGTTGAGAAAACCCCCATCGCGGCAGAGCAAGCGTGTGACTTGTCTGCACAACCCCGGCGGCAGCATTGTAGGCGATTCGCGGGGAAACCAGAAGCGTTTTCTCGCGTGGTCGCGAGCCGGGCCGCCCTAACCGCTTCCCGACGTAAATTCGGGAAAGAAAAAAGGAGCAGCTATGAAGTTCGCGACGATTTCAAAGAGTGTGATTTTGGGGCTAGCTGTGTTGCTTGCCTCCAGTGCCTTTGCGGCCAGCAAAGCCAGTTTGAATCTGCAAAATGCTACGACAGTCAATGGCACAAAACTCAAGGCCGGCGATTACAAGCTGGAATGGGACGGCACCGGTCCCAACGTGGAATTGAGCATCCGGCAAGGCAAGAACGTAATTGCAAGAGTGCCCGCGAAGATTGTGGACCTGAACACCGCAGCGTCGAATGATGCAGCCGTGGTGAAGATGAACGGCGACGGAACCAGCACGCTCTCGGGCGCTCGATTTCAAGGGAAGAAGTATGCCCTCGAAATTGGCGAATCGAGCGACGGCATGCAGGCGGGGTCGAGCAAGTAAGATCGTCGCAATGCATAAGAAAGAGGGAGCGCAGTGCGCTCCCTCTTTTTAATTGCAGCGTTTTCTCAATGCCGCTTCGGACAGACTCCTGACTTCAGTACTTGGGCACTTTCGGATCCACGCGATCGGACCAGGCGTTGATTCCCCCGGCGAGGTTGTGAACTTTCTTGAAACCGGATTGCTGCAAGAAGGCGACGGCCTTGGCGCTGCGTCCGCCCATTTTGCAGTGGACCACGATTTCGCGGCTGGAGTCGAGTTCGTTCACGCGGTTGGGCAGATCGTTCAGGGGGATCAGGTATCCGCCGAGGTTGCAGATCTGGTATTCGTGAGGCTCGCGCACGTCGAGCACGAAGAGATCCTCTTTCTTGTCCAAACGCCGCTTCAATTCTTCCACCTGAATTTCGGGAACTCCGCTGCTCACCGGTTTCTCCTCTCCACGAATGCCGCAAAACTCGTTGTAGTCTATCAGCTTCGTCACGGTGGGATGCGTGCCGCAGACGGGGCAGTCGGGATTTTTGCGCAGCTTGAGTTCGCGAAACTTCATGCCGAGCGCGTCGATCAGGAGCAAGCGCCCGATGAGCGGCTCGCCGATGCCGAGAATTAATTTGATGACTTCGGTGGCTTGCATCACGCCGACGAGGCCGGGAAGAATGCCGAGCACTCCGCCCTCGGCGCATGAGGGAACCAGTCCCGGCGGTGGCGGCTCGGGGTACAAGCAGCGATAGCACGGGCCATCTTCGGTGGCAAAGACGCTGGCTTGGCCCTCGAAGCGGAAAATCGATCCGTAGACGTTGGGCTTGCCGGAGAGCACACAGGCGTCGTTCACCAGGTAGCGCGTGGGAAAATTGTCGGTGCCGTCGGCGATGATGTCGAAGTCGCGAAACAATTCCATCGCATTCGCGCTGCTCAGCCTGGTGTCGAAGGTTTGCAGATTTAGAAAAGGATTGATGCCCTTCAGCTTGTCGGCGGCGGAGTCGAGCTTCTTGCGGCCCACGTCGGCGGTGGAATGAATAATCTGGCGCTGCAGGTTGGTGTAGTCCACCACATCGAAATCGACGAGGCCCAGCGTGCCAACGCCGGCGGCAGCGAGATAGAGCGCAAGGGGCGAGCCCAGGCCGCCGGTGCCGATGCAGAGCACGCGCGCCGCTTTCAGCTTCTGCTGACCCTCCATGCCCACCTCGGGCATGATGAGGTGGCGCGAGTAGCGCAGGATTTCGTCCTTGTTCAGGGTTACTGGAATTTCGGTGATGGTGGCCATAAAGTCCTCGGTTAAATTTTATCGCTGGGCTTGGAATTGACGCGCTGCGAATCGATCCAGGCGCTAACAACAGGAAGGGCAACACATGCGACAACGCGTTGGAGAGGCAGGTTTCATTCCAATGTTTAAGCCAGGGTTCCCAGTCAGGCCGCGCCTCCAGCAATGGAAGGCACGATGGAAATGTTATCACCTTCCTTGAGCTCAGTTGCTTCTTTGTGCAGGTAGCGAATGTCCTCGTCGTTGAGGTAAAGGTTGACGAAGGCCCGGAGCTTGCCGTCTTCGGTATAGAGGTGCTTGCGCAGGTCGGGATGCTGAGCGACGAGGGCGGTCATGGCTTCGCCGACGGTGGCGCCGTTGACTTCGACCGAAGCTTGCTTGCCCACATATTGACGCAAAGGGGTGGGGATGTGAATTTTGCTCATAACTTACTGTAAGAGATGCGGTAGCTATGCGGCAAGATTCAAGACCCGCTGGGGTCCGAGGTTTTGGACGGGGCTTCGGGGCGGGGATTCTGAAGGCGCGTTTGAAGTCTGTCGTCGCCGTTCTTAACGTCTAGAACGCCCGTCGCGTGCCACGAAAGCCACTTATTTCGGCTGCTTGCGGCACTTAGAATCGCTGCGAAAGAAAGCGGGGGAGACTTCGATGACGATTTTTGATCCGGCTCGCGGCAAAGTGATTGACAGCGGTGGGGCTGGCGGGGGGTTGCTCCGCCTGATTGGCTTGGGAATCGCGGCGTTCCTGCTGGTGATTCTGCTGTTCAGCGCCGTGACTCGGGTAGGCACCGGGCACGTGGGCGTGCTCACGCTGTTTGGGAAAGTGCAAACGGGCGAGACGCTGGGTGAGGGCATTCATCTCATCAACCCGATGAAGACGAATAACGAACTCTCGGTCCAGACGCAGACGCTTAAGGAGTCGGCCAGCGTGCCCTCGAGCGAAGGTTTGATGATGAGCCTGGATACGTCGCTGATTTATCACCTGAACCCGGACCGGGCCGCGGAAGTTTTTCAGAAGATTGGCGCGGATTACGAAAACGTCGTGGTAGAGCCTACGCTGCGGTCGGCCATTCGCGAGGCGACAGCGTCGCATACGGCGAATGCGCTCTACACGGGCGAACGCGAGATGGTGGCGAAACAGATTTACGACCAAGTGAGCACGCAGCTCAATCAGCGCGGCTTGACCGTGGAAAATGTTCTGCTGCGCGACATTCAGCTGCCCGCCACACTGAAAGCCGCGATCGAAGCGAAACAGCAGGCGGAGCAAGAGTCGCTGGCGATGAACTTCCGCTTGCAAAAAGAAACCCAGGAAGCCCAGCGCAAGCGCATCGAGGCCGCCGGAGTGCGCGACTTCCAGCAGATTGTTGCCCAGGGCATCACGCCGTCGCTGCTGGAATGGAAAGGGATCGAGGCCACGGAAAATCTAGCCAAGAGCGCGAACTCCAAAGTCGTGGTGATTGGAAATAATAAGAACGGGCTGCCGCTGATTCTGGGGCAGTAAGTGGCTCTCGATTGGCAAAGAGCCCGGTGGGCCTGCTGCCCTAGCCTGCCCTGAGTGAAGTCGAAGGGTCTCCCGTCTGCTGAAGATCGAATTTTTTGGCCGTTCGCTGCTACCATCCAATGGTGCAACCCCTGCTCGAGATCCGGAAGTTGAACATTGCGTTCCCCGTGCAGAATAGGGCTGCCCGGCCGGCAGCCGGACAGACGGGTGCGGCTGTCGCCACACAAACCTCTACATCATCGCTCGCTGCGGTTCGCGATCTCAGCCTGTCCATTGGCGCTGGAGAAGTTGTCGGGCTCGTGGGCGAATCTGGCTCGGGGAAGTCGATCACATCTCTTGCGATCATGCGGCTGCTGCCGCCACAGGCGCGGATCTCGGGCGAAATCTATTTTGGGGAAAATGGCGCGTCGCGGAATCTAGCCACTGTGAATGATGACGCGATGCGGCAACTGCGGGGCTCGCGCATCGCTATGATTTTCCAGGAGCCGATGACCGCTCTCAATCCGGTGATGCGCGTTGGGGATCAGATCGCCGAGGCGGTGGTGGCGCACAATTCCGTTTCGAAGCGGGCGGCATGGCAGCGAGCCGTTGAGGCGATGAACGAGGTCGCCATTCCGGAGGCTGAGCGCCGGGCGCGAGACTATCCGCACCAACTTTCAGGCGGCATGCGGCAGCGCATTATGATCGCGATGGCCATCGTCAATCGCCCACAGTTGCTGATTGCCGACGAACCGACCACCGCGCTTGACGTCACGATCCAGGCGCAGATCCTG
>DASSRO010000314.1:0-11294 GCA_035701745.1 Candidatus Sulfotelmatobacter sp. | reverse complement strand
GTCTTGTGGAGAAACCGGGTGGGGTTGATCTTCCCGAACTCTAAATCGATCGAGCAGTCCCTTGCACTCGGCCTCGTACAAACGGAAATGTTCCCATGTCTTTTCGACGTCGGCGTCCTCGAAGTTGTAAACGGAGAACTGCAACTCGTCCGCCAGGCGCACATCGCCGTACTTCACCACGTTCCCCGACTCAGGATCGCGCGCCCACACGATGTCGTAGATCGAGTCCACATCCAGCAGAAATGCGGCAATGCGCTCGAGGCCGTAGGTCAGTTCCGCCGAGATTGGAAATAGATCCAGACCGCCGCACTGCTGGAAATAAGTGAACTGGGTGATCTCCAAGCCGTCGAGCATGACCTGCCAGCCCACTCCCCAGGCGCTCAGCGTGGGAGCCTCCCAGTTGTCTTCTTCGAATTTTATGTCGTGGTGACGCAGGTCGATGCCAATCGCGGCCAGCGATTGAAGGTACAACTCCTGCACGTTTTCCGGCGGCGGTTTCAGGATGACCTGCAACTGCATGTGCTTGAACAGGCGGTTCGGATTCTCTCCGTAGCGCCCATCCGCCGGGCGGCGTGAGGGCTGGACATACGCGACCTTGTAAGGCTTCGGTCCTAGCACCCGTAGAAACGTTTCCGGCGCCATCGTGCCGGCACCGACTTCCACGTCATAGGGCTGCTGCAGCACGCAGCCACGCTCCGCCCAAAACGACTGAAGCCGCAGGATGAGTTCCTGAAACGTGAGCGGATTGGAGGACGACAAAGTCACAGAGTCAGCCTTGAACTCTTGCTTTTGGCGATTAGCTTAAAGTCCGGAAAGCGCGTCTTCGCTTGAACTTCTATAGCGCGGCCGGAGCTTAGCAGGTTAATTTCTGATTGTAATGGAAATGACGGCAACCGTCAGCTAACCGACCATGCAACTGAAGCCGGTCAACAAGCGAGCGGTAGAATCTGCGCTAGAAGCCGCCCTTTTCCAGCATCGCCGCCGTGACTAACTTTTTCTCGAGATGCCGCTGCAAGATCTGGATGAGAAATTTTCGCAGATCGGCGCCCTGCGCCTTTGGCCAGGGCATGACCGCAAAACTTTCCACCGGCGCGCGAAACATTTGCGCCGCCAAGGCGCGCGATTCGCTGGAAATCTCGGACGAGGCCAAGCGCTTATCGTCAACGCACATAAGCCCGTCGGCCAACGCGTGGAAGTAAGCCCGGCTGCCGTTCAGGCCGCGGCCGCAGACGACGCATTCTGTTAGTTCCGGAAGGAAGCCGACCAGCCGCGTCAGCCAGAGCTCGAAATATGTGACCGGCATCCACACCTCCGGGCCGGTCAGCACGTGCAGCACGGAAAGCGTCAGGCGGAAGATGGCATCGTTGGCCTCGTGGTCAGGCAGCAACTCATCGAGCAGTTCGGCGATGTGTCCCAGAGCGACCGCCCGCGCGTAGCTGACCTCCGAGGCCATGGGAGACTCCAGCACCTCGCAAGCATCGAGCCGGGTTAACTCCTGCCCTTCGCGGACGTCATAAAACGCACGCACATAGGTCAGGGGCTCGAGTGCCCCGCCGAATCGCCGTTTCGACTTCTTGGCCGATCGCGCGACGCCGCGAACTTTCCCCTCCGCTCGCGTAAACAGCGTGACCAGCAGATCGGCCTCGCGCAGCGGATAGCTGCGCAGCACAATCGCTTCCGACTCTCGCAGGGCCATGGCAGTTGGATGTTGACGGCTTGATTCTAGTAGAAGCTGCTTTCGGTCGTCAGCTTAACCCGGGATCGGGCAAGCGACCCGGTCGTCTTTCGATATACTTTCAGAACCGTGAAAAAGACTCTTTCGATACTTCTCGCTATCTTCGCTCTCGCAGCCTCCGGCGCGGCCGATGACGACTCCTTCAACCGCATTGATGTGCCCGACTCCAAGGGCCACCAGATCAAGGCCGTCCTGACCTTCAGTGACGACGACAAGGCGGTCGAAGTGAAACCGGAGAAGGGCGACACCATCAGCATTCCGTACGCCCAGATCTACAAGTTCTCCTACGAGTACACGAAGAGACATCGCGTTAACGAAGAGTCGTTGTTTGCAACGGCGGTGGGAGTGGGCGCGATTGTCATGTTGACTCACTCGAAGAGCCACTGGCTGGAGATCGACTACCGGGTTGGCGACGTCCCCAAGTCGTTTGTGCTGCGCATGGACAAACGCGACTACATTCACATCCTGGACGCGGTGAAAGCCCACACCGGCATGGACGCCGAAGTTCTGGGAAACGCAAATAAGAGATAGCAGCAGGTCGGAAGATTTGACAGTTGTCGGGAAACAAAAAGCGCGCGCCCCTCTGTGGACGCGCGCTAAGATCGTTAAAAGCCACGATTAAAGCTAATCCGGTCGCAGCGGTTATCGACCGTAATACTTCGCATTGCGCTCGGTGAAGGCGTTCCACTTTTCCGGCAGATCGTCGAGCGCGAAAATAGCGGAAACCGGGCATACCGGGACACAAGCGCCGCAGTCGATGCATTCCACCGGATCGATATACAACAATTCTTCAGTGGCGTAGGCGGGCTCGTCTTTCTTGGGATGAATGCAGTCCACCGGACACGCGTCCACACATGCGGTGTCTTTGGTGCCGATGCACGGCTCAGCAATCACATAGGTCATAAAGGTGTCAGTCTCCTGGGAATCTCTGCGTCCATTTTACTCCTGCGACGCTTTTGTGACCGGACATTCTAGCAAGAATGCAAGCGGCGGTACAGCCAGTCTGAAAATCGTGACGAAGATCGCCGCGACTCGCACTCCAAACCAAAGTGCTTTAGAGAAAGAACAAGGCTCACCCTCATCACAACAAAAAAAACGGCCAGCAGCATTCTGCTGCCGGCCGTTTTGATTTGCTCTTAAGCGCTGAGCCGATTACCGGTGACCGCCGCCGTGCCCACCGCCCCCGCCGTGGAAGCCGCCGCCGCCGCCATGAACTGCGCCCCCACCGCGGTATCCGCCGCCCTGGTATCCACCGCCGTGATAGCCACCTCCGTGATAGCCGCCTCCGGCATAACCGCCCCGGGCGTAGCTACCTGAATATCCGCGGGCGTAACCTCGGCCTCCAACATAGCCACGCCCCTCGTGTCCGTAGTATCCGCGTCCCTCGTAGCCGCGTCCGTAGTACCCGTGACCGTAGTAGCCCGCACGGCCATAGTATCCGCCGTGTCCCCAGCCCCAGTGGTACCACGGGCCAGCGCCAATGAATACACCCCCGACAAACCACTGCGGGCCATAGAAGCCGTAGGGCGCGCAAGCATAGGGATAATAGGAATAGTACCCATACGGACAGACTGGCGGTGCATCCGTATAGGCGGGATCGTCATATTCCGGCCCCCCGCCTACGGACACTCCCACTCCGACTTGTGCCTGCGAGTAAGCCAGCGGCACCATCAAGACTGCCAGCATCGCAACATGTTTCAGGTAACGCATATAACCCCCTTGGCCACCGACCAAATCTTCATCCATCTGCAACCGCTCAAGGCCTAGTGGTCTTTGTGGGCCCTATTTCTTTTCCCCACTGTTCACCGGTCTCTATAGGTTGAAACGCGCCTTGAGAGGAAAAGTTGCTGGTTTTGGGGTGGCTGATTTCAGCCATCCCGGCTGAATTCAACCACTTACGACAGTTCGTGGGGGGGGCGAAAAGCGACGCGTTTTGGAGTCGCGTCGGTAAGCGGATTCGGTCACGCGGAAATCAATTCCTTCTTCTCGCTCGGCTCATATTCCACGATATATCCCGCGACGGCACTGGCTGCCACCGTGAACGGCGAGGCCAGGTACATCTGTCCCGGGCCGCTGCGGCCGGGGAAGTTGCGGTTCTGGGCGCTGATTACGATTTGATCGGGGCGCGTCGATACTCCGGGCCCGGCATTGATGCACGCTCCGCAACTCGGTTCGATGACATGAGCTCCAGCCTTCTGAAAAATTTCCAAGTAGCCTTTGCGCAGGCAGTACTCGCGCGTCTCCTGCGAACCAAATTGAATGTAAAACTTCACCGAGTCGGCCACGCGTTTGCCCTGCTTGAGCGCGTCGGCGAGTACGGCGGCATACATGTCCATATCTTCATTCTTGCCGGCGGTGCAGGTGCCGCCGTAGGCGATCTCCACCGGGACTGGCGTGTTCAGTTCGCGCACATACTTGCCGTTCCCGGGATCGCCCGGCGTGGCCACCATCGGAGTGATCTCAGCCGCATCGAGTTCGATCACGTGCGCATACTGCGCCCCTGGATCGCTGAAAAGGCCCTCGATCATGGCCTCGGCTTTCTTGCGATCCATGCCGCGGCGCTCGACCAGGAAGTCGACAGCCTTCTGGTCGGGCGCGACGATCCCGGTAAATCCGCCAATTTCAGCCGCCATGTTGGTCATGGTGGCGCGCTCGTCGACACTCAACTGCTCGATGGCCTCGCCCGCATATTCCATTACCTTGGCGAGCGCCTTGCCGCTGCGCACATAGTCCAGGCTCAGAATTTTCAGGATGAAGTCTTTCGCGGTCACATTGGGATGCTTTTTGCCGCGAATGACGATTCGCACCGACTCCGGGACCTTTACGCGCACGTCTTTCGTGATCCAGGAATTGAAAACATCGGTAGTGCCGATGCCGAAAGCCACGCAGCCAATCGCGCCGACATGCGGCGTGTGCGAGTCAGAGCCAATATTCAACTGCCCCGGCAGCGCATAGCTTTCGAGCACGATTGAGTGGCAGATGCCCTCCGAACCCTTGCGATCAGTGAGTTCGCCGTGCAGTCGGATGCCCTGCTTCTTGGCAAAATCCTGCTGCTTGAGTTTGAGTTGCGTCGCCAGATCGAGCAAGCCGAGCTTTTTCTTTTCCTCGGAAATCACCTCGTCGAGAAAGGTCAGGTGATCGCGAAAGAAAATGATGGTCGAGGGGTCGTTGACCTTTGCGTCCTTGCCCACGTAGCGCTCGAAGAAAATCGCCGCCATAGGCGTGACGTACTCGTGGCTGAAGCGCAGATCGGCGCGCGCGAAGCCGGTGTCGCCCGGCTTGACTGACGCCACGCCCACTTCACCCTTCTCATTGATCATGTGCCGAGCAAAGATTTTCTCTGCCAGCGTCATCGCCCGTGCGGGCAAGCTCTGTGTGGAGCGGGCACTCTTGCCCGCTTCGGCAATGACGGGCAAAAATACCTTCCCCTGCATGCGCGCCACATTGAACGGAAACAGCCCGCCATACTCGATGACCTGCCGGGTAATCTCGTCTTCTCCGGCAGTGAATTCGCTCAACGCGATTTCTTCCCCGGCCCGAATCCGGTCGATCAACGAAAAATTGGTCGAGGTCAGCAAGCCCAGGTTCTGGCAATTCTGCTTGTAGATGCGTTCAATGTTTTCGGCGATGACCACGCGAATGCCGGCGCACATCTCGGCGTAAGGCGACTGCTCACGGCTCGATCCTTTGCCGCGCCGCTTGCCGCTCACCGCGCAGACGAAGCCGCCGCGCTTCACGTCGCCGCGGCCGATGGGAGTGACGCTGCCGCACTTCAAACCAAGATAGGGAATCTCGCCCAGGGTCTCGTCAAAATAAAAACAATAGTGGGCCGGGGTGATCTCGTCAGTGGAGATGTCGTCGCGCAGCTTGGGATTGTTGGCCGGGTTCTGCGTATCCCAAGGCAGGTCTTCCCCGGCAAGCTGCCGCCGGATTAATTCCGGATCTTCGGTGAGAAAAAGGATGCGTCCCGTCAGCCGGACTTTGTCGGGCCGCTTTTCAATTTTGCGTTCCAAAAGTGAGTTAATCACGGTGAACCTGGAGTCGAAAAATTCTGAATTACCGCGTCCGGAGCGGATCGGTGCGGCATTCCCAAGTACTCATTGTAACAAGGCCGAAGCGGCCGAAGCCGGGTCTTGCACCTTCCGTCCTGTACTCGACGGCCTTGCGCTCCGTGCGGATCTAGTGGTGAGCGTGAGCCGCTTTGTCGAACTTCTCCCCCGCCGGGATTGCAATCGCCAGGCGGTTTTCCTTCGGAGCCAGCGGACATGTGGCATAGGGCGTGACCGCGCACGGCGGATTGTAGGCGCGGTTGAAATCGAGGACGACGTGTCCGTCGACGATTGGCCCGGTATCGAGAAAGCGTCCGCCGGGATAGGTGTCGTTTTTGGCCGTCAGGTCGTTGAACACGAAGAACAGCCCATTTTTCGGATCGCCGCCGAGAGCGGTCAGCTTCAACTCCTGGCCATTCATCTTGAACACCGCAACGCCCGGAACCGGCTCCGCCGAGACGTCGCCCAGCACATTGGGAATTTCGACGGTCTGCTTTCCGTCCGCGGGGATCCAAGTCGCGGTGACGCGATAGTTCAAGTCGAGAGGGAAAAACATCATCCCTTTGAAACTCTGCACCGCGGCACTATCTGCATCCCGCAGGCGAATTCCCACGCGCTGGCCCCGCACGATCACGTGAAAACGCAGGCTTCCCATCTGCACATACGTGACCTGCTTCGTGGTATCTGCCTCGAGCTTCGCCTTGGTGACGGGCTTGCCATCAATAGTGGCCTTGGCGTCGGGCGACATTGTTAACGTGACTTCCTTGCCGGCAAGATCGAACTGGCCGGCATGCGGCGGTGCCTTGGGGAACACGATCGGATTCGACGGATCGCTGCCAAAAGTGTTCGGGCCAGGCTTGAGCCAGAACAATCCGGCAAGCGGCAACCAATTTTCTTTCAAGTCAGCAATCTGCTCGGCCTTCCATTTATCGAAGGACTCGACGTAAGCTGCATCAGGCGCGGCAACCGTCGCGGCGGCAAAAAGGAACAGCGCGAACATCGGCAGTGCGAACATCGGCAGTGCGAAAGCGACGAGCGACCGACCACTCCGTTTCATCATCTGTTTTTGTCCTCCACGTCCCGGGCAATCGCTGTTACCGTTTGTACTCGCTCGGTTCAGGCAAGGGAACGAGTCCTCGTCCCGCGAAGATCTCCTGAAATTCGTGCAGCAGCGCGTCGTGCACCAAGCCGTTCGAGGCCAGCGTTTCGCGGCTGTCCAACTCAAAGGGGGAACCGTCAAAACGGCTGACCTTGCCGCCGGCCTCTTCCACGATCAGCACGCCCGCGGCCGTGTCCCAGGGATTGAGATTGAACTCCCAGAAGCCATCGAAGCGGCCGCTGGCCACGTTGCATAAATCGAGCGCGGCTGACCCAGCCCGCCGCACGCCGTGAGTGCGCAGCGTGATCTGGTGATAGAAATAAATATTCGGATTCTTGTGGCGCTTCTGGCTGGGAAAACCCGTCGCTACCAGGCACTCCTTCAGTTGCGAAGCCTTGGAGACGTGAATGGGTTTGCCGTTGAGGTGGGCGCCTCTTCCCTGCTCGGCGCTGAACAATTCATCGCGCGTAGGATCGTAGACGCCGCCGGCAATCCTGCGGCCCGCTGATCCTGCAGAGCGTTCTTCTAGAGCCAGCGACACGCCGAAGACCGGATAGCCGTGGGCAAAATTGGTGGTGCCATCCAGCGGATCGACGTACCAGCGATAGTCGCCGCCCAGATCGTTCAGCCCTTGCTCCTCGCCCAGCACGTCATGCGATGGAAATTGTTTGGTGACGCGCTCGCGGATCAACGTTTCGGCAGCGCGGTCCGCCGCGGTCACCAGATCGGCGTCGCCCTTATATTCAATTTTCAGGCCCTGATGAAAATATTCCAGCAGCAGCGCGCCCGCCTCGCGAGCGATAGCGGACATGGCAGGAAGGAAGCTGTCTGGCTTGGGTGCAGTGGATGACATTGGTGATCGGGCTTTGAAAGCCGGGCACGGCGAACGCTGCGCGAATTTTACATTCCGGGAGCCGACAACCGGAAGCCGGCTACTTTCTCTTTCCGCCCTCTTCCGCGATGTACATAATCTCGTGCTTGAAGATGAAAAGATTGGGCGCGCCATCGCGAGTCAGCCGCACCATGTTTTTGTCGTAATATTCGATCCACCCGCGCACGATCTGGCCATCCATCAGCTTTACGGACACGGGTTTCTGCTTCTCCCCCAATGCTTTGAGGAAAGCAACCTCTTCAAAAGTGTCTTCCGGAGGCGGCGTGCGGCTGCGTTTGGCGGAATTGGGATTACCTTGCGGAGCGCGGAACGACATGCAGGCATTGTACACAAAGGACCGCCGCCCAAGCACTGACGAAGCGCTGAGACGATCTGAGCCGAACGCGCACGAAAAAAAAACACCAGCGCCGCAAAGCGCTGGTGCCTGAAGGCTGCCGGTTTAGCTAGAAAATAATCTTCAAGCTGAACTCCGTTTCCCGAGGCGACCCCAGCGTATAAACGCCGGTACCCACTCCGACACGGTTCACGAGGTGCCCGGCATAGTTGGTGCCGTTGATGCTGCCAACACCTCCGGTCAACAAGCCTGACATCATGCTGGTCGGCAGGTCGAAGTTAGCGAAGTTCGGCAGGTTGTAAAAACCAACCGACGGTTTAATGGTCACGCGCTCGAAGAAAGTGTGGCTCCAACTGATGGTAGCGTCGAAGGCCCGCAGCCAACTGTAGTTGACTTGGTCAGCCGGCGCTGCCGCCACCGTGGGTGCTACGCCGCCCAGCGTCGACAGATCGGATGCCGTCATCAGGTTAGCCGCGATCAGCAGATTGCCGGCAGGAGTCGGCTGCCCGCCAATCGAAGCGTTGTACTTCGAGATCACGTTGTTGATGCTGCTGGCATCGATGCCGCGATCAAAGTTTCCGACCTTCGTGCCCGGAATCGGATCTTGCGTGGTGCCGTCTCCGTTGAAGTCGGTGCGGAAAATCTCACCGGCTCCCAGCGGTGTGTCAGGCACCGTAAGCGTCGTAGACAGCGGGCTGTAGAAATGGGACATGATTCCCAGCTGAAAGCCGCCCAGCAGATCCATATACCCACCGAATGAAATTTGATGGGTGCGGTCCAGCGTAGAAGGCCCGAAATAGCGATTGACGTTGCTGTTATCGAGCGCGGGAACAATGAAGTCCTGATCGCCGCTGGCTGCAGTCACCGTCGCATCGGCCGCAACTCCTCCGCCAGAATTATCGAATCGGGAGAGCGCGTAGGAGACCTGGAAATTCAACGTCTTGGCGCCGCGGAAAGGATTTTTCACATTTTCGATCAGCTTCATCTGCAGCCCGTCATAAACCGACCGGCCCACTGGCGACAGGAAGCGCAGAGGAGGTGCATTCGGGTTCCTTCCCCCGAAAGCGCATTTCCGGCCCAGTGCCGCAAAGCAACTGCTGCCTCCCATATCCGTTGAGGAACCCAAACCGTTGGCAGCAAAATCGGCCATGGTGGCGGGTGCGTTGTATCCTGACGCCCCAGTTTCGGGATTACCGAGACAGTTCGTTTCAGCTTGGGCGAGTGAAGTAGGAGTGCCGGCGCCGCAGTTGAGCAGCGTGGCCGCGATCGCCTGCTGCGCGGCAGTTGGGTCGAAGGTGCTGATGTCGCCCGCGTGATTCTGGTCCACGCCCAGAAGAAAATGCGTTTGTACGTTGCGAATGAAGTCCACGCTCAGAACCATGCCTGGCCGAATTTCGCGCTGGATACCAAGGTTCATCACAATCGAGCGTGGCGATTTGTAGTTGGGATTGAACATGTTATTGCCCGGGGCAAAGAAGCATTGGGCGGTGGGATCCTGACAATTGTAGGTGGTCCCTTGGACCGTTCCGTTCAGGTACTGTCCCGCATAATTGGGGTTCGGCTGCTGCAGGTTCAGCGGCGAGGCTGCCTGATATTGAGCTTGCAAAGCCAGCAGGGCGGGCAGCGCGTTTCCAATCAGCGGGTAACTCCCGCCGGTGCCACAGACAGCGGCGCTAGGATTAATTGTGCCCGTAGATGTCTGTAAGGGCGCCGGGCTTCCCGCCGAAGAACACGGCGACGGGGTCTGCAGGAAAGCGCCGGTAGTTTCGCGGAATGGACCGTCAAACAGCACGTTATTCCAAATGGCGTTCTCCCAGAACAATCCGATGCCGCCGCGGATGGAAGTCTTGCCATTCTTCGCCGGATCCCAGGCAAAACCAATTTCTGGCGAAAAGTTTTTATTTGGCTGCGTTACAGGATTGCCGAGTCCAGCGATCAGCGAATTGAGCTGTGGAATCGCGGGATATTGGCTGTCGGTGCGGCCTGTGTCGCGCTCATAACGCAGGCCGTAACTGAGGGTAAAATTCGATTTGATCTTCCACGAATCGCCAAGGTACAGCAGCAAGCGATTGTCCGGTCCTAACCCGCCCGCCGGGAAGCCAAGCGCCGCTTTCGTCGTCGAGTAGCCCAACCCATTGCCCAAGACATAGCCGCCATCGGCAGGATAGTTAAACGGATTGGATGCGCCTCCCGCGAAACAGGGGCCAGTCGGTCCCGGCTCGGGACATCCGTTCGGGTTGGCCGGCCCGATCGGGATCCACGAGTTGTTTGCTGCATTAGTGTCCGAGGCCGTAGAGACGATTTGAGGTCCATTCTTAAAGAAGGAGGCAAAACCACCGCCCTGTAGGTGATTAAACGTAACTCCGAAGCGAACAATGTGTGCTCCCAGCACTCGGCTGCCGTCATACTTGATTTCGTGGTCACTTTGCGGCGTGCTTTGCGGCGCCAGGAGATTGGGCCCGGCAACCAGGCCGGTAGCGCCCATAAAGATCTCCGCGCCAATGTTGGCAAAGGGTAAGGAGCTATTGCCGGTGGTCGCATCCACAATCTGGTTTTGGAATTTCAAATACGAAAAGCGGATCGAGTGCGTGAAAGGCCCGGTGTTGAAATCGACGCCCACTACGTGATTGCGCGTGATGTCTTTGTTGTCGTAGACCGAATAACCGAAACCGAAGGTGGCGCCCAGCAGGTTCTTGAAATAAGAGTAGCGGTAGAATGCTCGCGCGCTCTTGGTAAGCTGATAATCCAGCCGGCCCATCAAGTTGTCTTCGCGGAAGGGATCGCTGAAACTTCCAGAATAGATGTCAAAGGGAGCCGAGATGGGCACGGGAGACTGCGTATCCTGCTTGGTCCGCTCACCGTCCCCGAAGAAGAACAACTTGTTCTTGATAATCGGCCCGCCCAGATCGGCGCCGTACTGGCTGCGCTGGTAAGGCGGTTTCGCTCCGCCCGGTAGCGCGGCCGCTCCCACAGAACTGTCGCGGAACTGGCCAAAGGCTTCGCCATGAAAAGCATTGGTTCCCGACTTGGTGGTAACGTTCACCGACCCGGAAGAGGTCAGCTCGGTAGACATATCCAGGCTGGCCTGGCCGATTTGAAATTCCTGGATACCGCTGGCCGGAATGTCGGTCGTCGTCGTTCCTACGGTCTCATCAGAAACGTCCACGCCGTCAACTTCAATGCGG
>DASSRO010000313.1:0-12179 GCA_035701745.1 Candidatus Sulfotelmatobacter sp. | reverse complement strand
GCGACAATTTGTTCCATGTCGGCGCAGAAAAGCCATTCCGCTCCCTGCTGGTAGGAATTCACGATCTGCTGGTAGAACGGCGACGCCGCAAATTCACTTCCAGTGCCCAACTGCTGGGCGCGCATCGCCGCACGCCGCAGTTCCGCCAGATCCGGGCTGGCGATCAGTAGGTCGTTGCTCAAGTACACCAGCAGCGGATGCCCCGCCGCCGGAGCCGCCGCCCACGGATTGCGCACCACTTGCAGCGCGACTTGCGACGGGTTGGAGTTCAGCTTGCGGCTCTCTTTCTGCAGGAAACCATCCAGCCCGCCCTGCTGCACCTTCGCCAGCACCACCGGCGCGGTGTACTCGGTCCCATTCTTTCCCACCGCAAACACGATTTCATCCCCCAGATAACTGCTGAACTTCTTCACCTGCTCTAAAACATCTTCCAGCTTGGGGCCATTGCCTTTTTGCTGCTGCTTCCACCAGTCGCGCAGTTCCGGACTTTGTTTCAAGCGGTCCTGGAAAATCTGCCCGGCTTCGGCCAGAGTGTTCGCCAGGTTCGGAATCGCCGCATAGATCACTGTGTGATCGGGAACGTAAGGCAGCAGCGCCGAGTTGTAGCGCAATCCGGGCCCCGGAATCGCGGCAAACTGTTTCTGCAGCACCGCAAAGTCACCCAGCAACGCCAGATACTTCGCGGAGTTTTTACTCCACGCGATCTCGTTTTGAATGGGAACCTTCGCCACGCTCGATCCCGACGTCGCTTCCTGCCCCGCGGTCAAGTCCGTCGTGTTCTCGCCGAAATCAACTCGCACCACGCCTTCAATCACGGCCACGCGCGAGCCCTTGAGCCCGTGATTCACCGAAAAGATGGTCCCCTTCACCGAGACCAGCCCATCGTCGGTCGCCACGTACAGGCGATGTCCCGCAGTCTGCTTCGCGGCCTGCACAATCACCTGCCCGCCGTCGAGCCGAATCGTCGTGCCTTTCCATGCCCGCGTGACCGAAAGATCGGAGCGCTCGCCCATCTCGACCAGCGATCCATCGAGCAACCGCACCACCGCCTTCGATCCTTTGGCAGTGCGAACTTCGTCTCCATTCCGAATCTGATAGCCTGCAGGGATCACGCGCATCTCCGCGCCTGATCCGGCATAGAGCGAGCCATCCACGCTCTCCACCGCGGCGCGAACCGAATGCTGGCCCGGCAACAGGCCATCTTGATATGCATTGTTGAATCCGATCCCCGCCACGACCAGCGCGACCACCGCCGCCGCGCCCATGACCCATTGCCAACCCGCAGCAGCCGGACGCTTGTTCTGCACGCGCCACACAGTCTGCGTCTCGCCATCCCGGGCGCGCTCCAGCGCATGCCGGCACGCGACACAGGCATGCACGTGATCTTCAAACAGCATCGCCCGCGCGGGCGCCAGCTTCTTTCCCACGTACGCGGGAATCAGCGCCTGAAAGTCTTCGCAGCGTCGCAGAGTATGGGCCGCGAGATTCGCGCCCGGTTCAGCTCCGGCTATCGATTTGAATACGCGTTCGCCCGCCTGCGCGACCACCCGGTCGTCGACCTGCTCGTTGCGAATTTCCGCCAGCATTCGATCAAACTTTTCATTCTTCATGGCCTGTCTCCTGAATTCGTCGCGATCCATACGCGCCCAGCTCTTTGCGAAGCTGTTGCCGAGTGCGGTAAACGATTACCGCGACCAGCACTTGTGAAATACCGAGCATCCGCGCAATCTGCGGATTGCTGAAACCCTCCAGAAAGCGCAGCGCAAAAATCTCCGCCGGACGCGGCTTGAGCTGGGCCATCGCCCGCGCTAATGCCTGCCGCAACTCGCGCGGATCTTCCTGCGCAGGCTCTGCCGGCAACTCCGTGAGTTCCACGGTGCGGTCCGATTGCCGCGACCGGATCACATCCAGTGCCGCATTAATTGCCGCCCGCCGCAGGTAGCTCTCTTCATTCTCCAGAACCGGCGAGTCCGCCTCGCGGCGAAACAGGCGCAGAAACACCATCTGCGACACGTCCTCGGCATCCGCCGCGTTGCCCGTAATGCGGTACGCAGTGCGAAACACCAGCCCGTGATGCGCCCGAAACACGCGCTCGAATTCGTCCGGAAGTAAGATTGCCCGTTCCTCTGCCAATGCGCTTTGCAGGGTACGCCTCCAGTTGCTCTGTTTCATCACTAAAGACGGTACGGCGGCAGGATTATTACAGTTCCTGCAGTTTTTATTTTGCGCCCTGCCCAAGCCCGCGATCCCTATGCCGATCAAATGCTTAGCGCATCCTGGCCAGAAAAATCATGAACCACGGAGGACACCGAGGCTCACGGAGGTTTTCGTTTTCCCTCCGTGGACCTCCGTGCCCTCCGTGGTGAAGGCTTTCTGGTTCCTCCGTGAACCTTCGTGTCCTCTGTGGTAAAGGTGTTCCGCGATTAGGCTCCCAAGCCCGCTTATGGCAGTATTATGCTCGCGAAATCAATGACCCCGACTCTAACCCTCAAGCCCAAACAAAATTGCCTCTGGGATCTGGTCAGCCTGGGCGAAGTCATGCTGCGCCTCGATCCCGGCGACGAACGCATTTCCACCACCCGCCATTTCCGCGCCTGGGAGGGTGGCGGCGAATACAACGTCGCCCGCGGCCTCAGGCGCTGCTTTGGATTAGACACCGCCATCGTCACCGCGCTCGCCGACAATCCCGTCGGCCGCCTGGTCGAGGACCTCATGCTGCAGGGAGGTGTCGGTCAGAAGTATGTTCGCTGGCTGCCCTACGACGGCGTCGGCCGCAGCGTGCGCAACGGATTGAATTTCACCGAGCGCGGCTTTGGAGTCCGCGCAGCCGTCGGTTGCTCCGATCGCGGGCACACCGCCGTCTCGCAACTGAGGCCCGGCGAAATCGATTGGGATCAGATTTTCGCGAAAGATGGCGCGCGCTGGTTTCACACCGGAGGAATCTTCTGCGCGCTCTCGGAAACCACACCGGCAGTCGCCGAGGAGGCCATGCAGGCCGCCAAACGCTCGGGCGCGATTATCTCCTACGATTTGAATTACCGCGCGTCGTTGTGGAAGGCGATTGGCGGAAAAGCCAAGGCACAGGAGGTGAACCGGCGCCTCGCCCCGCTGGTCGATGTAATGCTGGGCAACGAAGAGGATTTCACCGCCGCGCTCGGCTTCCCCGTCTCCGGACTCGACGAGGATCATTCCACGCTGGACACTTCTGGATTCAAGAAAATGATTGAGGCCGTCGTGAAAGAATATCCCTCGCTCGCCGCGATCGCGACTACTCTTCGCCATGCCAAGACGGCCACGGTGAACGATTGGGGAGCGCTGTGCTACTACGGCGGCGCGTTTTACCAGGCGCCGGTGCGCGAAAATCTGGAGATCTACGATCGCGTCGGCGGGGGCGATTCGTTCGCATCGGGATTGATTTATGGATTTCTATCGGGCAAAGATGCGCAATGGTCGGTCGAATGCGGCGCCGCGCACGGCGCGTTGGCCATGACCACGCCCGGCGACACCACCATGGCCACGCTGGCGGAAGTGCTGCAGGCAATGAAATCGCGCACCGCACGGATTGAACGCTAAGATCATGCACCACAGAAAGCACGAAGGGTCACGAAGGCATTTTAGTTTTCCTCCGTGTACCTCCGTGTCCTCGGTGGTGAAGCTTTTGAAACTGCAAGAACGTAGAAGCGATTCGCGCTGGCGGCATCGGGTGGTCGAAATCACCATGACCGTTCCAGATCATGCACCACAGAGGGCATGACGAGTCACGGAAAGTTTTAGGTTTTTCCTCCGTGTACCTTCGTGTCCTCGGTGGTGAAGCTTTTGAAACTGCGAGAACAACATGACCATCGATGAAGTAGTTCGGAAGATCGAAGCAATCGGAATCATTCCCGTGGTGCGAGCGGCGTCAGTCGAGGAGGCCACGCGCGCGGTGGAAGCAATTCGAGCCGGCGGCATCGCGGTTGTCGAAATCACCATGACCGTTCCCAACGCCATTTCCGTGATCCGCGAAGTCGCCGCCCAGCATGGCAAGAAGGTGCTGGTGGGCGCGGGCACCGTCACTAACGCGCAACAAGCGGAGGCCTGCCTGAGCGCGGGCGCCGAATTCTTGGTCAGCCCGGGGCTGGCGCTCTCCATGCTCGAGGTTGCGCGGGCTGCCGGAAAATTGGCAATCCCTGGCGCTCTGACTCCCACAGAGTTGATGAGCGCGCAGGACCATGGCGCACGCTTGGTCAAGATCTTTCCCTGCGGCAACGTCGGAGGCCCTAAATACTTGCGGTCGCTCAAGGGACCGTTTCCGAATGCCGCTTTGATTCCCACCGGCGGCGTGAACGCGGCCAATGCGGCTGACTTCATTGCGGCGGGAGCGTTTGCGCTGGGCGTGGGAGCAGACCTGGTCGATGCAGCCGCTCTCCGCGCCGGCAACCTGGAAAAAATCGCCGCCGCCGCCCGCGAACTGCTGCAGGCTGTCGAGTCGGCACGCGCAGCGCTTCGCGAAAAGAAAGCACACTGAGTTGTGCTGAGTGCGAGAGGGAATTTTCTTCGCGTCCGCGGCCACCGGTGCGCTTTGATTCAGAGATCCGTCCTTAAATCAAATCTTTGGCCGAAGAATCTCAAATCGCGTAGCCCCGGACGCATTCGTCCGGGGCCTTTCCGGCAGTTTCGCCCCCGGACGGACGAATGCGTCCGCCGGTACGTGCGCGTCCGGGGCCCTAAGTTATTGAAGTTGTGTGGAAGTTGTTGACGCTAGGTGTAAGTGATTGAAATGTCGTAGAGCGGCCCTAGCGAGCCACAGGACGAAGAATTTCCGATCGCATGAGGTTTCGGTTGCCTCTAGATCCAATCGTCGATGCCAGGGCCCTTTCCGGCCCCGCAAAAGGCATTTTAAACGAGGACCGGAGGGAGAAAACCGGGCTACCCAAAATGCCTCCTGTACATACACAATCGTACACTTTTCCCCGTCGCCGGCGGCTTATTGGTTCACTCCGCTGGCCAATACTCCCCCGTCCACCGGCAAGATGATTCCCGTAACGAAGCTGGCGGCGTCCGAAGCCAGGAATACGGCTGCCCCTATCAGTTCCTCCAGTTCGCCAAAGCGCTTCATTGGCGTACGCATCAGCACTTCCGCGCCGCGGCCAGTTCCCACGAGAAACTTCTCGCTGAGGGGCGTGCGGAAATAGCCGGGCGCAATGGCGTTGACGCATACGCCCTGCCCCGCCCACTCCACCGCCAGAGATTTCGTCAGCGAGGCCAGTCCCGACTTGCTCGCCGAGTAAGCTGCCACTTCAAACAAGGCCAGAAACGATCCCATGGAGGCGATGTTGATGATGCGCCCGTACTTGCGCTCGACCATGTGGCGGCCGAAGACCTGGCAGGCGCGCAGCGTGCCGGTCAAGTTCGTGTCGAGGATGCGGTTCCAATCTTCTTCGGAAAAATCCAGCGTAGGCGCGCGCTTGGAAATGCCCGCCGCATTCACCACGATGTCGACTTTCCCGAAAGTCTCGAGGCAAGCCTGCAGTAACTTGTCGAGCGATGCGCGGTCGGCCACGTCACAGGTCACACGCAACGAGCGCCGGCCCATCGCTTCAATCTCATCGGCCAGCGCTTTCACCAGTTCCATGCGGCGTGCGCTGGCGACTACGTCCGCGCCCGCCTGCGCAAGTCCGAGCGCGATGGTTTTGCCGATTCCTGAACTTCCCCCGACCACCACCGCGACTTTGCCGCCCAGATCCAGTTGCTTGTAAGCCATAGTTCCTCTAAGAGTCCCCAGCATTTCGAAAATGAGCTCGTTGCGCCCCGAAACGTTCTCGGCATCGTTCTACGGGAGTGTATCGAAAGCGTCAGATGCGGCGCACTAGGCCTTCGTTCGTTGCGTCGGTGTTGCGAAGCAGCAGCAGCACCAGAATCATCCCAATTAACGGGATCAGTCCCGCCAGGATCACGATGGGATCGAACGAGTGCGTGCCGGCCGCCTGGCGCGCGTCGGAAAAATACCCGATCAGTTTGAAAGCAATGATTGTGCCGATTCCCGCGCCCGTCCCCCCGAACCCGCTCACCGACGCCACCGACTCGCTGCCGAACAAGTCGGAAGGCAAGACGTTGGCCATGGTCGTGAAACCAGCGTAAGTGAAAGTGACGAGCGCGAACAGAAATGCGATAGTGTACAAATTCGTGGTGAAAATCGTTGGGATGAGCAAAGTCATGCCAATTCCACCGTAGACGATCGGCGCCTTGCGCGCGGCGCCCAGCGACCACCCGCGCTTAATCAAGTATCCCGAAACGGCTCCCGCGAAAAAACTCCCGACATCGGCGGCGATGAACGGGATCCACACCGCAATCAGGCCGCTGCGGAGTTCGATTCCTTTCGCGACGAGATAGATGGGGAACCACTCCGCGATAAAGAAGAAAACCGGGTCGGTGAAGGCCTTGGCGATGATCACCGCCCAGGTCTGCGGCAATTTCAAGAGATCGCGCCAGCGTGGACGACTCTTTCCTTCTTGCGATGCATCCGCGTCCTGCTTGTCCGCGGCAATCATGGCCATTTCCGTATCGCTGATGCGGCCATGCTGCTCGGGCGGATAGTAAAGCCAGCGCCAGACGATCAACCAGAGAAAGCCCAGAGCGCCTGGCACCATGAACGCCGGACGCCATCCCCAGCGAAAATAAATCCAGAGAACGATAAACGGCGCGATCGCTCCGCCAATGGACGATCCGCTATCGAAGAGCGCGGTGGCCAAAGCGCGCTCGCGTTTTGGAAACCACTCCGAGACCGCTTTCGTGGCGGCTGGCCAGTTCGCCGATTCGCCGGCGCCCAACAAAAAGCGAAACGTCGCGAAGCTGTACAAGCCCGAGGCGAGCGAGGTGAGCATGGAGATCGTCGAATAGCAAATCACGGTGAACGTCAGCCCGCGACGGGTGCCGACGCGGTCCATGAGTCTGCCGAATCCGGTTTGGCCAATGGAGTAGGCGACGCGAAAGGCAATCGCAAGATTCGCATAGTCGGAATTGGTCCAGTGATATTGAAGTTTGAGATACGGAGCGAGCAGCGACAGCGTCTGGCGATCGATGTAGTTGATGACCGTGGAAGCGAACAGCAGGCCGCCAATCCACCAACGCAACGACGGGATCGGCTTGCGGGCGCGCGCCATTGAGTTGGGCTTTGGCTTTACGAACTCACCGTCGCCTGCGATTCTTCAGCCGATACGTTATGCAGCCGCTGGCTCAGCAGCGAGGCGGAATTCGTATCCAGGTAGATGGTCCCATTGGGATGGCGGCGCAGAATCGAAGCGGGAGCCTTGGGGCTGACCTCGCCCTCCATGCAGGCCTTCACGGCTTGGGCTTTGCGCTGGTCGGGAACGGTTGCCAGTAATTCGGTCGCCTTTAGAATCTGGCGCGCCGACATGGAGATGGCCTGGCGCGGCACCTGCGAAATATCCGCGAACCAACCTTCGCCGACTTGCTGCCGGCGGCAGGCTTCGTCAAGGTTGACGATGATGTAGGGCTCTTCAGTCGTGAAATCAGCTGGCGGATCGTTGAAGGCGATGTGGCCGTTCTCGCCAATGCCGAGAAATGCGATGTCGATGGCCGCCGAAGCCAACTTCCTGCCCATGTCGCGAGCCTCGGCAGCGGGATCGGGAGCGTCGCCGGCGATCCCGTGAAAGTGGACGATCCCGGTCTTCGCCACCAAGTGCTCCATCAGGTAGTAGCGGAAACTGGCGGGATGAGAAGCGGGCAGACCGATGTATTCGTCGAGATGAAAGACCTCAACCTTTGGCCAATCGATGCCGGGAGCTTTGGTCAGGGCATCGAGGAACTGCAGTTGAGAGGCCGCCGACGCGGCGATGATACGGGCTTTACCGCGCTCCGCGAGTGCACGCCGGATCGCGATGGCGCCCTGCTCGGCGGCCGCGCGCCCCACCGTGATTTTGTCTTTGAATACTCTCAGCAGCATCGCCAATATTTCTCCCTGAGCGGAACGAACCACTTTTCATCCGAGGCGAAAGATTATACAAAAGGGGGGCACTTGAAGCTGAAACGCCGGGATTGCAACCGTACATGCCTGGATTTGATGCAGAGGATTTAAGAGGAATGCTGCGAACTGCTGAAATGCACTCATGAAAAATCAAAGCGATCTCATCCTTACCATCGCACTCGCTGCCGTATTCTCCGCACTGTCGGTGCGAGCCACCGCGCAACTGGTGACGGTCGACGCGAGGCCTGATCACGTGGTGAACAAGTTCAGCCCTCTTTACGCCCTGGGATCGACCGTGGATCGCGTGCCTAGCAACGCGACCGATGTGTTCTTTCGCCCGGACCAGATCAAGAAAGTTCTGTCGGCGGGCTGGGGAATGGTCAGCTACCGGCAGAATACCGACCTCTTCGTGCAGGCGTGGCACTGGAATCCGAAGGGCAAGTGGAGCGATCCTGCCGGCAAAGGATATTTCGTTGGCGACGCCACTCCCACCAACGAAATGATCCGGCATTCCTATGGCTATCAATTGCGCCATCGCGGCTTCACGCGGAACGGAGGCTCGGAGTTTGACGGATTCTCGCGCCTGGACGATGGCGATGTGGAATCGTACTGGAAGAGCAATCCCTATCTCAGCAAAGAATTCACCGGAGAGGACGATTCGCTTCATCCTCAGTGGGTGGTAATGGCACTTGACCGGAAAGAAGACGTAAATGCGATCCGCATTCACTGGGGCGAGCCTTACGCGCGGGATTTCGAGGTGCAGTACTGGGATGGCGACGGCGATGCGATGGACGATCAGGACAAAGGGACGTGGAAAGTCTTTCCCCAGGGAAGCGTCGTTGACGGCAAGGGCGGAATAGAAACTTTGAACATGGGATCGTCGCCGGTGGCGACCAAGTTCGTGCGCATCGTGATGAAACACTCTTCGAACACCTGCGACACTCACGGATCGGCCGATCGCCGCAACTGCACGGGTTATGCGATCCGGGAGCTGTATTTGGGCAAAGTCGATGAACGGGGAGAATTCCAGGATCTGCTGCACCACTCGCCGGATCAGAAACAGACGCTGACGCTGTGTTCGTCGGTCGATCCCTGGCACGAAGCGTCGGATTTGTATGTCGCGCCGGACCGCATGGAATCAGGAGATCAGCCGGGGTTCGATCTGTTTTTTACCAGCGGAATCACGCGCGGCCTGCCTGCCATCGTGCCCATCGCGATGTTGTATAGCACGCCAGAGGACGCGGCGGCGCAGATGTTGTACATCAAGAAGCGCGGCTATCCCGTCCGTTACGTGGAAATGGGAGAGGAGCCCGACGGGCAGTACATGCAGCCGGAAGATTACGCGGCGCTGTATTTGCAGTTCGCGACCGCACTGCATCGCGTGGATCCCGGCTTCAAACTGGGCGGGCCCGTCTTCGAAGGAGTGACAGAGGACATCAAAGCTTGGCCAGATGCACAGGGGCGAACTTCGTGGCTGGGGCGGTTCCTCGACTACCTGAAAGCTCACGGACGCATGCAGGACCTGGCATTCATGTCGTTCGAACATTATCCCTACGATGGCTGCGAAACACCCTGGGAGAATCTTTATCAGGAACCGGAGCTGATTACGCACATCATGAAAGTCTGGCGCGACGATGGACTGCCGCCCGGAATTCCGCTGCTCGACACCGAAACCAATGATCACGGGGGCGAGGCCGCGGTCGACATTTTCGGAGCGCTGTGGCTGGCGGATTCTTTTGGAGGATTTCTGAGCGCGGGCGGGGAGAGCACGCACTACTATCACGACTTGTCGTACTCGCCGCCGCATCCGGCGTGCGCGAACAGTTGGGGAACGTATCACATGTTCATGGTGAACGATCATTACGAAATTCAGCAGCCAACGGCGCAGTTCTTCGCCGCGCAACTGATCACCCAGGAGTGGGCGGAGCCGAAAGACGCGGAGCATCAGCAGTATCTGGCAGCAAGTGACGTGAAGGATGCGCAGGGGCATGTGCTGGTGACGGCTTACGCGCTGCACCGCCCGGATGGCCAATGGGCGCTGATGCTCATCAACAAAGATCACGACCAAGCTCACACGGTACGAATCGCGTTTCAGGGGGCTGACGGGAATCGGGAGTCATTCTTCGCGGGGCCCGTTACGATGGTCAGGTTTGGAAAGGAACAGTACCAATGGCATCCGGACCGCAAGAAGGGCCACGCCGATCCGGATGGCCCGCCGGGAACTTCGACGTTCAATGGTGAGCGCGGCACCGGGTACGTATTGCCAGCGGCTTCTCTCACCGTTGTTCGCGGGCAATTGCGTTCTGAATAGATCAGACTTGCGCGGGTTCGAGCCGCGGAGCCAGCAGTTGCACGAAGGCGAACGCGACGAGGTAAGCCAATCCCGCCATCACGAATACGGGCACGTAGGAACCGGTGCGCTGCAGAATGTAGCCGACGGCCTTGGAGACGAGCATGCCGCTGATCATGCCGATCATGGTGGCGAAGCCGACGACGGCGGCGACAGCGCTCCGAGGAAACATGTCCGATGCCAGCGTGTAAATATTTGCCGACCATCCCTGATGCGCTCCGGCGGCAATCGCAACCAGGAAAACGGCGAGCCAGGCATTTTTGGTAAATGCGGCGATCATGATGGGCGTGACGGCGAGAGCGCATACGAGCAGCGCGGTTTTTCGGCTCGCGTTCACCGACCATCCTCGCTTCAGAAGCGAAGACGAGAGCCATCCTCCGGCAACGCTTCCCACGCTGGCGCCGCTGTAGATGACGAAAAGCGGCAACGCCATGCCGCGCAAGTCGAGCCCCAGATTGCGGCTGAGGAAGTCGGGCATCCAGAACAGATAAACGAACCAGATGGGGTCGGTGAAAAACTTGCCCAGGGCGACGGCCCATGCCTGGCGGTGGGTGATCATGGCGCGCAGGGAAATTGTTGCGGTCTGTTCCTGAACGTCGCTTTGGATGTAGGCGAGTTCGGCGGTCGAAATAAGTTTGTCGTGCTCGGGGCGACGGTATATGGCGAGCCAGGCGGCGATCCAAATGAAACCCAGGGCTCCGGTGCCGATGAAGGCCATGCGCCATCCGAAGCGGTAGGTGATCCAGGGAACGATGAGGGGAGTGACAATCGCGCCGATGTTCGAGCCGCAGTTGAACAAGCCCGTGGCCAGCGCGCGTTCGCGCTTGGGAAACCACTCGGCGACTGCTTTCACGCATGCTGGGAAACTTCCGGCTTCACCCAGGCCGAGGGCGAATCGCGCCACCGCGAACTGAAAGACCGAACTTGCAGCGGCGTGAGCCATGGCCGCGGCGCTCCAGACGAATACGGCGAGCGAAAATCCCTTGCGCGTGCCCAGGCGGTCGATCAGCTTTCCGATGAAAAGTAATCCGGCGCCGTAGGCGAACTGGAAGGCGAGCACGATGTTGCTGTAGCCGACTTCAGTCCAGCCGAACTGCAGTTGCAGCGTCGGTTTGAGAAGGCCGATGACCTGGCGGTCCATGTAGTTGACCGAGGTGGCGAAAAACAGAATGGAGCAGATGAGCCAGCGGCGTCGGCCGATCGCGGCAGGGGCGGTGAGTTGGTCGGGGATCGGGATGGGGCGGATGGTCATTCTATCTCTGTTTAGCAGCGGCGACGTGAATCGGCATCAGGCGCGGAAAAGAGCCGCGTACACCTCAGGCGCTAAAGCGCGATCTCAAGCTCAAGCTTAAAGGCGCGGCTGAAGCCGCGCCCTTCCGCAAACTCTGCGCACATCGTAAGGCATTGATCACTAGACAAGGCGCACTGGCCCGGCGTCAAGCGATTCGTGAGCTGCTATGATTCTTGGCTTGAAAATTCTCAAACCTCGCGGATGCGCCGCCTGAGCCTATGACCGGCTTTCTCACCGAAGATTTTCTGCTATCGAACGAGGTGGCGCGGCGATTGTATCGTCAATTTGCCGCGCCGCAGCCGATTCTCGACTATCACTGCCACCTTTCGCCGCGGGACATTGCGGAAAACCGGCGGTTCGCCAACCTGTTCGAGATCTGGCTGGAGGGCGATCACTACAAGTGGCGGGCGATGCGCGCCAATGGCATCGCGGAAAAGTATGTGACCGGCGATGCGTCGCCGTATGAAAAGTTTTTGGCGTGGGCGCGGACTGTTCCTTACACGCTGCGCAATCCGCTCTATCACTGGACGCACCTGGAACTGCAGCGCTATTTCGGAATCATGGAATTGCTG
>DASSRO010000312.1:0-5353 GCA_035701745.1 Candidatus Sulfotelmatobacter sp. | reverse complement strand
AGTTAGAAACAACGCGAAACGCGTCGAATCGAACATGTTTTGCACCTCCTTGTTCTCAACTATTCCTTAAGCCACTTTTCCAAACCGGCGAGCGACTCCACGCGTGGAAATTCGCGTTCGCGATACGCTCCCGCCACGTCAAACAGAACGGCCTGCATTCCCGCCTTGCGCGCACCCACATAATCGACAGAGTACACATCGCCTACGTACAGGCTGTCCGCCGGATCGGCTCTCATCTCGCTTAGCGCGGCTTCGAAGATCGCGGGGTGAGGCTTTTCGTGTCCGACATTGCCGGAGTCGGTAATGCTCTCGAAGCAATCCACGATCCCGCAGCGCCGCAGCACCTCGTCGATCCTGCCGTCGGCGTTGGAAATGACGGCAATCTTATATTTCTTCCGAATCCTTTCCAGCGCATCCCGCGTGCCCGGCAGAATCTGATCCCAATTCGCCGAGTCCTGCGTGTTTACCACCAACTTGTCGCGCAAGCCGTCGTCCATCGCCTTCAGTCCTTGCAATAGATAAGTATGAAAGGTCCACCAGAAACTGTGATCGACATTGCCGCCCATGTATTCCGCATCAAATTCATGCTTGGTCCGCCGCTCCAGCGCCTGCCAGGCTTCGAGCGTGGGATGGCGCTCTTCTGGCAACGGCGCCAGCATGCGCGCTCGATTCGGAAACAGGAGCGTGTTGCCCACGTCGAAAAACACAAAACGGCGTTTTGCCATGCTCCATATTAACCAACCCAGAAGGCTTCCGGATCTTTCCAGACCAGCGCTCGCAGGCTTTGGCTAAGGCATGAACCCGAAGCGAAAAAGATGTAAGATCATTCCGGCTTGAGCCTCGAAGGTCGGCTGGCAGAGCCTGATTCAACTCATGGTGCTATCCGCGGCTGTGTCGACGATTGCGAGCTTCGCTCGCTCTACGCGCGTGGCGCTCGCGCTTTACACCGCTGCGCGCGCTTACGCCGCCATGCTCGCGGCTATAACCGTCGCCGCGCTTTATCGCGGGTCGCGGGAAGACGTCTACAACATTCTCTGGGCGGTGGTCTTCGGCTTTGCCACGCTCAACATTCTCAGCCTCGCTGCCCGCCGCCTTGAGCCTACCCGCCGCGGCCTCACCTTCGGCGAACTGATGGCCGTACTGGTTGTTCTGGTGTCCGTCTTTTTGCTGGGATGGGAAATGCTCAGTCTTTTTCACATTTTCCCCATCAAGCTCAAGCACTGAAGCAGTTCTCAGTTCCCACTTCTCAGTTCTCAGAACGACCCCGAAGACAGTTCTCAGTTCCCAGTTCTCAGTTCTCAGAATGACCCGCCGAAATCCATAGCGTTACTCCCATAGTTCGGGCCAAGAGCAGAACCGAGGACTGAGAACTGAGAACTGGGAACCGAGCGCAGGTGCAGAACCATAGCGTTGCTCCCGTGGTTCGGGCCAAGAGCAGTACCGAGAACTGAACTGAGAACCGAGAACCGAGAACTGAGAACTGAGAACTGAACTGTCCCCCTCGCTCCTTTTTGCGGTATCATTCGCTCAAATGGCGAAGAAAGACCCCAATTTCGAAGTAACGTGTCCGTGCTGCAATGCGGTGCTCAAAATCGATATCTCCACCCGCGCCGTCATCGCTCACACCGCGGCCGTGAAGCCGAAAACGTTCAATGACATGGAAGCGGCCGCTAAAGCGATGCGAGAGCAGGATAGCCGCCGCGAGTCGATCTTCCAGCAGTCCGTCGAGGCCCAGAGGAACGCCTCTGATCTGCTCGAGAAGAAGTTTCAGGAGGCCGTGCGCAAAGCCAAAGAAACGCCCGATACCGGCAAGCCCATTCGAGACTTCGACCTCGACTGATTCCTCCCCGCATGACACGCCCCGGCTCGCGCCCGCTGCTTCTTGGTCACCGGGGGGCGCGCGCCCTTAAGTCAATTCCTGAAAACACCGTGGAATCATTTGACCGGGCCCTGGCCGACGGCTGCGACGGCTTCGAATTCGACGTTCGCCTCACCGCCGACGGACACCCTGTGGTCTGCCACGATCCGCGGACTGGCACCATCGAAATCGCGCGAGCCTCAGCGGCGCAGATCTCTGCGCTACCCAATTTGGAGGACGTTCTGGCGCGTTACCGGGACCGTGCCTTTCTCGACATCGAACTCAAAGTTGCCGGACTCGAAAAGATCGCTCTAGCTCTGCTGCAGAACCATCCACCTCGTCGCGGATTTGTCGTCTCTTCTTTCCTGTCGGAAGTGCTGCGCGATCTACACGCCCTGAACCAAACAGTTCCCTTAGGTCTCATCTGCGAAACCAAAGCTCAACTTCGGCGCTGGAGCGAACTCCCGGTGGAATTTGTGATTCCTCATTACAAAATCGTGGACCCGGCTCTCCTGCAGCAGATCAAGGCTGCGAAGAAGAAGATTCTAGTCTGGACCGTCAACGCACCCACCGAAATGCACCGTCTCGCCGGCTCCCGCGTTGATGGCATCATCAGCGACAACACCAGCCTGCTGTGCCGTACCCTCGCTGCTTCAGAGTAGCCCCTTGAGTCCCCTTGCCGCGGTCGCAACGGCGTTCACCCCGCGCGGAGTGCTGCATTCTGTCTCCGACGTTTTCAAAAGTGTCTCTACGATATACTGCCCAAACTCAGTTCTTCCGGATCGAGGATCGCCCCCATGGCCGTTGGCATTCGTACCCAGGATCTGCGCAAGGTCTACAACTCGGCTCCGCCCTTGGGCGCCGCCGGAGGCTTCATTGCGCGCGCCGACGCCAAGGGCTCAAAGCAGCCCAAGAACCAGATTCCCGCCCTCGACGGACTCTCGCTGGAAGTTCTGCCCGGCGAAATCTTCGGCCTGCTCGGTCCTAACGGCGCAGGGAAATCCACCACCGTCGGAGTTCTTACTACCCGCGTGCGGCCCACCTCCGGCCAAGCCTGGATCGGCGATTTCGATGTCTGGAAACAACAGGCTCTTGTGAAGCACTTGATCGGCGTGGTTCCCCAGCGGCCGAACTTGGATTTCTCTTTGACCGCGCGCGAGATTCTCGTTTTCCATGCTGCCTATTTCGGAATCGGATCGAAACTCAGAAACGAGCGCGCCGACGCTTTGCTCGAAAAATTCAAACTCACCGAGCGCGCCAGCCAGATGGTGCGAGGCTTTTCCGGCGGCATGATGCAGCGTCTTTCCATCGCCCGCGCCATGATGCACGATCCCCAAGTCCTGTTTCTCGACGAACCCAGCGCCGGACTCGATCCCCAAACCCGCATACTGCTGTGGGAGATCATTCGCGAATATCATCAGGCAGGTAAAACTGTTCTGCTCACTACCCACAACATGGAAGAAGCTGACGCGCTTTGTCAGCGTCTGGCCATCGTCGACCACGGTCACGTGATCTCTGTCGGCACGCCTTCCGATTTGAAGGCTTCGATCCCCGGAGGCTTCCTGCTGAGACTTCGCTTCGGAAAACAGACCCCAGAATTACTGCAGCGTTTGCAGTCGCTGGCGGGCGTGCGCGAAGTGCGCGCCGCCGACAGCACCGGCGCCGATGTTTATGCCGACCGCGGCGGGTCGCTGATCCCCGAGATCGCTACATTGGCGGCCAATGCCGGCGCCGAATTGTCCGACGTTCACATCCTCGAACCCAGCCTGGAAAATTTGTTTCTGCACCATACTGGAAGGAGCCTGCGCGATTGAACTGGAAAACCTTTGGCGCAATGCTGGCGCGCGATGCTCACGTCGCGCGACGAAATGCGATTCAACTCCTGATGCAGACCTTTCTGCAGCCGTTATTGTTCGTCTTTGTCTTCGGCAAGGTGATGGTCGGCAGCGGCTACATGCCCGAGGCCTATAAGAGCCTTCTGCTCCCCGGCATTATCGCCATCAGCATGGTTTTCACCGGCGTCTGGGCGGTGGCCATGCCGCTGATCGCTGAATTTCAGTGGACCCGCGAAATCGAAGACCGGCTGCTCGCCCCCATCGATGTAGGCTGGCTGGCGATCGAGAAAGTTATCGCCGGAATGCTGCAAGCTCTGGTCGCTGGCCTCGTTGTGCTGCCGCTCGCATGGCTCGTGCTCGGCCGCGGAGTGCACATCAGCGTCGGCTCTCCGCTCACTTTTGCACTGATGATTTTGCTGGTCGCAGGATTCTCCGCCTGCGGAGGACTTGCCTTAGGATGCAGCATCAACCAGCAGCACATCGGCCTGATGTTCAGCATGGTGATGACTCCCATGATTTTCTTCGGCTGCACCTACTACCCGTGGAGCGCCCTGAAGCCATTCCCCATCCTGCAAAAAGTTGTGCTCATCAATCCGCTGGTCTATGCCAGCGAAGGACTGCGCGCCGCTTTGGTCCCGCAGTTCGCGCACCTACCGATCACAGCCGTGCTTCTGGCCCTGCTTTTCTTTGACGTGTTGCTGCTGATTGTGGGATTGCGGCAGTTCGAGAAAAAAGCGGTGAGTTAGTCGGCGGCCGCTTCCAGCGCGGACGCCCCGCGTGCTGGTTTCTTCATGAATGCCGTCCGCTCCGTTTCAAACGCTTCCAGGTTCGCTCCCATATCCTGCTCGTTCCAGCCCAGCACGGCGCCAATGCGCAGCGCCGCCTCCCGGCTGCAGGATTCCGACCAGCATGCTCCCAGCGCCACCGGCACTCGCCGCAGCAGCACGTCACCCAGCGTGACCGCGTACTCTTTGCGGTAAGCCTCCACCACTTCGGCGACGATGTGCGAACTATGAGGACAAACCGGTGCCCGCAACTCAGCGCTCACCAGCGCCATGCGGGCAATGTCCATGGCCCGTGCACCGTGCCACTCCATGATGCCGCGAGCTGTTTCTTCACTCACCGAGCCCGCCCGCGCAATCTCCAGAACTTCCTGATCAACCATCGGATCGAGCGAGCCCTGCGGTCCCAGGGCGATCATTTTCGGCTCGGAAACATCGACGCCAAGCTTTCTCGCGCATTCCCGCCCCAGCGAAGCGGCAGTAGTCAATTTGCCGCCAATCACCGAGATCAGCCGCGCCGCACCCTCCCCAGTATGGTCGTGTAGGAAGTGCCGCCGCGTCACCGCCGACGCCTTGTTCCCCGGCGAGTTCGGCAGAGGCCGCACTCCCGCAAACGCATACTTAATGTCCTGCGCTGTAATCTTCGCCTTCGGAAACAATTTCGCCACGCTGCGCAGCAGGTATTCAATTTCTTCATTGGCCGGCGCGGTCCTTCCCGGATCACCGGTGTCTGGAACTTCGGTCGTACCCACCAGCACCTGCTCGTTCCACGGCAATACAAAAACGGGGCGGCCGTCTGCGGCTTCGGAGTAAAGGGCCACGCTCGGGGCCCCTGGAAATCGAGGCAGAACAATATGCGATCCCCGCACCCCGCCAAG
>DASSRO010000311.1:0-3320 GCA_035701745.1 Candidatus Sulfotelmatobacter sp. | reverse complement strand
CAATCCGCCTTTCACTGTAGGGTGGGGCGAGAGGCGACGAGTCAGATCTGAAAGGGTTGATCAGGGTCCGGTTCACGCACCGGCATGTCCGGATTCTCAGGCGGGTCTGGCGGCTCCTTCACCGGAAAGGGCTCGGGTTCGGAGGGAATGCGAAGCTCGTAAGGGAAAAGTTTGTCAGGGTGCATGAAATTCTGATGCCACAATCAAGCGAACGGAAGCCCTCATTTTGGCCGAGTTGAGGCAAGAAAATGCGGGCCCGACTTGGCGGGGCCCGCGAAGAGTAACGCGTGAGTTATTGAAACTTGAGAATCAGCCTACGAATGCGGTGACGACGGGCTGCTCGCTGATGGCGGGCACGGCGTGCCTGGAGTGGGGCTCATCCCCGGAGAGGCATTGCTGTTGCCCTGGCTTCCCGGCGTCGCAGGATTGGGTGTAGACGATCCAGTGTTCGGCGTGGAGCCTGTCGATCCGCTACCCGAGTTGGGCATGGTTCCGCAGGGTGAGCCGCTCGGCGAGGAATTAGGAGTTGTGTTCGATGGTTGCGTTGTGCTGCCAGGTGTCGTGTTGTTGGGAGAAGTGCCGGGCGTGGCCGTATTCGGAGTTTGGCCGGGTGCGGCGGAGCCGGGAGTAGCCTGACCCGGGGTTTGCCCCGGCGTAGTTTGCGGCGTAGCTGTTCCAGCCGGTGGCGTGGCGGTCTGGGCTGGTGGCGTCGCAGTGCGGGCTGGCGGGGTCGCCGGCGAACCCGGGGTTGAGCTTTGTCCGGCGGAACTCTGTCCGGCGGAGCTCGAACTACCTGCAGGCGCTGCACCTCCTGCCGAGCTCTGTGCTACTGCCCAGCTGCCACAACACAAAACAACGGATAACAATGCTAGCTTCTTTGACATATGTTTCAAGCCTCCAGGATTTCGAACGGTTCGCGCTTAGCGGCGTCGTTTAACTGCCAATCTTGGAAGTGAGCGATGTTCGAAGTTGCGCTCACCTCAAACTGAGTATGCGGATGCCTCAACGCAGGCAGTATCCGGCGTATGCCTTAGATCAGGAACGTAAATCTGATGGGATTACTGCGTGAGTCAAGGAGAGATTAGCGAATGGAAGATTTTAGTGAGTTGCGCTAAGAGCGATGTAGGCTAAACCGGTGACTGAAATAACTATGAACACGTACGGCCAAAACTCAATAGCGCGCTTGACGAAAGACGCTTCGGAATTGATTCGTAGCTCAGACATAAAGATCCAATTTCCCCCGGGTACGAAAAATTGCGAACAACGCTGCATGAAATGAGGCCAGATTCGCATTTGAATTAGACTAATTGAGGCGATTGGAAACAATACGGTGAATTCTGTACCGATCGACTTAAGGCTGACTATGAAGATACCAGTTTTTTTCGGTAGAAGCGGCTGAGGGAAGGGCGGCAGGCCCTTGCTTCCCGCATGGAAGAGGAACCCGTCGCGCACAAATTTTAAAACACAAATAAAATTTCCTGCCGGATTCGAAAGTTCTGAGCGAGCGGATACTCAATTTTGGGCGGCGGAAAAAACCCTGAGCGTATTTCCATTAAGCTCGCCGACCACTCTGGCTCGCTTGCCCGCAAGTCTACCCAGAACACCCAGATCCCCATCGAGCAAGTAGGTTGTGTCGGAATCGACGAGCGCAAAGCCTACTCCACTGCGCACGCAGAGGCGAGTACAATCGCCCGCGGTTTGCCCCAGAGCACGCGAGTGCCGGGCTCCGCAACGGGAGCAAGTGACCAGCCCTTCGTAAGTTTGTCCAGCGGGCGAGGGAGTTTCCTGGCGGGCACTGGGTTCGTCCGAGGTGGCTCCGGCGGCAGCGCCAAGAGCAATCAAAAGAGCGAGCGCGAGGGCAACTAGGGTGCCGAGCAGCAGGATCTCAATCCAAACACGATGGTGTTTCATGTCAGAGATCCTCGATCCCCCACAGCGGAAAAATGGGTGCTTTGCAAAGTGTCAGCTGGAATGGATGCAAGTCGATGGCCGCGCCGCCATGTCCTTCCGAGTACAGCCTAAGTTTATGACAGGAAGGAACAGGGGCGGCATCGGCATCCCGAAGTTGACAGACCATCGGGTAGAAATTTCCCAACGCCGTGCAGGCGCGGAATTGGCAGAAGGCGATCAAGCAGCCGCGGCGTGAGCAGCTTGCGCCATAGGCAGGCCGGCTGCCTCTCGGGCTCCGGCGCGACGCAACAATTCAATGGCCCCATCGGTCTGGGCGCCTTCCTTGCAAGAAACATAAACCAGCGCGCCCACATCGCTGAGCTGATGGCCGAGTCTCCTGGCTTCGTCTTCCGAGAAGCCTAGACCCAACAGAGTTCGCGATCCTCGCGACAGAGCGGGGAAATTCTGTTCCCCGACCAAAGCTTGCAAGAAAGCGTGAGAGCGGATAAAAAAGCCGCGGGTCGGAATTACCACGGCGCCGAGCTGGGAGAACCACCCAATCAGGCGGGCGCTTAAGGCGCTCTGCTCTTTTGCGACGATGCCAATCGTCGCGTCTTCAACGGCGGTTGCAAATGGATGAGCGGGCGATAACACCATGCAGATATCTTCATTGCCAAATCCCGCACGATTCAACGTGGATACAACTTCGGCTAAGGCCACATTGCGAGGATACATAGCGTAGGCGGCGGTTCCATGAACGCTCATGCTAAACCTCCAAATTCGGGATCCGCGGAGGAAGGAGAAAAGTAGTCTGACACTACTCCTTCAAGGTTGACACGAATATGCCCTAAACTAGTACGTTTCCGTACTCAAGGCACTAGGGTAAATCTTGTATTCGGGTATTAAGTTCTGAGCTTTTAGGACAGCAGCTCGATCTTCACGACACGAATAGAGTTGCTGCCCGTATCTAGATTGCCTATGACCTTTACTGTCTGATTCACATAACGGCTCACGTCGCCCTCTTCGCGTAATTCGTAGGTCGTATCGCTGGCCACCTTCAGGACATATTTGTTCCCGTCGCGAATGATTTTTCCGGTAAATGATTGAGTGGTAGGGGTTTGGTCCTGAGTTTGGGCCTCCCCCGGCTGGTTGCCCTGCTGATCCTGCTTGTCTGGCTGGGGGACGGGAGTATCACGAGGCGGAAGCGGTTCGGGTGCGGGCTGCGGCTTTTGAAACCGTGACCAGTCAATCAGCTGATGAATGATGAGAGCGTCTTCAGGAGACTGGGGCGCCGGCTGCTGTTCCTGGGAAAGCGCTAAGGGGCTGATGGCCAACAGGAAGCCCGCGAATAATCCCGTCGTTCGATTCATAAGAATACCTCTCGAAGACGAAGCAGACCGGGGAGGAAGCTAACCCTTCGTCATTTCTCC
>DASSRO010000310.1:0-2689 GCA_035701745.1 Candidatus Sulfotelmatobacter sp. | reverse complement strand
ACCGACTTCCGCCGCCTCTTCTTTCACCGGTTGGATCGTGTAGTCCGCCGCGATTGCACCTTCCTGCTACAAAATCGCTTCTACGAAGCGCCGCCCCATCTCGCCGGGGAAACAGTCGAGGCCCGCTTCGATCCTCTCGATCCCGCCCTCGTCGAGATTTTCTTCCAGGGCAAATCCGAAGGAACGGCGCGGCTGGTCGACGCCGTGGTTAACGGCCAGTTGCCCTCGACCAAGCCTGCCAAAGCCGCCGATCCGGAACCGACCGGCATCAACTTCGTCGATCTGCTCGTGAAGAAAAAGGACGAGGAGGAGCCGCCATGGTAGAAGCGTTCTTTGGTTTCAAAAAGACTCCGTTCAGCGACAACCCCGACGCCAAGCAGTTGTTTGCATCGCAAGCGTGGAGCCAGGTCAGGGCGCGTCTTCAGTTCCTGGTCGATCATCACGGCGCTGGCCTGTTGACTGGCGAGGTCGGCGCGGGCAAATCGACCGCGGCGCGCACGTTCACCGCCGGCCTAAATCCCAACCTATATAAGATTCTATATCTGCACTGGACCTCGGGATCGGCCCTGGATCTGCTCCGCCAACTGGCTCTGCAGCTGGATCTGGAGCCAGCGCATTATCGCGGCGATTTGGTCCGCCAGATCTCCGAGGCTATCGTGCACCTCAACAAAAGCAAGAAGCAGCATCCCATCCTCATCTGCGACGAAGCGCAACTGTTGCGGCACCCCGCTCTCGAACAGTTGCCTCTGCTGCTGAACTTCGACATGGATTCCTCGCATTATCTGACGTTGCTCCTGGTCGGGGAGCCGCTTCTACGCCGGACGCTGTCGCTTCAGATGCACGAGCCATTGCGGCAGCGCATCGCCGTGCAATATCACCTGGAAGGGCTCTCGCGCGAGGAACTGGACGCGTATCTTGCACACCAACTCAAAAGCGCAGGCGTTTCGCAACCGCTGCTGGATGAGACAGCCCGTCAGGCGCTGTACCAAGCTACCAAAGGAATCCTGCGCAAGGTCAACAAACTGGTCATGACCGCGCTACGCCTAGCGGCGACACGCAAATTATCCGCGGTGAATGAGGCGATTCTGCTAGACGCCACCACCGAGGCTCTGTTATGAGCAAGACTCCACCGCCATCGGTCCTTTCATTGGCGCAACTTCTCGAACAGCAGTCGCCGGCGCCACCACCCTGCCTTGTCGAGCCAGGGCTCTTACCAGCGCAGGGCATCCTGTTTGTTGGAGGCGAACCGAAAGTCGGCAAATCACTCCTGGTTGCGAACCTCGCGCTCTCGTTAGCGGCAGGTTCGGACCGCCTCGGCTTTCCGATCTCGCAGGCACGCCGTGTGCTTGTCTGCCAGTTCGAACTGCCCATCCCGCAGTTTGTGAACCGGCTGGCAATCATGCGTCGTGCGATGGGCAATGCTGCCGACCAGAACCTTTTCATCGATACTCGCGCCACCGGCAATCTGCTGAGTGCGCCGCAAGGGCTGCAACACTTCCTGGTGGCGGCACGTGCGGCGGCCGCGGAGATCATTATCCTGGACCCGCTCTATTCCACGCACGACCAGGACGAAAACGATACACGCGCCATGGCGGCTCTGTGCCAAAGCCTGCTGCGATTACGCGAGGCTGCGCGCGCCGCGCTGATCGTGGTCCATCATGTGCGCAAGTCGATAGGCCGTTACGAAATCGGCAGCGCATTCCGCGGCTCCAGCGCTCTGCACGCCGTGGGAGATAGCTATGTGCTGCTGACCCGACCGTCACCCCAGTTCAATACCGTCGAACTGCGTTTCCAGTTTCGTTACGCGGCGCCACAGCCGCCGCGCTTGCTTCAGCTCGACTCGGCAGCGCTCTGGTTCTCGGCAAGTGGCGAACCATTGAAACCCGTGGTCGTTGCTGACCGCCGCAAAGTAGAACCTGCCGATGTTCGACAGGCCCTGACCGAACTGGGAGACCAGGCCCGCTACAACCAACTTCGCCAGCAAATCATGACACTCACGGAGTGTTCAAAACGCACCGCGCAAATAGCCATCACGGAAGCCTGCCGAAAGGGTCTTCTCGCCCAGGCTGATGGTCAATACCGTTTGCCGGATTAGTCCGGATTGCTGGCATCGATATCCGCAAGGGGTCGCGCCCGAGCGGATGCCCAAGGCCGATGCGACGGAGCTGGCTCCGAAGAAATCGGCACGATAGCCCTCCCAGATCCTGATCGGGTCTGGGAGGGCCTTTCTCTCTTAAGACGAGAAAAACAAAAACAGCCTGCATTTCTTTGGTGAAGCTCCCGAGCGAAGGCCTTGGGCTACAAAACGCGAAGATCGCCCGGCTGCTTTTGCCGGGCGCTCCTCTTTAAGGTTTTGGCACTCCCGGACACCGGGATACTCTCCGTGCCTACACAAGCCAGTATCCTATCCTACCTGCCAAGCTGCCCCCCATCGATACGGCCTCGTCCAGCCGCCCGCGAATCTGAGAGACCTGCTGGAAAACTTCGTGAGAATATCAGGCGAGAAGATCGCGGCGCATTACACGTTGCCTTTCGAGCCGATATCAAGCGAATCACCTCGTCGCCTTCACAATATGTCCAGGTATGTGCGACGACCATCGGAAGAACATCGTCGATCATTCCCGACGTTTGCCATCGCTCCTCGTCATCAACGAATCGATCCTGGACGCTTAGCGCAAAGGGATCGTCG
>DASSRO010000309.1:0-2663 GCA_035701745.1 Candidatus Sulfotelmatobacter sp. | reverse complement strand
GCCCGGCCAACTCGTTTCCCTGGGAACGGACGGCTTCGGACGAAGTGAGAATCGTGTGGCACTGCGCGACTTTTTCGAAGTGGATGCCAAGCACATTGTTCTGGCTACGCTGGGAGCGCTGGCGCGCGAGCAAAAGATTGGCAGCGATGTGGTGAAACGAGCGATCCAGGAACTGGGGATCAATCCCGAAAAGGCGAACCCCGCCATCAGCTAGTGAGCCGAAAGAAATTAAAGAGGAATGGACGCGGTGATTGAATTCAAACTTCCCGAGCTGGGAGAAAACATCGAACAGGGCGACCTTGTGCGCCTCATGGTTGCGCCTGGCGCCAATGTGAGCACCGGCCAGTCGGTCATGGAACTGGAAACCGACAAGGCTGTCGTCGAAGTCCCGTCGTCGGTGAGTGGAACGGTACAGGAAATTCGGGTCAAAGAAGGCGACAAGATCAAAGTGGGTCAAGTGATCTTCACGGTGGATGGTGCGGAAGAGAAAGCATCTTCTCAACCGGCCGCCCCCGCAAAGGCATCGGTGCCAGCGCGGGTACTGCAGGAGCAGGCACCGCAGCCGTCAGTTGAGAAAGCGCCTCCGGCAAAGGCCGCCGCACCTCCGGCTCAGAGTCCGGCAAAGGCCAGCGGCAGTCCTCCTTCTATTAGCTCAGGAGCGAGCGAATTTAAACTCCCTGAGCTTGGCGAGAATATTTCTCAAGGCGATCTGGTTCGGTTGATGATCGCCCCCGGCGCCAAAGTTTCCGAAGGCCAACCGGTTATGGAGTTGGAGACGGACAAGGCCGTGGTCGAGGTTCCGTCGTCGGTCAGTGGCGTCGTGAAAGACGTGAAGGTAAAAGAGGGCGAGAAGATCAAAGTTGGGCAGGTGATCTTCACGCTCGAGGGTGGGCAAGCTGCGTCGACCGAAACCACTCGCGCGCGGAACGCTCCGGTAGAACATGTATCCGGACAGCACGGCGCGCGCCTCGCATTTCAGGCGGCGATTCGCGCCGAGGGCAAAACCGAAGAGCAGGCCCTGCCGCCCGACCAGCCGCAGAAGGCGGACCCAGCAGCTTTCAGCATGCCGGCACAGTTGGGGAAGGTTGCCGGCACAGAGCATCGCCAGCCGATTCCCGCAGCCCCGCACGTGAGACGATTTGCTCGCGAAGTTGGCGTTGACATCTACGAGGTAAAAGGCTCCGGGCCGGGCGGCCGAATAAGCGAAGATGACGTTAAGGCTTATGCGAAAAGCCTGCTGTCTGCAGCAGCCACAGCGGCCCAAGCCCCTCCGCGCGCCGGGCATTTTGCTCAGCCGCAGCTTCCTGACTTCGCCAAGTGGGGCAAGATCGAACGAGTCTCCATGCGCGGAGTACGCCGCAAGACCGCCGAGCATCTCGCGGAAGCGTGGAACACGGTCCCTCACGTTACCCAGCACGACCGCGCCGACATCACGGAGCTCGAGCAGTTGCGCGCGAGGTTCGCCCCGAAAGCGGAAGAGGCGGGCGGGAAGATGACGGTCACCGCGATCGCGCTGAAAGTCTGCGCGGCGGCGCTCAAAGTATTTCCGCAGTTCAATGCCAGCATCGACATCGAGAAGGAAGAAATCGTCTACAAGCAATACATCAGCATCGGCGTCGCCGCCGATACGGACCGCGGACTGCTTGTCCCGGTAATCCGCGAGGTCGATAAGAAAAATATTGTCGAACTGGCAGTCGAGTTGTCGCAGTTCTCCAAGAAAGCGCGCGATAAAAAGCTAACACCCGCGGATATGGAAGGCGGTACATTTACGATTACCAATCTGGGCGGCATTGGCGGCGTGGGCTTCACGCCTATCGTGAATTATCCGGAAGTGGCGATCCTCGGGCTTTCGCGTTCGCGCATGGAGCCGGAATGGATCAACGGCAAATTCGAGCCGCGTCTCATTCTGCCACTCTCGCTTTCCTACGATCACCGACTGATTGACGGCGCCGATGCGGCCCGCTTCCTGCGCTGGATTGCGGAGGCCTTCGAGCAGCCGTTCCTGCTGTCGGTGCAAGGATAGAAACTACAGGTTTCAAAGTTTCAGGGTTTCAAAGTTTCAAAGCTCAACTCGTCGAGTGAATTTGACCTTGAAACCTTGGACCTGTGAAACTTTGAAACCTTCTTCACAAACATGTCTGAAACCACGAACCTGAATATTGCAGTCGTTGGCGGTGGTCCCGGTGGATACGCCGCCGCTTTTCTTGCCGCCGATCTCGGCATGAGCGTCACCCTGATTGACCCGGAACTGAATCCGGGCGGAGTCTGCCTTTATCGCGGCTGTATTCCTTCGAAGGCGCTGCTGCACGTCGCCAAACTGCTGGAGGAATCGCATCAGGCCAAAGACTGGGGCATTGATTTCGCCGCCCCGAAAATCGATCTCGCGCGCCTGCGTTCGTGGAAAGAGAATGTGGTCAAGAAGTTGACGGGCGGTCTCGGTGTTCTCTCCAAGCAGCGCAAAGTTCGTTACGTGCAGGGACGCGCGGCCTTTGAGAATTCCGCCACTTTGCGGATCACCAAATCGGACGGTGCGGAAGAATCGCTCAGTTTCGATCGCATAATTATTGCGACCGGCTCCCGCCCGGCAATCGTTCCGACGTTGAAACTCGATACCCCGCGCATGATGGATTCGACGGGCGCGCTGAACCTGGAAGATATTCCCG